>CBFGWV010000226.1:0-7950 GCA_965652545.1 uncultured Candidatus Competibacteraceae bacterium | reverse complement strand
TTTGGCTTTGGCTTTGGCGTCGTACCATGAACCCGGGCACCTGTAGGAGCGCACCCCTGTGCGCGATTCGCTTTCGGTTGGTGCCCAATTTCGAGGGGGCGGTGGCATATCGGGCCATCGCGCACAGGGGTGCGCTCCTACGGGTGCCCGGGTTCGCAAGTTGCGAATGCCCCCGAATGTGGGAGGTGATTCGCTCGCAGATTGGTTAGCCCGCAAGCGCTGCCCGATGAAGGACCGTGAACGGCGTCTCGGGCCGCAGTTGGCAGAAGACGGTCAATGCGTCGAGCCGCAGTGACGACAGCCAGGCGCTGTCGATCAAGTCCTCCAGCGCCGCCAGCACCGTGTCGCGCTGGTCGGCCGGCAGGCTGCCGGTCAAGGTCATGTGGAAGCGAAACGCCTCCAGCACATAGGGGTACCCCCAACGATCCAGAAGCGCCAGTTCGTGCGGCGACAGCGTCTTGCCGCCGATGCGTCGTGCCCGTTCGGCGGTGCTGAGCGGGGCGCGGAAGGGGTCGAGCTCGCGTACGCAGGCCTCCGCGACGTTGTCCAGCGCCGGGCACGGGGCAGCCGGCACTAGGGCGATGAATGTCCCGAGAGTGGCTGCCTGCAACGGCGGCATCGCAACCGGGGCGAGGCGGGCCGCCAGATGGTCGACGGCGGTGAGCAGGTCGGCTTCGGTATGGCCTGCGGCCAGGTGGAGCGGGGGTTTGAGTGTCGCATGAAAGCCGTAGCGACGCGGCTCGGCGGTGAGCGCATCCTGCGCGGAGGCGGTGAGCGTCGGGTGTGTCGGCCGTGGCCCGGGCACGCCGCCGCTGGGGTCGCGGCCCAGCCAGGCGGCGGTGAAGCGTGTCAGCGAGTGGTCCGCCGCCGGGGTGTAATAGATGGCGTACCGGGCACTCATGCGGAACTCGCCGCCGTCCCTTTGAGCGACTGCTCGGCATAGGCGCGGAAGTAATGCAGGTTCGGGGTCGCGCGGCCGGCCACTTTGGCCAAATCGTCCCAGCGCCGCAGTTGGATGGCCGCGCCGGCGAACGGCTGGGTCAGGAAGGCGTGGGCGTCATCGCGTGTGAAAGGGCCGCCCTGGACTTCGAGGCTGCGCACCGAGGCCGGCGATAAGCCGCGTGCGTAAGCTGGGTCGACGGCGGTCAGGTAGCGCTTGGCGGCCACATGTTGGCGGATGGGCGCGGTGACCGCATCGGCGAAATGCGCCTTCAGGTACTCCGCCGCACGGATCTCGTGACGCAGGTCCTCCCCGCGCAGCACAGCGTCCCTGTCCGTTTGCAGCAGGTGGCCGATGTCATGCAGCAAGGCGGCGGTAATCAGGCTCGCCGGCGCACCGTCGCGTTCGGCCAGCCAGGCGCATTGCAGGGCATGCTCCAGCTGGCTGACGGCCTCATCGCCGTAGCGGCGGTCGCGGCCGAGCCGGTCCAGCAGGTCGAAACAACGGTCCACGATCATGATGCGAGTCCTTATGTCCTTGTCAAAGCATCCGTTGCCCTTGGCACCACACCGCGCGCACCACCGGTGAGTGGTCCAGCGGGTGCACCCGGAGCACATCGGCGCGGGTTCCGGCGCGCAATACGCCACGGTCTTGCAGTCCCAGCAGTGTGGCGGGGTTTTGTGTCACGCAGGCTACGGCCGCCGGCAGGCTGAGGTCGGCATCGTCGGTCAGGCGGAAGGCGGCGTGCAGCAGGCTGGCCGGCACGTAGTCCGAGGACAGCACGTCCGCCAGCCCTTCGCGGGCCAGCTCCAGCGCTGCCACATTGCCCGAGTGCGAGCCGCCGCGTACCACGTTGGGTGCCCCGGCGATGGTCATCATGCCGTGGCTGCGGGCGGCCACGGCGGCCTCGCGCGTGGTGGGGAACTCCGACACGGTGGCGCCCTCGCCGAAGGCTTCGTCCACATGTGCCGGTGTGGCGTCGTCGTGGCTGGCCAGGGTGATGCCGGCGTCGCGACACCAGGCGGCGATCGCTGCACGGGTGGGCGGGGCGTAGCGCGCCTGCTCGGCCAGCCGCTCGTGGATCATCCGCTCCATGGTGGCCGCGTCGATGCCGTACTTGCCCATGTAGTACTCGCGGTACTTGTCGATGGTCGCGAACTGGCGCTGGCCGGGGGTGTGGTCCATCAACGACACCAGCCCCACGCGGGGGTGACGGCACTGGCCCTCGAACTGCGCCAGGCAGCCGGGTGTGGCGACTTCGCAACGCAGGTGCAGGCGGTGGTCCGCACGCATGTGCGCAAGCCCCTGGTCGATGGCCTCGATCAGCCGCTCGCCGAGGTCTTTGCGGTACTCCTTGCCGGCGTCATGGCCCAGCGAAACCGCGTCATACACGGTGGTGATGCCCGCGGCGATGAGCTGGGCATCGTGCGCCAGCATGGCTGGCACCAGCGGCCAGACCACGCCGGGGCGGGGGACGGCGTGTTTCTCGGCATTGTCGGTGTGAACCTCGATCAGCCCCGGCATGAGGACGTCGCCGCCCATGTCCTGCGCGCCGGGTACGGAAGAGGGGCCCTGGTCGATAGCGGCGATGAGGCCGTCGCGCAGGACCAGGGTGCCGGCGATGACCTCGTCGGCCAGCACCAGGCGGGCATGGGTGAGTACGGTTTCAGACATTCCGGGCGTCCTCAAGAATGGGGGTACGGTGCGCGGCGACATCGAAGCGATGGGTTGCCACCGCATCGCGCACCTCGGTGTCGTGGAAGATCCCCAACAGCGCCGCGCCACGCGCCAGCGCGGCATGGATCAACCCGATGACCACGCGGCGATTGGCCGCATCCAGGGACGCGGTGGGCTCATCCAACAGCAGGATGTCGTAATCGGCGATGAACGAGCGGGCGATGTTGATGCGCTGCTGTTCGCCGCCGGAGAACGTCGCCGGTGGCAGGCTCCACAAGGCCTGCGGCAGATTCAGTCGGGCCAGCAGGGCCCGTGCCCGCTCGTCGGCTTCCGCCGGTGCGACGCCGCGGGCGAGCAGCGGCTCGCTGACCAGATCCAGTGCGCTGATGCGCGGAATCACCCGCAGAAACTGGCTGACAAAGCCCATCGTGCGCTGGCGCACACCCAAAATGGTGCGCGGCTCGGCGCCGACCAGGTCGACCCAGCCGCCGTCGTGGCGTACGCGGATGATGCCGTGCTGCGGGCGGTAATTGCCGTACACGCAGCGCAGCAGGCTGGATTTGCCACTGCCGGAGGGGCCGTCCAGCACCAGGCACTGGCCGCGCCCGACGGTGAATTCGGCGTCGGCGAACACCGGCAGGGTGACCCCGCCTTTGAGGTGCAAGGTGAAGGTCTTGGCCAGGCCGTTCACATCGAGCATTGTATCGTCGGCCACAGTCAGCCTCTCAGTATCGACGCCACCAGCAACTGGCTGTAGGCGTGTTGCGGATCGTCCAGGACCTGGTCGGTGAGCCCGTGCTCGACCACCCGTCCGGCCTTCATCACCATCAATCGGTCGGCCAACAGCCGAACCACGCCCAGATCATGGGTGACCAGGATGGCGGCGATGTGCAGCTCGCGGGTCAGGCGGCGGATCAAATCGAGCAGTCGCGCCTGAACCGAGACGTCCAGCCCGCCGGTCGGCTCGTCCATGAACACCAGCCGCGGCCGCGTGACCAGGTTGCGGGCGATCTGTACACGCTGCTGCATGCCGCCGGAGAAGCCCGCCGGGTCGTCGTCCAGCCGCTCCAGGGGGATTTCCACCTCGGTCAGCCAGTGCGCGGCCTGCGCGCGGATATCACCATAATGACGTGCGCCCACCGCCATCAGCCGCTCGCCCACATTGCCACCGGCGCTGACACCAAAGCGCAGACCGTCGCGCGGGTTCTGGTGGATCACACCCCAATCGCTGCGCAGCAGCTGACGGCGGGCGGATTCGTCCATGCGCCAGACATCAGCCAGGGCGCCGTCACGGGTGCGGAAGCGCACCGTGCCGGCGGTGGGCGGCAACTGGCCGGACAAGCCCTTGAGGACCGAGGACTTGCCCGCGCCGGACTCGCCGACGATGCCCAATACCTCGCCCGGGTAGAGGTCGAAGCTCACCGCCTCGCAGGCCGGTGCGCCGCCGTAGCCCAGGGTCAGCTCGCGCACCTCCAACAGGCTCGCGTGGTTCATGCGGCAGTCTCCCGGCGGCGGTTGCAATGGTCGGTGTCGGAGCACACATACAGGCGCGAGCCCCGATCGTCGGTGATCACCTCGTCGAGGAAGCTGGCCGTGTCGCCGCACAGGGCACAGGGCTGGTCCCAACGCTCGATCTCGAAGGGATGGTCCTCGAAATCCAGGCTCTTGACCCGGGTGTACGGTGGCACCGCATACAGCCGCCGCTCGCGGCCGGCACCGAAGAGCTGGATGGCCGGGCAGCGGTCTAGCTTGGGGTTGTCGAACTTCGGGATCGGGCTGGGGCGCATCACATAGCGGTCGTTGACCTGCACCGGGTAATCGTAGGTCTGCACGATACGGCCGTGACGGGCGATCTCTTCGTACAGTTGCACGTGCATCACACCGTAGTCGGACAAGGCATGCATGCGCCGGGTCTCACGCTCGCTGGGCTCCAGCCAGCGCAGTGGTTCGGGGATCGGCACCTGGTAGACCATGACCTGGTCTTCGGTCAGCGGGGTTTCCGGAATGCGGTGGCGGGTCTGAATCAATGTGGCCTCGTCCGTGCGCGTGGTCGTGGCCACGCCGGTGGTGCGGGCGAAGAACTGGCGGATGCTCACCGCGTTGGTGGTGTCGTCGGCCCCCTGGTCGATGACTTTGAGCACATCGTCCGGGCCGATCACCGCGGCGGTCACCTGAATGCCGCCGGTGCCCCAGCCGTAGGGCAGCGGTAGCTCGCGCGAGCCGAACGGCACCTGGTAGCCGGGAATGGCCAGCGCCTTGAGCAGCCCGCGGCGGATCATGCGCTTGGTCGCCTCGTCCAGGTAGGCAAAGGTGTAGCCGGCGGTGGTCATTGCCCGTCCTCCTGGCCAAAGGCCTTGCGCAGTTCGCGGATGGCGACCAGTTCGGACTGGAAGTCCACGTAATGGGGCAGCTTCAGATGCTCGACGAAGCCCGTCGCCTGCACATTGTCGGCGTGGTAGAGCACGAACTCCTGGTCCTGTGCCGGCGCACCGGTCGGTTCGCCAAGCTCGGGGGCGCGCAGGGCGCGGTCGACCAGCGCCATGCTCATGGCCTTGCGCTCGCCGTAGCCGAAGGTCAGCCCGTAGCCGCGGGTGAACTGCGGGGCGGCGGCAGCATTGCCGGCGAACTGGTTGATCATCTGGCATTCGGTGATGGCCAGATCGCCCAGCTCGATGGCAAAGCCCAGCTCTTCGGGGATGAACTCCACCGCCACTTCGCCCTGGCGCAGCTCGCCGACGAACGGGTGCGTCCGGCCATAGCCGCGCTGGGTGGAATAACCCAGGGCGAGCAGGTAACCCTCATCGCCGCGGGCCAGTTGCTGCAGGCGGGCGTCGCGGGCGCAGGGGTATTGGGTGGACTCGCGGGTGACATCGGCGACCGGACGCTGCGGGTCGTCCGCGGTTTCCGCCTCCACCAGGCCGTCGGCACCCAGCAGATCGGTCACCCGGGCCATCGCGGCGGCGTTCGCCTCGCGCTCCTCTGGGCTTGGCGGCGTGCTTTCATCCTCCAGCCCGAAGTCCACCAGCCGGTGGGTGTAGTCCATGGTCGGCCCCAGGATTTGCCCACCGGGGACGTCCTTGAACGTGGCTGAGATGCGCCGGCGGATGTGCAGCCGTGCAGTATCCAGCGGCTGGCTGTAGCCGAAGCGCGGCAAGGTGGTGCGGAAGGCGCGCATGAGGAAGATCGCCTCGATCAGATCGCCCTGCGCCTGCTTGATAGCCAGGGCGGCAAGATCGGGATCGTACAGCGAGCCCTCGGCCATGACCCGGTCGACGGCGCGGCCGAGTTGCTCGCGGATTTGCGCAATCTCCAACTCCGGCACCCCGGTATCGCCACGGCGCACCCGGGCCAGCCAGCGATGGGCGTTGGCGATGGCGGTTTCGCCACCTTTGACGGCGACATACATGCTAGCGCGCCTCCCAGCAGACGGTGCGTGGCAGGGCGATGAATCGGTCCGCGCAGCACAGGAATACGTCCACACCCAAGGGGAAGCCCGCGCGGTTGGCCGCCCAGCGCTCGGCGAAATCCTCCGGCAGGCCGGTGACAGAGAGCCGATGCGTATCTTGAATGCCCGGACCGGTCAGCTCGACCGACCCGCCGGAAGCCAAGCCAAGAACGTCGGCAATCACGGTGGTGGAGCGGTCCGGATAGTCCGCGCTGCCACGGGCCAGCGTGGTGAACGGCGGCCAATCGCCGTGGGCGTCGATCAGGGCAAAGTCGGCTGCCGCCGGGTCGTCCGTGACCGGGCAGCCGCAGTGAAAGCGCAGGTAATCCGCCGCCGCGCAGGTGTCGCCGCCGAGGAACACCGTGGTGTCGTTGTCGAACAAGGTCAGGGCCAGTGCGGTCTGGGCCACGGACAAGGCCGGGGCCTGCGCCCGCTCGGCAACCGTCTGTATGCGCCCGGGACGGGCCATGGCCTCCATGGCGGCGCGGAACACACGCTGGGCGGCGAAAACGGGGTTGTCGAAGCCGGGGCTCAAGGCGCTCATTGCCCCCCCTCGCGTGCCACGGTGAAGAAATCCACCTTGGTGGCGGCCGCCTGCCGGGCCTCTGTCGCGCGATGATCCGCCAGGCGCTGATGCAGCGGTTCGAGCAGTTCCTGTTCCAGTCGGGCGCGGGCCGGGCCTTGCATGAGCGCATCCAGCACCGCGATCCGCTCCGCCCGCCAGGTATCCCGCCCAGCGCTGTACCCGTGTCCGACGGTGCCGTCGTTCAGGCGCACGGCGCAGCGGCTGACGGTCATCTCGCCCAGGTTGAAGCGTTGTCCGCTGCCGCCGGCCCGTCCGCGCACCATGACCAGGCCGCATTCGGCCGGTCGCAGTGTCTGCCACTGTGGGGGCTCCGGCAGCCGAGCCAGGGCGTGTTCCAGTTCGGCACGGCTGGCCCGGGTCATCAGGTTCAGCCAGCGCTGTCGATCCGCGGTCGCGAAAGACATCCACCTGTTCTCCGTTTATTCGTCTAGACATCTAGACCGATGTGCCGAATACTGCGCGCCATCTGAGGGCCACGCAACGGACGAATCGCAGCGATGGTTGAGGACATTCCGGTATCACGGGCCCACGGTCTGGCCCTGTGGCGGCAGATCGAGGTCAAACTCACGGCTGATATTCGCAATCATGTGTTACGCGCCGGTGATCGCCTGCCGACCGAGGCCGAGCTGGCGGTGCGTTTCGGCGTCAACCGCCACACGCTGCGCCGTGCCATGGCCGCTTTGCAGGAGGCGGGGCTGATCCGCATCGAGCAGGGGCGGGGCACCTTCGTGCAGGAGCCGGTGGTGACCTACCGTGTCGCCAAGCGGACCCGGTTCAGCGAGAACATGGCGGCCCTGGACCTCACCCACAGCGGGCGCTTGTTGGGCAGTGAGATCGTCTATGCGGAGGGGGATATCGCCAAGCACCTGGTCCAGCGCCAGGGGCGGCGTGTGCTGGCCCTGGACATTCTGCGTGTGGTGGACGAGCGGCCGTATGGGATCACCCGTCATCATTTTCCGTTGCCGCGTTTCGATGGCATGGCGGAGCGGTTTCGCCAAACCGGTTCGATTACCCAGAGCCTGTTCCAGATGGGCATCAAGGATTACTTTCGCCAGCAGACCCGCGTGTACACCCGGCTGCCCAGCGCGGAGGACGCCGAGGTGCTGGACCAGCCGCGCAGCCAGCCGGTGCTGGTGACCGAAAGCGTGAACGTCGACCCCGAGGGGCGGCCGCTGGAGTACAACGTGGCGCGTTATGCGGGGCAGCGGACGCAGCTGGTGTTCGAGCCTTGAGCGCGTTGCTCGCACGGGGGCATCAGGCCTTGGGTGCCAAAACCGCCCGCGCCAAGCCGGTGGGTCGTGG
>CBFGWV010000225.1:0-7982 GCA_965652545.1 uncultured Candidatus Competibacteraceae bacterium | reverse complement strand
GCCACCATGGCACCCAGGTCCTCCGGCCGGCCGAAGCGTCGAGAGGGTGAGTAGTCGCGCCACCGTTGCAGCACGTCCGCCTCGTCGCAGCCCTCTTGCATACCGACGTCGGCCGCGAGCCGGTGAACCAGGGGGGTGTCGAAGTAGCCGGGTATCACGACATTGGTGGTGACTCCGTCGGCCGCGCCATCGTGGGCCAGACATTTGGCCAGGCCATTGAGACCGGCCCGGTAGGTACTCTGCACGACCGAGGCGGCCGAGGGCTCGCGGCCGAAGATCGACCCGATCAGCACCAGCCGCCCATAACCTCGCCGGCGCATCGACGGCAAGGCCCGCCGTGCGAGGTCGATGACCGGGTCCAGCAGCAGGGCCTGGCCATGGCGCCAGTCATCCTCGGTGGCCGCATCGAAGCCGACGGCGGCCGGATGACCGGTGCTGAGCACCAGGATGTCCGGTGTATCCATGTCGGTTTCGACAGCACGCCATAAGGCATCACGCTCGGGCGCGAGCCCCAGATCCGCAGTGACGGCGCAAACCCCGCGCCCCGGCCCGTCCAACGCCACGCGGGCGGCCTCCAGCGGTTGTGGACGGCGGGCGCTGATGGTGACACGGGCGCCCTCGTCCACCAGGGCCTGCGCACAGGCGAAACCCAATCCTTCACTGGCGGCGGTGACCAGGGCGCTACGCCCTTGCAGATGCAGTTGCACGTCGGTTTACCTCATGGGTGTTTCGTTCAGCCAACGGTGTTCGCGGTTAGGGCTTTGCACCTCGCGCGAGGCCCTGGCCTCTTCGACGATCCATGCGCAAAAGGCCTCCACGGCGGGTGTCGGCACGATGTGTTCAGGCCAGGCCAGATAGGTGGCCTGGTCGGTGGTCACGACCTCGTCCAGCGGGCACACGAGACTACCCAGGCGAAGATCGTCGTGGATCAGATGATGCCAGCCCAGTCCGATGCCTTGTCCGGCCTTGGCGGCCTGGATCATCAGCGGATAGTTGTTCAGGCGCAGGCCCCGGCGGGCGGTCAGCCCGTTGACGCCCTTGGCCTTGAACCAGTCGGCCCATGTGGTCCATCGCCAGCCGTCGCCATCCAGATGCAGCAGCGTCTCATCGAGCAGGCTGCGCAGGTCATGCAGGTGCCGGCCGTTCAGATACCCAGGGCTGCACACCGGGTAGATGCGCTCATCGAACAGGAACGCCGTCCGGCTCCCGGCCCAGCGGCCGTCACCGTAGCGAATGGCGATGTCCATGCCGTCACGGGCGAAGTCCGGTTCCGCGTCCGCCGCCAGTACGCGGACTTCGTATTCCGGGTGCAGGCGGCGGAAGGTGGGCAGATGCGGCATCAACCACATGGAGGCGAATGCCAGCGTCGTGGCGACGGTGACCTCGGGCGCCGACCGGTTGGTGCGGATTTCCGAAACCGCCCCGGCGATATGTTCCAGACCCAGCGTGACGGCCTGTTGCAGCCGGCGGCCTTCTGTCGTCAGGTGGATGCTGCGATGACCGCGGGCGAATAGCGCCAACCCCAGGAAGCGCTCGAGCTGATGGACTTGACGGCTGACCGCGCCCTGGGTGACGTTCAACTCGTCCGCTGCGGCGGTGAAGCTCAGCAGCCGCGCAGCCGCCTCGAAGGCCACGAGGCTGTTCGGCGAAGGCAGGCGCTGCCGCAGGGTTCGCATGAGAAAAACGCAAGGCCGGTTCGGTCGCGGCACGGTAACGCGTTCAATGTACCGCTGGCAAATCCATGCGGCGGGCTGATCTGGGTCACTCCACGGCACACCTGCCAGCCCATCATGGGTGTAATGCGGACGCCTGGGGAGTCGGAGGACAGTCGTGACAAAAGACCTGAACGAAGACAGCCACGACCACAGGACATCAGCACCCGATGGCAGCGCCACGGCGGCTATGCCGCCGATGGGCGCCAGTGGCATCCGCCCACGCCGCCTGGGCATCGACACCCATCAGCAGCCGGTGGCGTTCTTGCGCAGGGACTCCGACATCTGCAAGGCCGAGGGCTTCGAAGCACATTCCCATTTGGAGATCAGCATCGGACCGCGGCGAATCATCGCCACTTTGAATATGGTCACCGGCGAGTTGCTGGCCGCCGATGAGGTCGGCCTGTCGGAGGCCGCCTGGCAGCGCCTGGCACCGGCGGCGGATGCGCGGGCGCAGATTGCCCATGCCCCGACCGTGGACTCGTTCGGCTTCGTACGGGCGAAGATCTACGGCCGACGCTTCAGCGAGGGGCAGTTGGATGCCATCATCCGCGATGTCGTGGCACGGCGACTGTCGGATGTCGAGATCGCCGCATTCATCACCACGTGTGCCAACGCCAGCCTGGATGAGAAGGAAACGCTGGCGCTGACCCGCGCCATGATCAACACCGGCAACCGTCTGACCTGGTGCAACCCGATGGTGGTCGATAAGCACTGTGTCGGCGGCCTGCCCGGCAACCGCACCACTTTGCTGGTCGTGCCGATCGTGGCCGCGCTGGGGCTGACCATGCCCAAGACCTCCTCGCGCGCGATCACATCCCCCGCCGGTACGGCCGACACTATGGAAACGCTGGCACCAGTGGTCCTGACCTTGCCGGCCATGCAGCGGGTGGTCGAACGCGAAGGTGGTTGCATCGTCTGGGGCGGCGCGGTAGACCTGAGCCCGGCGGACGATGTGCTGATCCGTATCGAGCGCGCCCTGGACCTGGATAGCGAAGGCCAGCTCGTGGCCTCGATGTTGTCGAAAAAGGCCGCCGCTGGCTCGACCCATGTCGTGTTCGACATTCCGGTCGGTCCGACGGCGAAGGTGCGTTCAGCGGAATCGGCACAGGGGCTGGCCCGTCTGCTGGAGCGCATCGGGGGCCAGCTCGGCCTGAAGGTACGCTGCCTGCTCAGCGACGGCACCCAGCCGGTGGGGCGTGGCGTCGGCCCCGCACTGGAAGCGCACGATGTCCTGGCCGTGCTGGAGAATCGCGACGACGCGCCGGCCGATCTGCGCGAGCGCGCATTGACCATCGCCGCGGCTGTCGTCGAGCTGGGCGGCCTGGCCGCCGGTGCCGATGCCGAGGACGTGGTGCGGCGCACGCTGGAGAGCGGACGCGCCCTGCGCAAGTTCCACGCCATTTGCGAGGCGCAAGGCGGTCTGCGCCAGCCCGGGCGGGCGGCGCACACGCAACCGATCGCGGCACACGCCGAGGGCACGGTGCAGACCATCGACAATCGCTTGTTGGCGCGGGCGGCAAAACTGGCCGGCGCCCCCTACGATGCGACTGCCGGCTTGGTTGTCCACGTCCGGCTCGGGGACCGGGTCAGCCCGGGCCAACCGCTGTTCACCCTGCACGCGGAAACCCGTGGCGAGCTGCTCTACGCGCTGGACTACGTGACACGCCACCCCGGTATCGTACGTATCGAGCCGGCGCCATGATCACGCTCTGCCCCATGTGGAACAGCGATGCGCTGGCAGCCCGCCTCGTGGACCGCCTGGGCGGCGCACTGGGCACTGTCGAGGTGCACCGCTTTCCCGATGGTGAGTCGCGGGTGCGGGTGTCGCCACCCGGGCGGCACGCGGCCATCGTCTGCAGTCTGGATGACCCCGATCCCAAGCTGTTGCCCGTGCTATTCGCCGCCGCGACGCTGCGCGAGCTAGGCGCGGCAACGGTTGGGTTGATCGCCCCTTACCTTGCCTACATGCGCCAGGACACCCGCTTCCAGCCGGGCGAGGCGGTCTCCTCGCGGCCTTTCGCGGCGGTGCTGTCGGGCCACTTCGACTGGCTGGTGACGGTCGACCCGCACCTGCACCGCTACCCGAACCTGGAAGCCTTGTACACCTTGCCCTGCGAGGTGGTGCATGCCGCACCCGCCCTGGCGCGATGGATTGCGGCGACAGTCGCTGACCCGGTGCTGATCGGCCCCGACGAGGAAAGCCGTCAATGGGTCGAAGCGGTCGCCGCCGCCATCCCCGCCCCGGCCGTCGTTCTGGGTAAAACCCGGCTGGGCGATCGCGAGGTGCGGCTGACGCTGCCCGACATGTCGCCCTGGAAGGCCCGCACACCCGTACTGGTGGACGACATCATTTCCACCGGCCACACCTTGGCGGCGGCCGCAGCCCACCTCCGTGCGGCCGATTTGGCACCGCCGCTATGCGTCGGCGTGCACGGCCTGTTCGCCGCGGATGCGACGAGCGCACTGCAAGAGGCCGGCATCACGCACATTGCCACCACCGACACGGTGCCCGGGCCGTTCTCCCGCATCGCCCTCGATGGCGAGATCGCCCAGGCCGTCCGCCGCGTCACCGCCCGCCTACCGACCCTGCGAGGATCGTCCGAATGAAGCACATCTCCTTTCACGGTGCCGCCAAGCAGGTCACCGGCTCATGCCATCTGGTCGAATGCGGCGATTACCGGCTGCTGATCGACTGCGGTCTGTTCCAGGGCGGGCGGGAGATCGACGAGGACAATGCGGCCGACTTCGGCTTCGACCCGGCGAGCATCGATTTTCTGCTTCTGACCCACGCCCACCTGGATCACTGCGGGCGCATCCCCCTGCTGGTACAGCGCGGGTTTCGCGGCGAGATCATCACTACCGCGGCCAGCCGCGAGCTTGCGCGCCTGGTGATGACCGACGCCGCCTCGCTGGAAGAAGAAGACGCACGCCGCCGCTCGCGTCGGGAACACCGCCACGGCCGGCGGGGCCACCAACCGCTGTTCACCTTGGACGATGCCTTCCACGCCATGGATTTCTTTGGCCGAACCGCGCATTACGACCAGCCGCTGACCCTGGCCGAAGGTATCGAGGCGTGCTTCATCGATGCGGGCCATATCATCGGCTCCGCGGCCATTGCGCTGACGCTGGTCGAAGACGGGCAACCGACCCGGGTGTTGTTCTCGGGCGACCTGGGCGGACCGGACAGGCCGCTGTTGCGCGATCCGACACCTCCACCGCCAGTGGACTATGTCGTCATCGAGTCCACGTATGGCGACCGCAACCACCGCGGGCGGCAGGACAGCGTTAGCGAACTGCACGAGGCCATCAACGACACCTTGGCGCGCGGTGGCAACGTCATCATTCCCACGTTTGCACTGGAGCGCGCACAAGAGGTTTTGCACGCCATCGGCGAGGGGATTCGCGGCGGCCACCTGCCACCACACCTGCCGGTGTTCCTGGACTCGCCGATGGCGATCTCCGCGACCGACATCTTCCGCCGTCACCCCGAGTGCTTTGACGAGGATTTTGCTCACCTGGCCACGCGGACCGATGGCGATCCGTTCGCCTTGCCGGGTTTACGCTATACCCGCGACACCGCCGACTCCATGGCGATCAACACCATCGAACGTGGCGCAGTCATCCTCGCCGGCTCGGGCATGTGCACCGGTGGGCGGGTACGTCATCACCTCAAGCACCATCTCTGGCGCGAGCGCTCGTCCATCGTCTTCGTCGGCTACGCGGCACAGGGGACGCTGGCCCGGCGGATCATCGACGGCGCAAAAACAGTGCGCCTGTTCGGCGATGAGATCCGCGTTCGCGCGCGAATCTGGACGATCAACGGCTTCTCCGCCCATGCCGGCCAGGACGAGTTGCTCTCTTGGTTTGCACACACTGGCAAACCCCGCTGCGTCTACATCGTCCATGGCGAGCCCGATCGCGGCATGGCCGCCCTGGCCGAGGCGCTGGCCGCGCGCGGCATCCATTACCACATCCCCGGCATGCACGAGCGCGTACTGCTTCATGCATGAGAAAAACTCGGCCAAACCGGTCTGAAAATGTCGGTTGAGCGTGCGCCGCGGCACGCCTAGCCTGGGAGCTTCCAGCCAAAAACGGAAGACCCAGTCATGTCCGACAGCGCAGCCGAACCTTCAAGCCGACGTCGCGGCGGCGGCCGCGCCGAGCGCCGCGCCAGCCGTCACCGCGGGGCCAGCGGGTTGCCCTATATCGAGCGCAGAATCGCCCCCTACGAGATCCTCAGCAGTGAGGCGATCGAGCAGATCGAATACGACGCCGATACCGTGCTGGAAACGGTCGGCATCGACTTCCGCGGCTCGCCCGAGAGCCTGCGCCTGTTCCACGACGCCGGTGCCGACATCGACGGCGAACGGGTGCGCTTTCCCCGTGGCCTGGCACGGCAGCTCATCCAGGCCACGGCCCCACGGGAGTTCATACAGCACGCCCGCAATCCCGCGCGCAATGTGGTGATCGGCGGCAAGCACTCCATCTTCGTACCCGCCTACGGCTCACCGTTCATCCACAACCTGGACGAAGGCCGCCGCTACGCCACGCTCGAAGACTTCCAAAACTTCGTGAAACTGGCCTATGCCAGCCCCTGGCTGCACCACTCATCCGGCACCATCTGCGAACCGGTCGACGTGCCTGTGCCCAAGCGGCACCTGGACATGATCTACAGCCATATCCGTTATTCGGACAAGGCATTCATGGGCTCGGTGACCGCGGGCGAGCGTGCCCAGGACACGGTGGATATGTGCAAGCGAGTGTTCGGCGAGGCCTTCGTCGATACGCACTGCACCACCGCGAGTATCATCAACGCCAACTCGCCGCTGGTGTTCGATGAGACGATGCTGGCCGCGCTGCACGTCTACGCGCGCAACAACCAGGCAAATATCATCACCCCGTTCATCCTGGCCGGCGCGATGGGACCGGTGACCATCGCCGGTGCGGTCACCCAGTTGTTCGCCGAAGCCCAGGCGGGCATGGCGCTGACCCAGTTGATACGCCCGGGGGCGCCGGTGATCTTCGGCACCTTCACCAGCTCCATGTCGATGCGCTCCGGCGCGCCCACCTTCGGTACCGCCGAGGCCAACCTGGGCCTGCTGGCCGCCGGACAGCTCGCCCGTCGCCTGGGTGTGCCGCTGCGCGGCGGCGGGCACTTGTGCGCCTCGAAAATCCCCGACGCCCAGGCCATGCAGGAGAGCTGCGACTCGATGATGGCCAGCGTCATGGCCGGGATCAACTGGATCATGCACAGCGCCGGCTGGCTGGAGGGGGGACTGGCGATGGGCTACGAGAAGTTCATCCTGGACGCCGACCACTGCGGGATGGTCCAGCGTTTCGCCGCCGGCATCGACGTCAGCGACAACGACGCGGCGATAGCGGCCATGCAACAGGTCGGGCCGGGCAAGCATTTCCTCGGCTGCGACCACACCCAGAGCCGCTTCGAAACCGCCTTTTACGACGCGGTCACAGCGGACAACAACTCGTTCGAGCAATGGACGGCCGAAGGCGCTAAAGACGCCGCCTGGCGGGCCAATGCCTTGTGGAAGAAAACCCTCGCCGAGTACGAAGCACCACCGCTGGACCCGGCCATCGACGAGGCATTGCTCGACTTCATGGCGCGACGCAAGGGCGAATTACCCGACTCGCAATACTGAGTGGACTCACTGTGATGCAACACCAAGACGCCTGCACCGCGACGCTTCTCGCGCTGCCCGGTTTCGATGCGATCGCCTTCTCCGCCGTGCCGGAGGTCCTGCGTCTGGCCAACAGGCTCGCCGGGTTGCGCTACCGCTGGTCGATCCGCTCCGCCGACGGCGGACCCGTGGCAGCGGCGTGCGGACCACTGCTGGCCGTGGACGGCAGGTTCTGTGCCGAAACCGCCGGCGAACTGGTGATCATCTGCGGTGGGCGCGATCTTCCCGATGCAGGTGTGGTCGACCGTGACACACTGCGGGCCATCGCCCAGAGCGGCCGCACAGTGGCCGGTTTTGCGGCGGGCATCCTGCCCATGGCCAGGGCCGGCCTGCTCGATGGCCATACCGTCGCGCCCTTTCGAGCGCACCGCCATGTGCTGGCCCGGCACTTCCCTGCGCTTCGCATCAGCTCTCAACTGTACACGTACGACACCCGCCGCATGACCTGCGGCGGTGGCACTGCCGCGGTGGACTCGATGCTCGGCTGGCTGGCCGAGCGCCACGGCCCCGACCTGGCGGCCGGCGTCTCGGAACTGCTGGTTCTGGAGCGGATGAGAGCACCCGACGAACC
>CBFGWV010000224.1:0-8059 GCA_965652545.1 uncultured Candidatus Competibacteraceae bacterium | reverse complement strand
CTCCGACGTATGGGATAGCACCCGCCCAGAACAGCTCTAGTTGCTGCCACCATACTCGGCTCTCCGGCAACAACAACTGCTCGAAATCATCGGTTGCCACGCCACTATTACCCCAGACATTCTGAACCGCTTCAAGAAGCCCAATCGTTGCTGCCTCCTGCGTGGAGGTATCCCCTTCGAGATAAAACCGCTCGATTACCTCCACGACCGCTGCAAATTCCGCAGTAGATCGCTGCTGCTTGAGATCCAGAAGATGCTTCGCAAACGAACCTAGGCACGCATACAGAAGCTTCCGATCCTCTTCGTCAAGGTCGGAGTCCCATACCACCCAAAACGATGGACATGCGTCGAGCAGCAACGGCATGATCTGATCCTGACTCAGCACGGTTTCTCAGCCTCCGACGTAGGGTCGCCGGTTACCCGGCGCCCCGGCACAGTCCCGGACGTGCAGACCCCGCGCTCGTCCAACAAACGGTTCATGTCGTGGTTCGCTTCGCTCTAACGATCTAACCTGATTCGTTAGGCCCCGCACGACGGACCCACCGGCTATAGCTCATATGTGAACTCAACAAATTGCTCTGACACTCTCGTTGCACCTGTCCGTTCCCACAGGTTGCACGCAGCGACATTGTCTAAGGCACTCCCGACCCAGATGCTATCAATACCATCCGCTCGGCAAATCTCGATGAGCGTCTCAACTAGGGACGTGCCAATGCCATGGCGGCGATGGTGCGACGCGACCTCAATGTCATAAAGATAGACGAGCCGATCGCCGGACAGGCTGGGGAATTGATGAGCGACCAAGTACCCAACCGGAGCTTGAGTGCGCATACAAGCCAATACGATGTTTCGACGGTCACCCAGCAACTCTATAAGCCGTTCCTGCGGTGCGGATGGCTCATTGAGCATGGACACCGATAGCTGCGCCGCTAGGGCGTGATCGGATTCTCTAAGTCGGACCACCTGATTCTGCATAGCGGAGCCTAAACAGCTGATTCTGGGATTGGTACCGAAAACTTCTGCTTGCTCAACATGTTAAGCCTCAACTCACTCGTTTGAACGTCTGGTGGGCACAACAGTTTATCGCCAGTTTTCCTGATCGGCGCCTGGCCAGCCACAGCCCTGAGGAGGTCACCAACTATCTCACCCAAGCCGGCTCTGCCGCCGACGCGACCGCCAGCACCAACTCCACCATCGCCGTCGCCGCCGCCGACAGCGGGTGCCGCTTGCGCCGTATCAGCCCGAGGCTACGGGTGATCTGCGGCTCGACCAGCGGCCGGTGTCCGGTGCCGTCGTCGGCCACCTGGCTGAAGCTCAGCCCCGGCAGCACGCCGATGCCGACGCCGGCGGCGACCATGCGGCTGACGGTGGCCACTTGGCGCACGTCGCACAGCACGTCCAGCTCCACGCCGGTCTGGCGCATGACCAGGTCGATGTCGTGGCCGACGCTGGATGACCGGTTGAGGCTGATGAACGGGTAGTCGGCCAGTTGCCGCCAACGGACGCTGGGCTGGTCCAGCAGTGGGTGACCAAGTGGGCAGACGACGGCGTAGTGGTCGGCCAGGACGGGTTGGAAGTCGATGTCGTCGCTCTCGGCCGGCAGTACGGAAAAGCCGAGGTCCGCCCTGCCCTCGCGCACCATCTCGAGCACGTCGTCGGCCAGCACGTCGTGGATGCTGAGCTTGATCTGCGGAAAGCGCGCGCGGAAGGCGGCGATGACTTTGGGCAGCGGGCCGGCGGCGACGGTGGGCAGGGCAGCTATGGTGACTTTGCCGCGCTGCTTGGAGAAGCGTTCGCCCAGGTCTTCGAAGGCTTCGGTCCAGTCCTTGAGCAGGCGGATGGCCACGGGCAGGAAGCTGCGTCCCTCGGGGGTGAGGGCGACATGGCGGGTGGTGCGGGTGAACAAGGGGCCACCGACCTGCTCTTCCAGGGTGCGGATGGCGATGCTCAGGGCGGGCTGGGACAGGTGCACCCGCTCGCTGGCTTCGGCGAAGGTGGCGGATTGGGCGGCGGCGACGAAGGCGCGGAGCTGTTTGATGCTTGGGTTCATGGTACGGCCTGGCGATGCCCTGTAGGCCGCCGCCGCGTTGTACGCACGGTGGGTGCTTCAGTCTTCATGGCTTTGTTCCTGGCCGGTCGTTGACCGGCTGCCGAGTACAACTCGGCGATCCCAGGGAGGGGGGCGCACGGCCTGTGTAGAGCGGATAAGGCATTTATGCTCCCCGGCCGATTTGAGAGTTCTTTGGATCGTTTTATCCAGGCTCACTTTCGATATCGATCATCGGCGCGTTGCAATACGTCGCCTTCTCAAAATCTCGAACGTTCATGGCGATGATACTGACCGTCGGCAACAGCGCCTTGAGCGTGCGGACGATCGCTTCCGAGAGCTGCCGCTTCTGCGCCTGGGTACGGCCTTCCATGATGTTGGCGAATACGTGGACGAAGTGTTCATGAGCATCGACGTTCAGGTAGTGCCGGTAAGGGTTGAGGCGAACCTTGATACCGCCTACACCGTTGCTGGCGAACAACCCGGTGGATTCCGCTGCGGCGTACACCGATCGCATCAATTTATCAGGATCGGCAAGGTCCAGAACGGACTCTGAGCAGTCGATAACGAAGTGAGGCATCGTCAACTCTCCGGAGGTAAGGCGCCGGGGCGCGCCGGGAGGCACCTGTCGAAATCGATAACATTGACCGCAAACCCAGCATAAGCAGAGGCTCTGCCCTATGCCACCAATGAGGCCCCAAGCATGACTGAATCCGTGCGTCATGTGCGTTTGTTCCGCAACGGCCGGAATCAGGTGATGCGCATTCCTCGGGAGTTCGAGCTCGAGGGTGACGAGGTCATCGTGCGCAAGGAGGGCGATCGCCTGATCGTAGAACCTGTGCGTAAGGGGCGCTTGCTCGCGCTGCTCGAGAGTCTCGGCCCCTTGGATACACCTTTTCCCGACGTGAACGAGGATCTCGCGCCCTTCGACGACGTGGATCTGTAGGTCGTGCCACTTCGATACCTTCTGGATACTCTGTAGCCATGTAGGATGGGTTGAGCGAAGCGATACCCATCGCTGGTTGGTCGCGGCGCGAATTCAGGGCTTCGATCGGCTGCGGCTGATGGGTATCGCGTTGCTCAACCCATCCTACATTGAACAATGTGCATCACATCTCACGTTCTCGCAGACAACGTTTCGCTAAAGGATGGCCGCGTCATAGCGTGATCGGCAGCTTCAGCAGGTAGAACGACATCGACTTGCCGTGCCCGTCGAGATTCAGCGCCCCGTTGACGCCCCCTTGCAACACCGGCTCGATGACGAAGTTCATACCGCCGAGGGCGGGCATCAGGTAGCGGGTGACGTGCTGCGCGCCGCGGTGGCGGAACCAGTCGAGCACGCGGGCTTCGGTGACTTGTGCCACCAGCAGCTCGAAATGCACGGGGTCGTAGGCGAACAGCGACAGGTTCAGGCGGTCGCCTTTGTCGCCGGCGCGGGAGTGGGCGATCTGGTGCAGGGGGACGGTGCGCCCGCCCAGGGGTTCAGGCCGATTGGGCATGCGGGCTCACCTTGACCAGGTCCATGTGCGGCTCGATGTCCTGCCGAGCCACGAGAAACGACGCGGTGCACACGCGCGGCTGAAATTGCCGGCGCACGCCGCTGCCACCGGCCGGGCCGCTGCAGTACAAGCCCAGCAGCTCGCCGGTGGCGCGCTCGACCCAGGCACGCTGCGGATGCGCGACGGCCAGGCGCAGGCGGATGTCCTCGGGCGGGATGGCCGGCTCGGTGCCGGCCTGTAGCTGCCCGCTGTCGTCGTCGAACACACTGACATGGCCGATCAGATCGATGCGTCGCCCGGCCTCGGGTGGGATGCGGGTGCGCAGGCGCTCGCGCAGGATGTCGGCGGCCAGTCGGGCGCGGGCCAGTGCATTGGGGCCTGCGTAGGAGATCTCCGCCTCGCCCAGCCAGCCGCCGTCGTAGCACACGGTGGTCTTCAGCCGCTGCGGGGCGGGTTTGCCGCGCACGCCGGTGACTTCGATACGATCACGGCCGATCTGCCGCAGACGCACGCCGGTGAGGTCGATGACCACATCCGGCGTGATGTACGCGGCCGGGTCGTGCACCTCGTACAGCAGTTGTTCCTTGACGGTCTGCTCGGTGACCAGACCACCGGTACCCGGGGGCTTGGTGATGACGATGCGGCCGTCGGCTTCGACCTCGGCCAAGGGGTAGCCGACGTCCGCGAGGCCCGGCACATCCTTGAACCCGGGGTCGGCAAAGTAGCCGCCAGTGACCTGCGCACCGCACTCGATGAGGTGGCCGGCCAACGCGCCGGCGGCGAGCCGGTCCCAGTCGTCCCAGGCCCAGCCGAAGTGGTTGACCAGCGGCGCGAGCACCAGCGCCGGGTCGGCGACACGGCCGGTGACGATCACGTCCGCACCGGCCGCCAGCCCTTGTGCAAGCGCGGCCGCGCCCAGGTAGACGTTGGCGGAAATCAGCGCCTCGCCGGACGGCAGGCTGCCGGTCTCGCCCTCCCAGGGCACCAGGTCCAGCGTCGGCAGACGCTCGCGGATGTCGTCGCCACCGACCAGACCGATGGCCGCGTCGCGCTGGCCGTGGCGACGGATCAGCGACGCCACCAAGCGGCTGGCGGCCTGCAGGTTGGCGGCGCCGAAGTTGCCGAGGATGGGGATGCGGTGGGCCAGGCAGTCGGCCAGCACCGGCGCCAGATAATCGGCCAGCAGCGGTTCGTAGCCCTGCTCCGGGTCTTGGCGGCGGGCGCGTTGGCCGGCGGCCAGGGTGCGCTCGCCCAGGGTCTCGAAGATCAGCGCAGCGGGCTCGCCGCGGCGGATCATCTCGGCCACCAGCGGGCCGGCCGCGTCCGTGCGGTCGCCGGAGAAGCCGGCACCGCTACCGACGATGAACGTCATGACGGGGTTTCCTTGGTGCGCAGGGTCGCATGCGGCGGTCGCTCACGCGGCGCGCGCCGGCGGCGGTAGACGGCCAAGGCGGCGAGGATGGCCAGGGACAAAGCCGTCGACCCCCAACCGGGCAGCAGGGCGAGCACGATGATGGCGGCGCAAATACCGATATCCGCCGCGCGCGAGCCGGTCAACCGGGCACCGGCAAGCAACGCGGCGAAGCCGGCCACGAACAACAGACCCTGGCACAACGCCAGCGCGACGTCTGTCCACGTGCCGAAGCCGGCCATGGCCGGGTAGACCAGCAGCAGGAAGGGCACGACGTAGGTCGTCGCCCCCAGGCGTACGGCCTCGCCGGCCACCGGAATCCAATGCGCCTTGGCGATGCCCGAGGCGACGAACACGGCCACGCACACCGGCGGGGTGATGACCGACACGGTGGCGAAATAGAACACGAACAGATGCGCGATCAACGGCTCGACGCCAATCTCCGTCAGCGCCGGTGCGAGCACGGCCGACACCAGCACGTACGCCGCCGTGGTCGGAATGCCCATGCCCATGAGCAGGCAGACCACCGCCACGATTATCGCGACCAGCACAACGGAATGGCCCGCCAGCCCGACGATCAACCCGGTGAGCGCCACGCCCACACCGGTGAGGTTGATCATCGCCACCAGGATCTGCGCCCCGGCCAGCAGCACGCCGATGATGACCATGCCCTTGCCGGCATCGACGAGGCCGTCGACGAAGCGCTGGGCGATGGTGCGCGCCGGCAGGCCGGCGGCAACGGCGGTGGTGACGAAACACACGGCCATGGCGGCGACACCGAAGAACGCCGATGTCGCAATGGACCGCCCGGAAAGCACCCCGAAGAACAGCCCGCCCAGGGCGGCCAGGATAGGCAGTGTGCGGTGCAGTTTGAGGATGGTCGCCCAGGCGGGCATCTCGTCATCGGGCACCAGACGCAACCCGCGGCGGACGGCGATCAGGTGCACGGTCAGGAACACCGCCACATAGAACAGGATGGCCGGCAGCAGTGCGGCCGCGGCGATGCGCAGGTAGCTGACGCCGAGAATTTCGGCCATGACGAAGGCCGCGGCGCCGAGGATGGGCGGGGCGATCTGCCCGCCGGTGGACGCCACCGCCTCCACCGCCCCGGCCAGCGCGGGCGAGTAGCCCAGGCGCTTCATCATGGGGATGGTGAAGTTGCCGGTGGTGGCCACGTTGGCCACGGCGCTGCCGCTGACCATGCCGAACAGCCCGGAGGCGACGGTGGCCACCTTGGCCGCCCCGCCGGGGCTGCGCCCGCCGATGCGCATGGACAGGTCGATGAAGGTCTGCCCGCCACCGGTGTGCAGCAGCACGCTGCCGAACAGCACGAAGGCGGCAATGGTGGTGCTGGCGACGCCGACGAGCATGCCCCAGATGCCCAGGTCACCCAGGAACAGCGTCTCGGTGACGAAGGCGACATCAAAGCCGCGATGCTGCAGGGCACCGGGGACGAGATTGCCGAAGAAGGCGTAACCAATGCCGATCAGGACCAGGGACGGGAAGATCAACCCGATGGCCCGGCGCGAAACCTCGAGAATGGCGATGACCAGGGCGGCGGTCATCGCCATGTCCAGCGGTGTCGCCCAGGGCAATTCGGTGAGGATGCGCTCGTGATTGAGCGCGACGAAGCCGCAGGCGACCACCGACACCGCGGCAAGTGCGAGGTCCAGCGCAATGGCGGCCGGGCGCCAGCGGGTGCCGACGCCCAGCGGGTAGGTCACCAAGCCCAGTAACAGCACCAGCGCGAGGAACACGCCGCGGTGCACTAGGCTCTGAAACGGCCCGGTGGCGGACGTGTAGAGGATGAACCCGCCCAGTATCAGGGCCAGTACGGTGACCAGTCGCTCGCGCACCGTGCTCGCTCCGGATTAGTCGATGGGCTGCAGGGCTTGCGGAATCTCGATGCCCTGCTCCTGGTAATAGCGCGCGGCGCCCGGGTGCAGGGGCACGCTGCCCACGTCCATGGTCATCTGCGCAAGGTCGGCGCCCTCGATGGCGGCGAAGGCGTTGGCCTGCGGCTTGATGTTTTCCATCACCGCCTTGGTGATGCGGTAGGCGGTCTCCTCGTCCAGGTCGGGACGGGCATGGACGGCCACGCCGAAGGCCCAGGTGGTGAAGCTGTCCACGCCCTCGAGTGCGGGGTCGACCTCGATGACGCTGACATCCGGCATCTGCTGCTTGAGCGTCTGCGCCTGCTCGTCGCTGAGCGAGAGCACGCGGATGGGGGTGAAGGTGCCGATGTCCAGCGTCGAACCGTCGAGCTGCTTGTTGCTGACGCCGGATTTGACGTAACCGATGATGCGGTTGTCTTTGATCGAGTCGACGACGTCGGTGGTCGAGCCGCGCACGTAGTCGGGCGCGATGCCGAGCACGCTCATGACGGCTTCGGTGGTTTTCTCGGTGGCCGAACCGGTGATGCCCGGGTTGAGCTGGCGGCCTTCGAGGTCGGCGAGGGTCTCGATACCCGAGTCCTGGCGGACCACGGTGTTCTGCGGGGCGACGTTGTAGACCCACAGCAGGCGGGTGTCGACGGTCTTGCCGTCGAAATCGCCCTGGCCTTTATAGGCGTGGTAGCCGACGTTGGTCGTCACCAGACCCAGGTCGATCTGCTGGCGGGCGAGGCGGCGCAGGTTATCGACGGTGGCGCCGGTTTCGACCACCGAGGATTTCACGCCCTCGACGTTGTTGTTGATGACTTGGTTGACGGCGACGAAGTAACTGTAGTGGCTGGACGAAGTGGACGTCGAGCCGATCAGCAGTTGTTCGTCCGCTTGCGCGGACGCGGCCATGGCGAGACCTGCCGCGAGTGCGGCGAATTTGTTGAGCATCGTCTCCTCCTTCTCGCGCCTGACCTGCAAGGGGTTGAGGCGCTTATCGTTTTCGGGTGCTGCGGGTGGAATCCGCGTGCCGTCAAGCGTCGGGGAGAGGGATAATTTTGTCTAATTTAAAAATCCGTATGATTGATAAATTACTTAAAACTAACAACGGCGAACGACTCTCCTCCCCCCTCCCGTGGGAGGGGCCGGGGGAGAAGGAGGTCGACGGCCGCGGCGGAGACGGCGAGTCTGGCGGTGCAACCGGGCATCCCCCCCTCTCCCC
>CBFGWV010000223.1:0-8145 GCA_965652545.1 uncultured Candidatus Competibacteraceae bacterium | reverse complement strand
CATCCGCATATACGATTGGTGCAACGCACCAGGGCTTTCATACCATGGCCTCCGTTGTCTTTACCCTGAAACCTTTCACGGAGTCCTTCTTCATGTCGCTGATCAACACCGTCGTCAAACCGTTCAAGGCCACCGCATACCACAACGGCGAGTTCGTGCCGGTCTCCGACGCCGATCTCAAGGGCCAGTGGTCCGTGGTCTGTTTCTACCCGGCCGACTTCACCTTCGTCTGCCCGACCGAGCTGGGCGACCTGGCCGACCACTATGCACAGCTGCGTGACATGGGCGTCGAGGTGTACTCGGTTTCTACCGATACGCACTTCACCCACAAGGCGTGGCACGACGCCTCCGATACGATCAAGAAGATCAAATTCCCGATGATCGGCGACCCCACCGGGACGATCTCGCGCAACTTCGGTGTGATGATCGAAGAAGACGGTCTGGCCCTGCGCGGCACCTTCGTGATCAACCCCGAAGGGCAGATCAAGCTGTACGAGATTCACGACCTGGGTATCGGCCGCTCCGCCAAGGAGCTGGTCCGCAAGGTTCAGGCTGCCCAGTATGTCGCCACCCACGATGGCGAGGTCTGCCCGGCCGCCTGGCAGCCCGGTGGCGAGACCCTGGCCCCGTCGCTGGACCTCGTCGGCAAGATCTGATTGAGAAGGTGAGCCCCGGGCGTTCGCGCCCGGGCGCTTTCCCCGCCCGCACTCCCCTACATCGAGCAAGGCCGCCATGTTGGATACACAACTCAAAAACCAGTTGAAGAGCTATCTGGAAAACATTCAGCAGCCCATCGAGATCATCGCCGCCACCGACCAGAGCGAGAAATCCGGCGAAATGATGGGGTTGCTGCGCGACATCGTGGAGCTGTCCACACACATCACCCTCAGCGAGCGCACGGGCGATGGCGTACGCACGCCCTCGTTCGCCATCAACCGCATCGGCAGCGACATGGGTATCCGCTTTGCCGGCATCCCCATGGGGCATGAATTCACCTCCCTGGTCCTGGCCTTGTTGCAGGCCGGCGGCCACCCGCCCAAGGCGGATGCAGAGGTCATCGAACAAATCCGCAGTCTCGATGGCGACTACCGTTTCGAGACGTATATCTCCCTGTCCTGCCAGAACTGCCCGGAGGTGGTCCAGGCCCTGAACCTCATGGCGGTGATCAACCCTCGCATCCGCCACACCATGGTGGACGGCGCGCTGTTCCAGGACGAGGTTGAGGCGCGCAAGATCATGGCCGTCCCCACCGTCCTGCTCGACGACCAGCCCTTCGGCCAGGGCCGCATGGGGCTGAGCGAGATTCTGGCCAAGCTGGACACCGGAGCCGCAAAGCGCGAGGCGGCCAAGCTGGATGCCAAGGCACCGTTCGACATGCTGGTGGTCGGCGGCGGTCCGGCGGGTGCCGCGGCGGCCATTTATGCCGCGCGCAAGGGCATCCGCACCGGCGTCGTGGCCGAGCGCTTCGGCGGCCAGGTGCTGGATACCATGGCCATCGAAAACTTCATCTCCGTGCAGGAGACCGAGGGGCCCAAGCTGGCCTCTGCCCTGGAGCGGCACGTCAAGCAGTACGACGTGGACATCATGAACCTGCAACGTGCCGAGGCCCTGGTGCCCGGTGAACTGATCGAGATCCGCCTGGCCAGCGGCGCGGTGCTCAAGAGCCGCTCGGTGGTGCTGGCCACCGGCGCACGCTGGCGCGAGATGAACGTCCCGGGCGAGCGCGAGTACCGTGGGCGCGGCGTGGCCTACTGCCCGCACTGCGACGGGCCGTTGTTCAAGGGCAAGCGCGTGGCGGTCATCGGCGGGGGCAACTCCGGGGTCGAGGCGGCCATTGACCTGGCCGGCATCGTCGGGCACGTCAGCTTGCTCGAGTTCGACGGCCAGTTGCGCGCCGATGCGGTGTTGCAGAAAAAGCTGCATAGCCTGCCCAACGTCACGATCATCGTGAACGCCAAGTCCACCGAAGTCACCGGCAACGGCGAAAAGGTCGACGGTCTGGTCTATGAGGACCGCCACAGCGGCGAGGTGCACCGTATCGCACTGGATGGGGTGTTCGTCCAGATCGGACTGGTGCCCAACACCGATTGGATCAAGGGCACGGTGGCGCTGTCGCCGCGCGGAGAGATCGAGGTGGATGCGCGCTGCGAAACCTCGGTGCCCGGCGTCTACGCCGCCGGCGATGCCACCACGGTGCCGTACAAGCAGATCGTCACCGCCATGGGCGAGGGCTCCAAGGCCGCGCTCAGCGCCTTCGATCACCTGATCCGCACCTCGGTCGCCGCGGCCTGACCATGCCGCACACAAGGATCCGCAGTGGCGGATCCTTGTCATTTGCCGCCCACAGGTACTACCTTGGTATCTAACCGATTGCCATCGGCAACGTGTTAGGGCATCTTTGCCGCCACGCAACCACCATACAGGCCACGGCAGGCCGCAAGCAGGCCCGCGCCAGCCTTACATAACGGACAGGACTCCCCCATGGACGAGTTGATCAGCCGCATCCTCCCGAGCTTCACCAACCCCAGTATCCGCATCCCCGGACGCACCCTGCTGGTGCTCACCCGTGCCCCCGAGCAGGAGCTCTACGTCGGCACGGCAACACTCCGGTTCGAGATCGCCAGCATCGCCAGCCGCTTTCGCAAGACCGGCACCCGGTTCCGGATAACCATCACCGGCCCTGTCGGGACGCGGGTCGCCTGCCCGAACTTCGCCGGCCCGCCTATGGTCATCTCCGAAGACCGCCCCAGCATCACCATGCTGCGCAAGCCCGATGACATGCTGTGCATCGACGATACGGTCATACTGTTTCAGCCCGGGGCCGGGTCGCGCTCGGTGCGCCTGGTCATCAACGCGCGCTCCGAAGTGCACATTCTTCGTGACGACGCCGGCTGCCGCAGGCCGCAGGCCAGCGCGAACGTCGAGCCTTTCAACCCCATACGCCAGGTCGAGCCGGCCGCAGCAGCGGTTACGGCCGCACCCGCCGCGACGACCAGCCGCACCCCCGTGGTCACCTATCGAAGGCGGCGCCTGCCCTCTTAAGACGATCATCAATCGGTCACAGCCAGCGCATCGCGATGCAGGGCGGCGAGGGCCGCAAGCTGCATCGCCGCGCCGGCCGGCTCATCGCCCGCGGGTGCCGCGGCCGCCAGACGTGCCTGCTCGTTGAATGCCGCCACGGCCATTGCCAAGGCATCCAGCGACTGCGTGCGCAGGCTCGAAACGAGTTGATCCAGACGCTGCCAGCCGTGCCCGCCCAGGTGGGCGGCACCGTGGTGCAACAGGTCGCCGACCGCCGTCACCAGCGCATGCAAGCGTTCTGCCAGCGGGTCCTGGTGGCTTACGCCGGCAAAGCCCAGCGGCGTGTCGGCAAGGGCCGCGCAAGCCGGCTCGATATCCGGCACCACCACCCGGTCGCAGGCCACTGCCCACGGCTCGAGCACCAGTTGGCCGTGTACCCAGCCAAGGGGACCTGCCACATGGGTCGGCGGCCCGAAGTGCCCATTCAGCGCCCCGGCCAGGGCGTCCAGCGCATGGCGGACATGGCCGCGGTGCTCGCGCTTGAGGATGAAGGCCTCGTCCGCCTCGTCCATCACCAACGCAGCGAGCACCTGCTCGTTGGGGTCGTAGAACAACCGCTCCACGCGCCGTATCCGTAGCACCGCAAAGCGGGAGGCCGCATGGCGCGGGCCGACGTGGGCGCTCGGGTGGGCTTTGTGCTCACGCAACGCATCAGCCACGCGCTGGAACTGCAACGGGGGCTTGAGCGCCGACCAGTCGCCGTTCTGCGGCAGTAGGTTGTTCTGCGTGCGACGGGCACGCGCCAGGTGCAGGCGACCGTCGGCTGCACGGCTGGCCTGCTGCGACAATAACTGGCCACCGGCCAAGGCCACCAGGCCGACACCCGGCGCCACACGCTGTGCGGCCAGCGCCGCGTGCTCGTCGGCGGCGGGGCCGGCGGGCACCGTCCAGTGGTGATCGAGCACGAAATGGCTGCTGGTGTCTGTGTCGGCGAGGATCATCCTTGCGTGGCGCTGATCGCCATCCGCGTCGATACGGCAACCCAGACAGACCAGACGCAGCCGGTCCAGCTCGACACGGCCAGCCTCGCCCACCCCAAGGGCCGTGCGCGCCATGCCGGGACGGGCCCCGGCCGCCAACCGCAAGGTGAGCTCGGCCACCAGGTCCACACCGCGTGTGGCCTCGTAGGCGGCGCTTCGCCGCTGGTAGCCGTCCAGCCAGGTTTCCAGATCGGCCAGCACCAAGCGCAACCACACCGCACCGCGCGCATCGGCATCGGCGATGGCCGCGGACAAGGCCTGTACATGCGGCGAGGTGCCGCGGGTGACGCCGTAGCGGCAGATCGACGCCACCAGGGCGCGGTACGGCGTCGGGTCCACACGCGTGCCCGACTCGGGCGGGCCCAGGTGCACCCGCACTGTCGGGGCGTCCGGCGCCGTGGCATCGGCCTGGCGGAAGGCCCACACCGCCATTGCGACGTGCTCGCAGCAGGTGCTCTGAATGCAATCGCAGCGCGCAGCCTGGGTGGCGCTTCCGCCCCAGAAGTGCACCGTCGCCATGGGCAGCCGGGCCGTCGGGCACGGCTCGCCGGCGGCGAGCCGGCGCACGTCCACACTCACGCCGTCGTTGGCCTGGCGCCTGGCCAATGCAAGCAACTGCGGCGGCACCAGAGCGGCCAGGGCGTCATCGCCGACACTGCCGGGCGAATCCATCGGCGGCGGGGCCTGCTCCGCCTGCTCGCGATAGGCCAGCACCGCCATGATTCGGTGTCGGCAAACCCCCGCCGCACCACAGGAGCAACGGGTATCGCGCAGCCCACAGTCCACCGGCCAAGCCATGACCACACCATCGCTGAACGTCGCCGTCAGCGTCGCTGCGTCATCCAGCGTCAGCGTCGGCACATACCCACCGGCCAGTTCGCGCACCGCCCGCTTGACCAAGCCCACATTGGCCAGTTGCGCAAGGGCTTCGGGAGAGAGTCGAAGCAGGTCAGTACGCATTTGATCGGTTCGACTCGTGCATCAAGGGAGTGAATGTAGGATGGGTTGAGCGCCAGCGATACCCATCATGCGAGGCCAACCGAAGCCACCATCCCCCTGAGCGGACCGATGGGTATCGCTGGCGCTCAACCCATCCTACAACTCACCCCAGCACCTCCGACAGCCAGACCGCCAGTTGCCCGGGCGTCATGGCCGCGATGTGGGCGCCGAGGTCGGCGAGCTTCTGCGCCAGCACGCGGTCGAAGTCGGCCTCGGCGCGGTCGTTGAGGGCAGCCAGGCCCAGGACGCGTGTCCCCTGCCCCAGCAATGCGCGGACCTGATCGACCAGGCGATACTCTGCGGCGCCTTCGTAGAAGTCGCTGATCAGCACCACGATGGCGCGGCTGGGGACGTCGATCTGGCCGGCGGCGTAGGCCACGGCCTTGCCAATGTCGGTGCCACCGCCCAGTTGCACCCGCATCAACACCTCCACCGGGTCGTCAACCGCGTCGGTGAGGTCGACGATGTCGGTGTCAAAGGCGATCAGGTGCGTCTTGATGCCCGGTAGCGCCCACAGGCAGGAGGCGGTCACCGCCGCGTGGATCACCGAAGAGACCATGCTCCCGCTCTGGTCCACCAGCAAGATGACCTGCCAGCGCTCGAAGCGGCGGCGGGTGTTGTGGTGGAAATACGGCTGCGCCAGCAGCAGCTTGCGACTGGCCGGGTCGTAGTGGCGCAGGTTGCGGCGCAAGGTCTCACGCGCCGCGAACTGGCTCATCGAGCCGGTCGGCACCACACGCTGGCGGCGCTTGCTGCCGCTGAAGGCGCGCTCGACCTCCTTGGCCAGCTTGTCGATCAAGGCCTGAACCACCCGCGCCACCAGGGCGCGCGCCATGGCCAGCACATCGGGGTTCATCAGGTGTTTGGTGCGCAGCACCGCCTCCAGCAGGGCCGGGTTGGGCGTGGCGCGCTCGAGCACCTCGGGGTTGGTGACGATCTCATCGATGGCATAGCGCTCGATGGCATCGCGCTCCAGCCGCTCGATGGTCTCGCGCGGAAACAGCGTGTGGATGTCGTTGATCCACTCCGGCACCGACAACACCGAGCCGCCATCCCCGCCGTGGCGCTCCAGCACCTCGCGCCCGTCGCCAGCCTCGCCCCGGCCGTACAACCAGCTCAGCGCCCGGTCCATGGCCAGCGCAGGGCTGTCGGGGTTCATGCCATGCTGCAGGCACGGCGCCGCGGCTTCGCCCAGCATCAGCCGCCAGCGCTCGATGGCGGACAGCGTCACCGGCCCGTTCATGGCAACACCCCGTAGTCCCGCGCCCAAACCAAGGCTTGGGCTTCCACCGCCTTGGCCGTCACCAGCCCCTGGGGACCGGCCGGCAGGCTCAGCAGCGTGCCGCGCGCCGATTGCGACAAACCCAACAACCCGGCCACGCGCGCGGCGATCACGCCCCGCTCGCGCGGCGGAAACCAGCCGAACGCCCCGCGCAACTGCGGCAAGGCCACCAGGAAGTCCTCCACATCCATGGCATCCACCGCCGCGTGCAAGGCCTCCACGATGGCCGTCTCGCCGGTTGCCAGCTCACGGGCGCAGGCGAACAACCCGTAAAGAAAATCCCCCAGCGCCTCGCGCGGCGGTATCGAGCGGGTGATGGCCACGACCTCGGCGGCAGCGGCCTCGCCCAGGGCCTCCAGCCCATACGCCGCCCCCAGCGCCGCGCCGCGCAGGGCCGGCGGGGCACCGACCCGGTGGGCGATGCGCACCAGCGTATCGAGGGCGAATGCGCGGTCGACCTGCGCCAGATCCAGACGAATCAGCCCGTCGATAAAGCGCACCGCCTGCGCATCCTGCTCGATGCCTGCGGCGCTTGCCGCCTGGTGGCCATCCAGCAGCCACAGCACACGCTCACCCAGTTGCACCAGCGGTGCGCAGAGCAGCGGCCGGGTGTCCTCGCCCCAGAAGCCGGTGGTGGCCAGCTCCAGCAATTGGGCGCCGGCCTGGGCCAGGGCACCGTGGTCGTGCAGGCTGGGAATCAAGGCCTGGAGTTCGTGACCGAGTTTCTCGCCCAGGGCGCTGAACCCCGCGCGCAGCGCATCGGTCATGGCCGTGACCAGCGCCGCGGCCTCGCCACGGCTGTCCGCCAACGCACTCAGCACTACCCGTTCGGCCGCGTGCGCCAGCGTGGCACCGTAGGCACTGGCTTCGATCAACTGTGCGTACCACCGCTCGCCCAGGACGAGTGTCCAGTGCTCCTCGAAGCGCAAGGCCGCCGGCAAACTGCGCGCGGCGCGCGGCGCGCGGATCTCCGCCAGCACGACGCCGTCGACACCCAGCAGTTTGAGCTGCCACAAGGTTTGCGCGCGCTCGCGGTCGGCGGCCTCGCGCCGGTCCAGCACCAAGGTGCGCGGCCGTCCCGCCGGCACCATGTCCAGCCGCGCCAGGCGGTCTTCGACATCCTGGAGCAAGGGCGGGCGCGGGGTGTCCGCATGCAGCTTACCGGTGGCCTCGCCGGTCAAGGCCAGCAAGGCCTCGCGCACCACGGGGTGATCGGCCGCGGTCAGCACCCCGCGTGCCGTCCACGGCGCCGGTCGCTCCAAGGCCTCTTTCACCAGCGTGCCTTGCAACGCATCCAACAGATCCACACGGGTCGGCGGCGCATGACCACGCAGCCCGCCGAGACCGGCCAGGGCGTGGCGCACGGCGACCAGCTCCGCGGTGGACACCGCCACCCGCCGCGCCCGCAGCCGTTTGACGATGGCCGCCAACGCGAGATCGATGGCGGCCGTGCGCCCCTCGTCCCAACACCACTGATAGAACTGCGGCGACTGCATGCCCGCGCCGTAACCGGCCAGCGCGTCCACCGCGCGAAACTCGTACGGCACGAGGTAGCTGCCCGCTTGCATTGGGTCGGGCGGCGCCGGCGGCACGGGCTCGGCCTTATCGGGCAGCGTCGGCCATAGCCGCTCCAGTGCCGGGCGGTGCCAGCCGCCGCAGATCACCAGCACCTTGCCGCCGCCGCTGGCGGCGATGTGCCGCGCCATGAAGACCTCGCGCGCCTGGTCCTCGGCGGAACCTGCGTCGTCCCCGCGCAACTCGTCAAAATAAGCATCCAAGCGGGCGGGCAGCGCAGCCGCCGGC
>CBFGWV010000222.1:0-8173 GCA_965652545.1 uncultured Candidatus Competibacteraceae bacterium | reverse complement strand
TGGGTGCCCATAGCAATGATTCCGCGGCCCCCCGCGGATCGCGGCGTCCCTACTCGGCCGGACGCAAGCCCTGGATGTATTGGGCGACCGCTTCCATTTGGGCGTCGGTAAGGCGGCTGGCGATATCGCGCATCATGCGGCCGTTGTCGTTGGCCCGCTCGCCGCTGCGGAATGCCTTGAGCTGCGCGATGGTATAGGTGGCGTGCTGACCGGCAAGAGCGGGGAACATGGCCGCGGGGTTGCCCAGGCCCGAAGTGCCGTGGCAGGCGGCGCAAGCGGCAACGCCCTTGGACAGGTCGCCGCCGCGGTAGAGCGTTTCGCCGTCGACGAGGTCGGTCTTGACCACAGCCGGGTCACCCTCGCTGAAGGCGACGGGCTTGCTGGCATAGAACGCGGCCAAGTCGGCCATGTCCTGCTCGGAGAGCGGGGCGGCCATGCCGTTCATGGTGGGATTGACCCGCCCATTCGGTTCGCCCGGGTTCTTGAAGGCCACCAGTTGCTTGTGCAGATAACCGGCACCCTGCCCGGCGAGGTTGGGCCACTCGGGATTGGTGCTGACACCCTCGGCACCGTGGCAGGCGACACAGGTGGCGGCCTTGGCCTGACCGGCCTCGGCATCGCCCTCCTGCGCCTGCGCAAACGTTGTCAGCAGCATCGCGGCGCAGCCGGCCGAGAGCAGTAGAAGTTTGTTCATACTGAGAAGACTCCGGATAACTTGCGTGACTCGGGTCTAAGGTGACCCGTACACCGCGCGAACCCCCAACGGCGCCGCCGCGTCTTATATCATTTCGGCCCGCGGGGCGGCAAACCGGGAAGACGCCGGGGGCGACGTTTTAGGTTTTAAGTTTTACGTTTTAAGTGGATGCGGTATGGCAGTGGCTGAGCGGGCTGGATAGGTATCTGCCCAATACCTATGTAGGATGGGTTGAGCGCAAGCGATACCCATCATGCGAGGCTTGATTCGAGCGCCGATCGATGGGTATCGCTTGCGCTCAACCCATCCTACATTTCGTTGCGCGATAGCGCTTTTCAAGGGTTTACAATGGGTTACGACTACCGGTCGGCTCGCTTCCTCACCAGTGCGAATCAGCTTGACCAGTTACCGCCGGACGAGGGGCTGGAGGTGGCCTTCGCCGGGCGCTCCAATGCGGGCAAGTCCAGCGCGCTCAATACGCTCACCGGTCAGAAGACACTGGCGCGTACCAGCAAGACGCCTGGGCGCACGCAGTTGATCAACTGCTTCGCCTTGACGGACGAGCGGCGTTTGATCGACCTGCCCGGCTATGGCTACGCCAAGGTACCCGAGGCGGTTCGCCGGCACTGGCAGGCCTTGTTGGCCCACTACCTGGAAACCCGCCAAAGCCTGGCCGGGTTGCTCATGCTGATGGACATCCGCCATCCGTTTACGCCGTTGGATACGCAGATGCTCGACTGGTGCGCCCATCGCCGCCTGCCGACGCATATCCTCCTGACCAAGGCGGACAAGCTCAAACGGGGGCCGGCGATGAACGTACTCCAGGCCGTGCGCAAGCGCCTGCACAGCGACTACCCGGTGGCCACCGCGCAGTTGTTCTCGTCGCATGATCGCACCGGGTTGGAGGAGGCGGTCGCGCAACTGGATGGGTGGCTAGGAGCCGGCCCGCAACCTATCGAAATGTAGGATGGGTTGAGCGCAGCGATACCCATCGGTCGGCCTGCTCCCCCGTGCGCGATTCGGTGCAGGATGGCGCCAAACCGGCGACGTTCGGCGCCATCTGGGACAATCGCCCTGAGGGCAGGGCTCCTACGGGTGCCACGATCACACACATGCGCCGCTATCCCCGCTGCTTACACGCGGATCGCCGCCGCCTGCTTGGCCCGCCGCCCTATTTCCTTCCAGTTCTCTTCCCGCACCAGATCCGGCGGCGCGATCCATGAGCCGCCGACACACAGTACGTTGGGCAGGGCCAGGTAGTCGGCGGCGGTTTCCGGTTTGATACCCCCGGTGGGACAGAAGCGGATATCGGCCAACGGGCTGGCGAAGGCTTTGAGGCAGGCAACGCCACCGGCGACGTCGGCGGGGAACAGCTTGAGCAGCCGATAACCGGCCATGCGCGCGGCCATGGCCTCCGATGGGGTCATGACGCCGGGCATCCAGGGCAGGCCCAGGCGGGCGGCCGTGGCGGCCAGTTCCGCGGTGAAGCCCGGGCTGATGGCAAAGCGAGCACCGGCCAGGCTGCAGGCGTGCATGGCCTCGGGGTCGAGCACAGTGCCGGCGCCGACCAGCGCATCGGGCACCGCCTCGCCCATGGCCTGGATCACCTCCAGGGCCACTGGCGTGCGTAAGGTGACCTCAAGGTTCATCAGGCCGGCGTCGGCAAGCGTCTCGGCCAACGGGCGGGCGTGGGCCAGGGACTCCACCACGAGTACCGGCACCACCGGTGCCCGGGCAAGGTATTCAGCGAGTGTCATGAAGGTTTAACTCTCTGTCGTCGTATGGGGCCGCCGGGTCACTAGGAAGCTGTCCCGGCAGGGGAAACATGGCGGCACCCTCCTCCGCACCGGTCACCGCGGCGCGGAAATGGGTGAACAGTTCGCGCCCGAATCCGTGGAGCGTTTCCCGCAGCGGGGCGTTGTCGCGCGCTGCCCATTCAGCCTCATCGACATCGATGTGCAAACTGCCGGCCTCGGAGTCCAGGACGATGCGATCGCCGTCGCGCACCTTGGCCAGCGGGCCGCCGCTGATGGCCTCGGGCGTGACGTGGATGGCCGCGGGCACTTTGCCCGAAGCACCGGACATACGCCCGTCGGTGACCAGCGCCACGTGAAAGCCTTTGTCCTGGAGTATGGACAGGGACGGGGTGAGCTTGTGCAGTTCGGGCATACCGTTGGCCTTGGGGCCCTGGCCGCGCACCACGACGATGACATCCTGGTTGAGCTCGCCGGCCTTGAACGCCGCCAGCACGTCGTTCTGCTCCGAGAACACCTTTGCCGGGGCGCTGACGATGCGGTGCTTGGGTTTGACCGCCGAGACCTTGATGACGGCCCGGCCGAGGTTGCCGGTGAGCCGGCGCAGCCCACCGTCGGGGCTGAACGGGTCGCTGACCGGGCGCAACACGCTGGTGTCGCCGCTCTCGGCGGGGGCCGCATCCCACACCAGCTCATCGCCATCGAGACGCGGTGTGCGGGTATACGGCGCCAGGCCACGGCCGAGGATGGTCTGCACATCGTCGTGCAGCAGCCCGGCGTCGCGCAGCTCGCGGATCAGGAACGGCGTGCCGCCGGCGGCGTGGAAGTGGTTCACGTCCGCGGCACCGTTGGGGTACATGCGGGCCAGCAGCGGCACCACGGCGGACAGGTTGTCGAAGTCGTCCCAATCCACCACCAGGCCCGCGGCACGAGCCACCGCCACGAAGTGCATGGTGTGGTTGGTCGACCCGCCGGTGGCGAGCAGACCGACGATGGCGTTGACGATGCTGTGTTCGTCGACCAGGCGGCCGATGGGGGTGTACTCGCCATCGATGCCGTTGAGTGCCAGCGCCCGGCGCGTCGCGGCCGCCGTCAAGGCCTCGCGCAGTGGGGTGTTGGGCGCCACGAACGCCGCCCCCGGCAGGTGCAGGCCCATCAGGTCCATCAGAAACTGATTGCTGTTGGCCGTGCCGTAGAAGGTGCAGGTGCCCGGGCTGTGGTAGGACTGGGATTCGGCCTCCAACAGCTCTTCGCGGGAGATCTGCCCGGCCGTATAGGCCTGCCGGATGCGGGCCTTCTCGTCGTTGGACATGCCCGAGGGCATCGGGCCGCCGGGGATGAACACGGTGGGCAGATGCCCGTAATGCAGGGCGCCGATGAGCAAGCCGGGCACGATTTTGTCGCAGATGCCCAGGCACACGGCCGCATCGAACATATCGTGTGACAAGGCGATGGCGGTGGCCATGGCGATGGTGTCGCGGGAGAACAGCGACAGCTCCATGCCCGGCCGCCCCTGGGTCACCCCGTCGCACATGGCCGGCACGCCACCGGCGAACTGGGCCACGCCACCGGCTGCTTCGGCGGCCTTCTTAATGACCTGCGGGTAACTCTCGTACGGCTGATGGGCCGAGAGCATGTCGTTGTAGGCCGAGACGATCGCCAGGTTGGGCACCCACTCGCCGCGCAGGCGCTGCTTGTCGCCGACATTGCAGGCGGCAAACCCGTGGGCCAGGTTGGTGCAGGACAACTGCGTGCGCCGTGGCTCGCGGCCGGCGAAGTCGTCCAACTGCGCCAGGTACGCCGCACGGCTTTGCCGACTGCGCTCGCGAATGCGTTCGGTGACCTGGGCCACCACGGGGTGGATCGCGGACATATGCATCTTTAGCTGGCACCTCTGCTGGTCATTCCTGTAGCAATGCTACACGAATACCTGAAAAACAGGCCAGTATAGTGACATAAATGGCTTTACTATGTAGCATCACTACAAACCAACCTGGAGCTTGAAGATGGTCGACCGCAGCCCCCCTTGCGATCTGGTGATTTTCGGCGGCACCGGTGACCTTGCCATGCGCAAGCTGTATCCGGCGCTCTACCAGCTCAAGCGTGGCGGGCAACTGCACGCCCAGACCCGCATCCTGGCGGTGGCACGGCGCGAGTTCACCGACGCCGACTTCCGTGTGAGCGTGGACGAGCGCAGCCGCAAACACGTCAAACCCGGGGATTTCGAAGCCCAGAGCTGGAACGAGTTCCTCACCCTGGTGGACTACTGCGCCATGGACGCCGGCAAGGGCGAGGGTTATGACAACCTGGCCCAACGCCTGAGCGAGAGCGGCCGCACGCGGGTGTTCTACCTGTCCACCGGCCCAGGGTTGTTCGCCCCCATTTGCCAGGGGCTGGCGGCTGCCGGACTGGTCGATGGCGAAAGCCGTGTGGTGCTGGAGAAGCCGCTGGGCCACGATTTGGCGTCCGCACGCGCCATCAACGACGCTGTCGGCAAGGTGTTCGACGAGCGCCAGATCTTCCGTATCGACCATTACCTGGGCAAGGAGACGGTACAGAACCTCATGGCGCTGCGCTTCGGCAACGTGCTGTTCGAGCCGATCTGGAAGCGCGGCTGGATAAGCCATGTGCAGATCACCGTGGCGGAGCAGATCGGCGTGGAAGGCCGCGGCGACTTCTACGACGGCACCGGCGCCATGCGCGACATGGTGCAGAACCACTTGCTCCAGCTGTTGTGCATCATGGCCATGGAACCGCCCATCAGCGGCGATCCCGACGCCATCCGCGACGAGAAGCTCAAAGTCCTGCGTGCGCTCAAACCGATTACCGCCAGCGATGTCGCTGCATGCACGGTGCGCGGACAGTACCGTGCCGGTGCCACACCCGCGGGCCCGGTGCCCGCCTACCTGGACGAGCCGGGCATCCGCCCCGGCAGCAGCACCGAGACCTTCGTCGCCCTGCGCGCCGAGCTGTCGTCCTGGCGCTGGGCGGGCGTGCCGTTCTTCCTGCGCACCGGTAAGCGCATGCCGGAAAAACTGTGCGAGATCGTCGTGCATTTTCGCGAAGTACCGCTGCCGCTGTTCCCCGCCGCCAAGGGCGTACCGGAGGCCAACCGCCTGGTCATGCGTTTGCAGCCGGAGGAATGGGTCAAGCTGTCCTTGATGGTGAAGGCGCCCGGCGAGGAGATGCAGCTGCGGCCGGTGAACCTGAACCTGGACTTCTCCACCGCCTTTCGCGCGCGCAAGCTGGAGGCCTACGAGCGGCTGCTGCTGGATGTACTGCGCGGCCGCCTGACCTTGTTCATGCGTCGCGACGAGTTGGAGTCGGCCTGGCGCTGGGTGGAACCGATGCTTCAGGTCTGGAGCGAGTCGGACGAGCCGCCCCGGCCGTACACCGCCGGCACCTGGGGGCCGGCAGCCGCCAGCGCGTTGATCAGCCGCGACGGGTTCACCTGGCACGAGGAGCTGTAATGACCGCCCGGCTGGATTTCCCCGATCGCCAGACGCAGATTGCCGCATTGGCAGAACGCATCGCCGCTGCGCTGGAGGCGTCCGTGGCGGCGCGGGGGCATGCCTTGCTGGCCGTGTCCGGCGGCAGCACGCCGGCGCCGCTGTATCGCGCCCTGGCCGCGATGCCCCTGCCCTGGGACCGTGTCACCGTCACCCTGGTGGATGAACGCTTCGTGCCGGCCGATCACCCCGACAGCAACACCCGCCTGGTGCGCGAGACGCTGCTGACCGGAAAGGCCGCCGCCGCGCGTTGGCTGGAGATGCGCGGCACGGCCGACACTCCGGACGATGCGGCGCGCGAAGCCTGCGCCCGCTGGCGCGAGGTCGACGGCCCCATTGACGTCGTCGTGCTGGGCATGGGCGAGGACGGGCATACCGCGTCGCTGTTTCCCGATGCGCCGGAGTTGCGCACGGTGCTCACGCGCAACGACCCCGTGGCGGTGCTGCACCCGCGGGCGGCACCGTATACCCGATTGAGCCTCACCCCCGCGCTGCTGGGTGCGGCACGGCAGACGCTGCTGTTGATCCAGGGTCAAGCCAAGGCGCGGGTGCTGAACGATGCCCTGCGGCCGGGGCCGGTCACCGAGTTGCCGATTCGCCTGGTACTGCGGAACGAGACCGCGGCCAGCGCGATGTACTGGGCACCATGAGCATCATCACCCGCATCCGCCGCTCGCGGGGTGAGTTGCGCCCGTCCGAGGCGCGGGTGGCGGACTGGGTGCTGGCCGACCCCAACCGTGTACCGCGCACCTCGACCGCAGAGGCTGCGCGCAGCGCCTGCGTCAGCGAACCGACCGTCATCCGCTTTTGCCGCGCCATGGGTTTCGCCGGCTATCGCGAATTCAAGCTCGAGCTGGCCGCGAGCCTCGCCGCCGGCGTGCCCTATGTGCACGGTGACGTGCTGCCCGGCGACCACGGCCGGCTGCTGATCGACAAAGTCCTGAACCTGGCACTGGCGGCGTTGACCGCCACCCACGAGCGGCTCGACCCCGATGCGGTCGACCGGGCGGTCGACCACTTGGCCGGCGCCCGTGCGATCCACTGCATCGGCCACGGCGCCTCGGGCGTGGTGGCGCAGGACGCCCAGCACAAGTTGTTTCGCCTGGGCGTGCCGGTGACCGCCTACTGCGACCCACATGTCCACATGATGGCGGCCGCCACCATGGATGCCCGCGATGTCCTGCTGGCGATTTCGCACACCGGCCGCAGCAAGGAGCTTTTGGAATCGGTCCGTCTGGCGTGTGAAAACGGTGCCACGGTGATCTCCTTGACCGCCGCCGGCTCGCCGCTGGCCGCACTCACTCACGTCAATCTCGACAGCGGCGTCGCCGAGGACACCAGCACGTTTATGCCCATGGCGTCGCGGCTGGCGGACCTGGCCATCATCGATGTGCTCACCGTGGGTGTGGCCTTGCGCCGTGGCCCGGAGGTCATCGCCCGCCTCAAGCGCACCAAGCTCGCCATGGCAGACGGCTTCTTGAAGGTGGCCGGGGAATAGGCGTCAAAGCGATGTAGGATGGGTTGAGCGCAAGCGATACCCATCGCTGAGCAGCGGTGACGCAGACCGGCGGGCCCATGGCTTCGATCGAGTGCGGCTGATGGGTATCGCTTGCGCTCAACCCATCCTACTGTTTGCGCGAGAGGGACTACACGTTGGCCATGAACACGCGATGGCTGAGCCTGCCCCTGCTGCTGGCACCCTTGATGGCCTTGGCGGCGATGCCCGTCAAGCAGTTCGACCCGGTCGGGACCGGTGTGCTGACCGTGGACGGTGTCGAACACCGCTTCGCCCTGGCCGACTGCCGTTTCGGCGAGGAGCAAATGGCCGCGGGCATGATGCGCGATGCCTACCTGCTGGGTGCCGGCGAACTGGATAACCAGCCGTTCTTCGTCGAAGGCGCGTTGCTGCGCCGTGACGACTACTTGGCGTTTCGCCTGGTGCTGACCTATGCCCCGCTGTTCGCTGCCTATGACGACACAACAGCCGCACCGGAGGCCGTCGCCGCCGTCGTCAGCGCATTGGTCACGGCCGAAGCCCTGGAAGCCTCCCCACCACCGGAGACCGTGCTGATCGACGGGCGGCGGATCGAGGCGCAGGCGTTTGAGTGGCAGGCCGTGGACGGTGGCGCGCGGGCGGGGACGGTCGAGGTGGATTGTGGGGAGTTTTAAGTTTTAAGTTTTAAGTTTTTCAGGATCGTCAGGGCCTTGAGGCTAAG
>CBFGWV010000221.1:0-8223 GCA_965652545.1 uncultured Candidatus Competibacteraceae bacterium | reverse complement strand
ACGTTGACGATGATGCCGCAGCGGGCGTAGGTCGACTTGCCCAGGCAGATCGTCAGCACGCTGCGCGGAATGCGGAAGTACTCCACGGTGCGCGCCAAGGCGAAGGAGTTGGGCGGGATGATGCAGACATCACCTTTGAAATCCACGAAGGACTTCTCGTCGAAGGCTTTGGGGTCGACGATGGTGGAGTTGATGTTGGTGAAGATCTTGAACTCGTCGGCGCAACGAATATCGTAGCCGTAGCTCGATGTGCCGTAGGAAATCAGCTTGCGCCCGTCCTGCTCGCGCACCTGGCCCGGCTCGAAGGGCTCGATCATGCCCTCCTTGGCCATACGGCGAATCCATAGATCTGACTTGATGCTCAACGTCGCTCTCCCCCTGGCGGGTTGTTCAGTTGTTCTGGATGACGATATTGGGGAACTTGTGACTGAAGTCCCGCGCCTGCTGGGCAAGCCTCGCCGCCGCGCGGCGGGCGATGTCGCGATACCGGCCGGCGATCTCGCCGTCCGGGTCGGCCATCACCGTCGGGCAGCCGCCGTCGGCTTCCTCACGGATACGGATATCCAGGGGCAGCGACCCCAGAAACGGCACGCCGTATTGGGCGGCCATGCGTTCGCCGCCGCCTTCGCCGAAAATGTGCTCGGCATGACCGCAGTTGCTGCAGATGTGAATGCTCATGTTCTCGACGATGCCCAACACCGGCACATCGACCTTCTCGAACATTTTCAGCCCCTTTCGCGCATCCAGCAGGGCGATGTCCTGGGGTGTGGTGACAATCACCGACCCGCTGACCGGTACCCGCTGCGCGAGGGTGAGCTGGATGTCGCCGGTTCCCGGCGGCAGATCGATGACCAGATAGTCCAAATCCTTCCAGCGCGTATCGCCCAGCAACTGGGTCAGGGCCTGGGTGACCATGGGGCCGCGCCACACCATGGGGGTTTCCTCATCGACCAGGAAGCCGATAGACATGGTCTGCACACCGTGCGCCATGATCGGCTCCACATGCTTACCGTCGCTGGAGTGCGGGCGGCCGTGGGCGCCCATCATCCGCGGCTGGCTGGGGCCGTAGATGTCGGCATCGAGCAGACCGACCGTCGCGCCCTCGGCGGACAGCGCCAGGGCAAGGTTGGCCGCGGTGGTCGACTTGCCCACACCACCCTTGCCCGAGGCCACGGCAATGACATTGCGCACGCCATCCAGAGGTTTGAGACCCTTCTGGACCTCGTGGGCAACGACTTTCCAGTCGACCTCCACCTGGATGTCCGCAGCCTCCGGCAACGCGGCGGCGAGGTGCTCGCGAACCTGTGCCGAGAGCGTCTTGGCATAGCCTGCCGCGGGGAAACCCAGGCGCAGGTGGACACGCACCCGTGTGCCTTCGACCTGAATCTCCTTGACCAGCTTGCCCGAGACCAGATCGCTTTCGGAATACGGCTCGGTAAAGGCGCGCAGCTGCTGCTCGATGAGATCGCGACTGAGTTCGGCCATGGGGTCTCCGCTGATATACGGTGGAAGGCGAATGGTAATACAGGTGTTCGCGGCCTGTTGAGCGTTTACTTCGGTGCGCATTCCGGGCGCGCACCGGCTTGAACCGTTACCATACAGGGTTTCCCGTGACGACCGACGACGAGACGATGACCGAGCACCGCACCATTCTGGTCACCAGCGCCCTGCCCTATGCCAACGGCCCGATTCACCTGGGGCATATGGTGGAGCACATCCAGACGGATATTTGGGTCCGGTTCCAGCGCATGCGCGGCCATACCTGCATTTATGTGTGCGCCGACGACGCTCACGGCACGCCGATCATGCTCAAGGCCGAGCAGGAGGGCGTCGACCCTCAGACCCTGATCGATCGCATCGGCGAGGCCCACCGGGCCGATTTCGGCGACTTCCTGATCAGCCATGACAACTACTACACCACGCATTCGCCGGAAACCCGCCATTACGCGGAGCTGATCTTCAAGCGCTTGAAGGCTGGCGGGCATATCGAACAGCGCCCCATCCTGCGCCCGTTCGATCCGGAAAAAGGCATGTTCCTCGCCGACCGGTTCATCAAGGGCGAGTGCCCACGCTGCGGCGCGCCCGACCAGTACGGCGACAGCTGCGAGGTCTGCGGCGCCACGTATACGCCCAATGAGCTGAAGAACCCCCGTTCGATCCTCTCCGGCGCAACACCCATCCAGAAGGAGACCCAGCAGTTCTTCTTCCGCCTCAAGAATTTCGAACCCATGCTGCGCGAGTGGCTGCATGCCGGCCGTGTCCAGGCCGAGATCGCCAACAAGCTGGACGAATGGTTCGACGCCGGTCTGCACGACTGGGAGATCAGCCGCGATGCGCCGTACTGGGGCTTTGAGATCCCCGATGCGCCGGGCAAGTACTTTTATGTCTGGCTGGATGCGCCGATCGGCTACATGGCCAGCTTTCAGAACTACTGCAACCGTCATGCGCTGGATGCCGAACGCTTCTGGGCGAAGGATAGCGACACCGAGCTGTACCACTTCATCGGTAAGGATATCGCGTACTTCCATACGTTGTTCTGGCCGGCGATGCTCGACGGCAGCGGCTTCCGCACCCCCTCGGGGGTGTTCTGCCACGGCTTCCTGACAGTCAATGGGCAGAAGATGTCCAAGTCGCGCGGGACGTTCATCATGGCCCGCACCTATCTGGAGCACATGCGGCCGGAGTATCTGCGCTATTACCTGGCGACCAAACTGTCGCACCGCATCGACGACATGGACCTCAACCTGGAGGACTTCCAGTCGCGGGTGAACAGCGATCTGGTGGGCAAGGTGGTCAATATCGCAAGCCGCAGCGCGGGGTTCATCAGTAAGCGGTTCGATGGCCGACTGGCCAGCCAATTGGACGATCCGGCCCTCTACCGGACGCTCGCGGAAGCCGCCCCGGTCATTGCCCAGGCCTATGAGGCCCGCGATTTCGGACGCGCCATGCGCGAGATCATGCTGCTGGCCGACAAGGCCAACCAGTACATCGACGAGCACAAGCCCTGGGTATTGGCCAAGGACCCGTCCCAGAGCGATAAGGTTCAAGCCGTGTGTACCCAGGGCTTGAACCTGTTCCGTCTGCTGGTGCTCTATCTGAAGCCGGTGCTGCCACAGCTGGCCGCGGATAGCGAGGCATTTCTCCAGATCGAGCCGTTGCGCTGGGCCGATTCAGAGACCCCGCTGCTGGCGCACGCGATTGCGGCGTTCAAGCCATTGATGGCGCGTGTCGACCCGGCGCATGTGGAGGCGATGGTCGAAGCCTCGAAGGCCACGACCGCCGCCCCGCCACCCACACCGCCGGGCGGCGAAGCCATTGCCGCGCCCATCAGCATCGACGACTTCGCCCGGATCGACCTGCGCGTGGCCAAAATCGCCGCCGCGCAGTGGGTCGACGGCTCGGACAAGCTGCTGCAACTGACGCTGGACCTCGGTACAGAGACGCGTCAGGTGTTCTCCGGCATCCGCTCGGCCTATGCGCCGGAGGACCTGGTCGGCCGCCTGACCGTGATGGTGGCCAACCTCGCCCCGCGAAAGATGCGCTTCGGGGTCTCCGAGGGGATGGTGCTGTGTGCCGGCGACGGCGAGGGCTTGTACCTGTTGACACCCGATTCCGGCGCGCAGCCCGGTCAGCGTATTCGCTGACCGGTTGCCCTTCAGCTCGAGGGCGGGGCGGCCGCCTCGTCGTCCCGCGGGTGCAAGCGCTGCCACATGGCTTCAGCCTGCTCGCGGTAGGAGAACGTATTGTCATCGGCGACTTGGTCGGCCATGAGACGCTCGAGCTCGACGCGCGCGTCGTCGACCCGCCCCTGCTTTTCATAGGCAACAGCCAAGTGGAAGCGGATGTCGGCCAAATGCGGCGCCCGCTCCAGCGCCGCCTCCAGCATGGCGACGCCACGTTCGGCGTCGCCCAGCTGCAACTCGGCCCAGCCTAGCGTGTCCATGACCTCGGGGCGTTCGGGCGCACCGGCCAGCGCGCGCTCGGCAAAGTCGAGGGCCACGGTATCGCCGCGCTCCAGGTACAGCCACGCCAGATTGTTGAGCACCATGACGTCGTCGGGATTCTGCTCGATCAACTTGTGGTACTGAACGATCGCGTCATCGTGACGCCCCATGCGATCCAGCTCCAATGCCAGTTGGGTACGCACCGCCGCATCGTCGGGACGGCGGGTCAGCCAGGCGCGCAATGCAACCACGGCACCGTCGGGCCGGCCGGCCAACCGTTGGGCATTGGCCAACAACAAGGCGATCCGTGCACTGGGCTCCTGCCGAAATGCGGTCTGAAAGCTGCGCACCGCCTGCGAAAACTCGCCGGAGGCGACGCGGACCTCACCTTCCAACTGATAGCCGACCGACAGGTTGGGAAAGCGGGCCTGAATCTCTTCGGCCGTGGACAGTGCGGCGGCGAAGTCGTGATCGAGCATATCCAGCTGCACGTTCACGATGCGGGCGGGCAGAAAATCGGGATCGACGGCCAGTGCGCTGGCCAATGCCTCACGGGCGCCGATGTAGTCCTGCCGGCGAATCAGCGCGCTGGCCAGTAGATGCCAGTTGTCCGCCTCGGGCTCCACAGCCACCAGGCGCCGAAACTGCACCTCTGCCTCGGCATTGTCGCCGGCGGCGAGCAGGCCCAAGCCATAGGCGCGTATCACCGCCGGGCGCTCACCGAACACATCGTGCAACTGACGGGCGGTTACCAGGGCGGCGCCAGAACGATTGTCCTCCAGGTAGCGCTTGACCAACGTCAGGCCGACTTCGGGTATCTCGGGGTGGCGCTGCCAGGCTTTTTCCAGCCAGTCGATGGCCTGGAACGGCTGGTCGCGCGCATCGGCGATATCGACCATGCCCATGAGCGCATCGAGATGATCGGGTACCCGAGCCAGGACTCGCCGATAACGACGCTCGGCGGTGTTGTAGTCACCGGCTTTTTGATCCAACCGTGCCAGGTTGATGTCCACTCCGACGAGATGCGGCGCCAGACTCAGCGACCGCTCGAAAGCCTCTCGGGCCTCGCCGTTCTCGCCCCGGGCCAGTTGGGTGGCGCCCAGCAGATTGTACGCCAGAGCCGATTGCGGCCTGTCCGCGACCAGGGCGCGCGCCGTCTCCAGCGCCTCGTCGTAATTGCCACCGGCCAGCTGGCTCAGCCCGATCAGCGCCCGCAGGGGCAGGAGGTCGGGTGCCGCATCGCGCGCGAAGGCGAGAATGTCCCGGTCAGCCCCCAGGCCTTCGAGAATGCCGGCCCAGCCGTCGCTGAAGGGGCGCTGCGGATAATCGCTCGCCTCGCGCAGGCGGCGCACCGTCTCCAGCGCGGCCTCCAGATCGCCCAATTGCAACTGGGCGCTGCCACGCAAGGCCAGCAGACCGGCATCCTGGGGGTGGCTGTCGACCAGGGGCCGAAGTGTCCGCAAGGCCGCACCGGCACGGCTGTCGGCCAGATCGACACCGGCACCGAGCGTGCGCACGACGATATCATCGCCCTCATAGGCCTTTAGGCGGCGCTTGGCGAGGTTGAGCCGACCTTCGGCCAGATCCAGCAACAGCAGCGAGGCCAGTGGGGCTACAGCATCGGGATAGTCGTCCGCCAAGGCATCGAGCCGCTCGCGAACCGCGGCCCGATCACCCTGAAGCAGCTCCATCCGGGCCGCAAGCAAGTCACTGGCGATGGCGGCTTCCGTAGCCGGATCCACCTGCTGCACCGATATGGCCGTATCGTCGTTGTCGACGACGTCGGCGTCGGTCTGGCCCAGCGCCGCGGTGCACCACAGGCCGGCGAGCAGCAGGCTCAGGCGAACGGCCGACACGGGCTTGGCCGCGCAGCGCGCACCGGCAGCGCCGAAGATCGACGGTTTTCGTCCACGGGACTGTCCTTGGCCCGGCAGGCTGATAGACTTGGCGCGCCTTAGCTGCCGCGGGTTCGCGGTCATCTCGCCTTGGACACGGGAACTACACATGATGGACCTCGGTAACGCCATCGTCGGCGTGATCGGTCTTGGCTACGTGGGATTGCCGCTGGCCGTGGCCTTTAGTCGGCACTGTCGGACGGTGGGTTTCGACATCAACCCCCGGCGCATCGCGGAACTACAGGCCGGTCGCGACCATACCGGTGAGCTGGACGAAGCGGAACTCGCCGCCGTCAGCGCCTTGAACTATACCAGCAACGCTGCGGATTTGGCGCAGTGCAACGTATTTGTCGTGACCGTTCCGACACCGGTCGACGACAGCAAGCGCCCCGACCTGACCCCCCTGTTGGCGGCCAGTCGATCGGTCGGTGCCATCATGCGCCCCGGCGCCCTGGTCATCTACGAATCCACGGTATACCCCGGTGCCACCGAGGAGGTCTGCGTGCCGGCGCTGGAGGCGGCATCGGGGCTGGTGTTCAATCGTGACTTCACCGTCGGCTACAGCCCCGAACGCATCAACCCCGGTGACCGGCAACGGCGGTTGGAGACGATCTGCAAGGTGACCGCCGGATCCACACCGGAAGCGGCCGAATTGGTCGACGCCTTGTATGCACGCATCGTCACCGCCGGGACGCATCGCGCTCCGAGCATCCGAGTCGCCGAAGCGGCCAAGGTCATCGAGAACACCCAGCGCGATGTCAACATCGCGTTGATCAATGAGTTCGCCCTGATCTTCCACCGGTTGGGCATCGACACCCAGGATGTGCTGGCCGCGGCGGGCACCAAGTGGAACTTCCTGCCGTTCAAACCCGGTCTGGTCGGCGGGCACTGCATTGGCGTCGATCCCTACTACCTGATCCAGAAAGCCCAGTCGGTCGGCTACCACCCCAGCATCCTGCTCGCCTGCCGTCGGATCAACGACGCCATGGGCAGCCATGTCGCCCAGGAAGTCATCCGGCTGATGATCGGCAAGGGCCAGCGGGTCAAGGGTGCGCGGGCGCTGGTGCTCGGCCTGACCTTCAAAGAGAACTGTCCGGACCTGCGCAACACGCGCGTGGTCGACCTGATCCAGGCCCTTGCCGAGTACGGCATCGATGTGGACGTGCACGACCCTCATGCCGACCCGCGCGAAGCCGAGGAGGAGTACGGGCTGACCCTGGTGACCGAACCGGCGGCCGGGCACTACCAGGCGATCATCGTCGCCGTGGCCCATCGCGAATTCCTCAACTCGCCGGCAAGTCGATTCAAGGCGCTGGGCACTGAGGATGCCGTGCTGTACGACATCAAGGGCATCCTGCCGATCGGCGATGTGGACGGCCGCTTGTGAGCCACGTCACGTTAGTCACCGGCAGCGCCGGTTTCATCGGCTCGGCCTTGTGCATGGACCTGCTCGCCAAGGGCGAGCTCGTCGTCGGCATCGACGACCTGAACGACTACTACGACGTCGACCTCAAACGCGCCCGTCTGGCTCGGCATATCGAGCATCCCTGCTACACGCACCACACGATCGCGTTGCACGATAGAGACGCCTTCGGCGCGGTGTTCGACGCGGTCAAACCGACACGGGTGGTCAACCTGGCTGCCCAGGCCGGCGTGCGCTACGCGGCGATCAACCCCCGCGCCTACGCCGACAGCAATCTCGTCGGCTTCCTGGAGGTGCTGGAGGGCTGCCGGCGCAATGGCGTGGAGCATCTCGTGTTCGCCTCGACCAGTTCGGTCTACGGAGCCAACGGCCGCATGCCCTACTCCGAACACGACGGCGCCAATCATCCGCTCAGCCTTTACGCCGCCACCAAGAAAGCCAACGAGGCCATGGCGCACAGCTACGCCCACCTCTACGGCATCCCCTGTACGGGCCTGCGCTTCTTTACCGTGTACGGCCCCTGGGGACGTCCGGACATGGCGCCGATGCTGTTCACCCGACGCATCCTCGCCGGCGAGCCCATCGACGTCTTCAACCATGGCCAGCACCGGCGGGATTTCACCTACGTCGACGACATCGTACAGGGCGTGGCCAAGGTCCTCGCCAGGCCACCGCGGGGCCGCCCCGACTGGTCACCACTGGCACCAGACCCGGCAACCAGCCTCGCGCCCTACCGGCTTTACAATATCGGCAACCAGACGCCGGTCGCGCTGATGGACTTCATCGAGGCGTTGGAAAGCGCGCTGGGCCGGACTGCGGTCAAGCGTTTTCTGCCGCTCCAGCCCGGCGACGTACCGGAGACCCATGCCGATGTCGGCGACCTGACCACGGACATGGGCTACCGCCCGACGACGCCAGTCGATGAGGGCGTGCGACGGCTGGTGGATTGGTACCGGGGCTA
>CBFGWV010000220.1:0-8338 GCA_965652545.1 uncultured Candidatus Competibacteraceae bacterium | reverse complement strand
TCGCTCAGGTGGCGCAGAAGGTCCAGGCCTTGTGCGACCGCTTCCCGGTCTACCGCTAAAGCGCGGGCGCCATGCACTGTCCCTTCTGCGGCGGCAACGACACCCGCGTGGTGGATTCCCGGCTCTCCCCCGAGGGCGACCGGGTGCGCCGCCGTCGCGAGTGCCCCGCCTGCGGCGCCCGCTTCACCACCTACGAGGTGGCGGAGTTGGTGTTGCCGCAGGTGATCAAGCAGGACGGACGACGCGAGGCCTTCAACGAAGCCAAGCTGCGTGCGGGCATCATGCGCGCGTTGGAGAAACGGCCGGTGAGCGCCGAGGCGGTGGAGCGCAGCGTGCACCGCATTCTCCAGCGCGCGCGGGCCAGTGGAGAGCGTGAACTGCGCTCGCTCGAGCTGGGCGAGTGGGTAATGAATGAGCTGCGGGCACTGGACCCGGTCGCGTATGTGCGTTTCGCATCCGTGTACCGCAGCTTCCAGGATGTGAACGCTTTCCGCGAAGAGGTCGAACGCCTGCAAGGCGACACCTCCGGTGGCGCCGAGAACTGACGTCTCCCATGAACGACGCTTGGTACATGACACGCGCCCTGCGGCTTGCCGCCAACGGGTTGTACACCACCGACCCCAACCCGCGGGTGGGTTGTGTCATCGTGCGCAACGGCCAGATCGTCGGCGAGGGCTGGCATGCCCGCGCCGGCGAACCGCATGCCGAGGTCAATGCGTTGATCATGGCCGGCGAGAGGGCGCGTGGAGCCACCGCGTACATCACACTGGAGCCGTGCTGCCATCACGGCCGCACCCCGCCGTGCACCGACGCGTTGCTGGCCGCCGGGGTGACGCGGGTAGTCGTGGCGATGGAGGACCCCAACCCGCGCGTAGCCGGCCGCGGTTACCGGCAGTTGCGCGAGGCCGGTGTGGAGGTGGTCTCCGGTCTGCTCGAGACCGAGGCCCGCGCGCTCAATCCGGGGTTTGTCAGCCGCATGGCGCGCGGGCGCCCGTTCGTACGCCTGAAACTGGCCATGAGCCTGGACGGGCGAACCGCCCTGGCCGATGGCGAAAGCCGCTGGATCACCGGCGAGGCTGCGCGTGCCGATGTGCAGCTCTGGCGCGCTCGGGCCGGTGCGGTGTTGACCGGTGTCGGTACGGTGCTGGCCGACGATCCGCGGCTGGACGTGCGGCTGACCTACGGCGGCGTGCGCCAACCCATGCGCGTGGTGCTGGATTCGGCGCTGCGCACACCGCTGGATGCTCAACTGATCTCGCGCCCCGGTCGCGTTCTGCTGCTCACGGCGGTCACCGACCCGGCCCGGCACGCGCGCTACTGCGAAGAGGGCGTGGACGTCATGCCGGTGACGGGCAGTGAAGACGGTCTGGATCTCGGCGAGGCGATGCGCATCCTCGCCACGCGCGAGATCAACGAGCTGCACGTGGAGTGCGGTGCCCGACTTGCCGGCAGTCTGCTGCGGGCCGGTCTGGTGGACGAGTTCCTGGTGTACATGGCGCCGGTGGTGCTCGGCAGCAGCGCGCGCGGCTTGTTCGAGATTCCGGCGCTGGCGGATATGGCATCGCGGCCGGCGTTCGATCTGATCGAACATCGCTGTATCGGCGGCGACCTGCGTCTGCGCTACCGGCAGGCCTCGGTGAGCGATGGGCTATGATGGCGGAGCGATCGGGAGTGCATGGGCGATGGGGTTGAACACCACCGGGGAAATCCTTGATGAGCTGCGCGCTGGCCGCATGGTCATCATCATGGACGACGAGGACCGTGAAAACGAAGGCGACCTGCTCATGGCCGCCTCCATGGTGCGCCCGGAAGACATCAATTTCATGGCCCGCTACGGCCGTGGCCTGATCTGCCTGACCCTCACCCGCGAGCGCTGCAAGCAGCTGCGGTTACCGCTGATGGTCAATGACAATCTCGCCCCTCACGGTACGGCGTTCACCGTGTCCATCGAGGCGGCCGAAGGGGTGACGACCGGCATTTCGGCTTACGATCGCGCCCATACCGTGCGCATGGCCGTTGCTCCCAATGCCAAGCCGGAAGACGTGGTCCAGCCGGGCCATATTTTCCCGCTGATGGCGCAGCCCGGCGGGGTGCTGACCCGTGCCGGGCACACCGAGGCCGGCTGCGACCTCACCCGTCTGGCGGGGCTGGAGCCGGCGGCGGTGATCGTGGAGATCCTCAACGAGGACGGCAGCATGGCGCGGCGGCCCGATCTGGAGCGGTTCGCCGCCGAGCACGGGCTGAAAATCGGCACTATCGCCGATCTGATCCGCTACCGCATGGCGAACGAACCGACCCTGGAGCGAGTCGCCGAAAGCCAGGTGGAGACCGAATTCGGCCCGTTCCGTGTGGTGGCTTACCAGGATGCGGTCGAGCACCGGGTGCATTTCGCCCTGGTGCGGGGCACCCCCTGTGCGGAGCGCCCATGCCTGACGCGGGTGCACGTACAGAACACGTTCACGGACTTGCTCTCGGCGCAGGTGCCCGACGGGGGCTGGCCGCTGCGCGATGCCATCCGGCGGGTGGCGGACGAGGGCGAGGGGGTGGTGGTCGTGCTCACCCGCGACGAGCCGGGCAGTGCGCTGGTGCGGCGGATGCGCAGTTTGGCGCTGGGCGAGTCGGGTGTGCGTGCGCAGCAGGATCAGGCCACCGAACTTCGGACATACGGACTGGGCGCCCAGGTGCTGATGGACCTGGGCGTGAAACGAATGCGGGTACTCAGTGCGCCCAAGCGCATGGGCGGTCTCTCGGGCTTCGAGCTCGAGGTGGTGGAATACGTGAATTGATTACAGCAGAAACCACACCATGACAGACATTCAGACGTACGAGGGCGATTTCAGCGTCCCCGATGCCCGTATCGCCCTGGTGGCGAGCCGGTTCAACCATTTTATCGTGGACAGCCTGGTCGCCGGTGCCGTCGATGCCCTGGTGCGCCATGGCGTGGCGCGTGGCAATCTCACAAAAGTATTGGTGCCGGGCGCTTACGAGCTGCCCTTGGCGGTTCGTCGCGTGGCCGCCGGCGGCAAGGTGGACGGTATCGTCGCTCTGGGCGCGGTGATCCGCGGGTCCACGCCGCATTTCGAGTACGTGGCCGGGGAATGTGTCTCGGGCCTCAGCGCGGTGATGCGCGAGTTCGACCTGCCGGTGGGCTTTGGTGTGCTGACGGTCGACAGCATCGAGCAGGCGATCGAACGGGCCGGTACCAAGGCCGGCAACAAGGGCGCGGAAGCGGCCCTGGGGGTGTTGGAGATGATCAGTCTTCTGGGCAAATTGGGAGCATCGTCGTGACGGCGACGCCGGGCGCGCCCCGAAATATGCCGCGCGGGCGCAGTTGGGCGCGTCGTTATGCCATGCAGGCGTTGTATCAATGGCAATTGAACGGTCAGGGGACGCGGATCACCGATACCGACCTGCTGGACGACGACGAACAGCCCAAGGCCGATACCGAATATTTCCACGAGTTGCTCGAGCAGGTGCAGCGCAACGCCAAGACGTTGGATGCGGTGCTCGACCCGTGCCTGGACCGGCCGATCGTGCAGTTGGATCCGGTGGAACGGGCGATTCTATGGGTGGCGGCGTATGAGCTGATGCACCGTATGGATGTGCCGTACCGCGTGGTGATCAACGAGGCGGTGGAACTGGCCAAGCGTTTCGGTGCGGAGCAGGGGCACCGTTTCGTCAATGGCGTCCTCGACAAGATCGCCCGCCAGCATCGGCCGGAATTCGGTGCCACGCGGCGTACGTGATGCCCGGTTTGGGTGTCTCGTTGGTGTTGGTGTTGGTGTTGGTGTTGGTGTTGGTGCCGGGTTCTGGGTTGGTGCCGAGCCCCCCGCCTTTGGGGTCGGGCGGGTCTTGGTCCGACCCGCTGTGAACACATCCGTGTGAGCTCGACGGCAGCATCCATGCTGCCGACGGTCTGCCCAAGACCCGCCCGACCTCAAAGGCTCTCTTCGGTGGCCGCCACCTGCGCCAGACATGTAGGATGGGTTGAGCGTAGGCGATACCCATCAGCCACTGTTCGACGGAGCTCCCCAGTCTTCACCCCCGCCAGATCTGAACCCGCCGTGCGCGAGCCTCGCGCTGGGTTTCGGCGGCGATCTCATCGAGCGCTTGGCGGACGTAATCCAAGTGCCCTTGCGAGGCTTGGTGGGCGGCTTTGGGGTCGCCGGCCATGACGGCCTCGTAGAGTGCCGCATGCTGTTCCTGCACGGCCCGACGGGCACCCGGCAGGGCGTAGATCCGCTCCAGCGAGGCGCGGATGCTGGCGTGCAACAGGTCGAACAGGCCGCGCATGAAGTGCAGCAGAACGACGTTGTGCGCCGCCTCGGCGATGGCGAGATGGAATTCGGCGTCTTTGCGGGCGTCGAGCGCCGGTTCGCCGACGACTTGTTCCAGGGCCGCGAAGCGTTCGCGCAGGTTCTGGCGGTCGGTCGCCGTGGCGCGAACGGCTGCCTGGTAGGCGGCGAAGCTCTCCAGAGTCTGGCGCATCTCCAGCAGGTCGGGCAGGTTTTCCGGGTGCTTGGACAGCAGGCGCGCCAGAGGCTGGGAAAAACTGTTGTCCAGCAGGCGGGTGACGTAGGTGCCGCCACCTTGGCGGATGCTCACCAGCCCGCGGACCTCCAGTGTTTTCAGGGCTTCCCGCAACGAGGGCCGCGAAACCCCCAACTGTGCCGCCAGCACACGCTCCGCCGGCAGGCGCTCGCCGGGTTTCAATGCGCCGTCGAGGATGATCCGCTCCAGCTCTCCGACGACGCGGTCGGCTACCCGTGTACCCGTCACGATCATGTTCTCCCACTGGCTTTTTTGGTCAGACCAATTTTAAGTGTAATGTATGAAGACAATGTTTAGTGGCCACACTGTGTGCCAAGTTTGAACGTGAACAGGAGCCGATTTTTGTCCGAACCGACACAACTGGACGATGTAGCGCTCATCCATGCACCTGCCCGGCCCGTGGTTGCACAATTGCAGGCCATGGGGGATGACAGAGAGGCTGTCAAGGCCCTTCGCGATCATTATCTGGATCGGATCGAAACCCTTGAGCCACATGTTCGCGCATTCGCGTCTCTGGATCTTGCGCGCGCCCGTGCCGCCTCGATGCCCGAGGGCCCGCTCTGCGGGCTGCCGATCGGGATCAAGGACATCATCGAGACGGCCGACTTCCCCACCCGCTGCGGCTCGCCGATACACGCCGACCGGCATACCGGGCGTGATGCGGATGTCGTGGCAGCGGTGCGCCGTGCCGGTGGTTCGATTCCAGGCAAAACGGTGACCACCGAGTTTGCCTTCTTCACGCCGGGGCCGACCCGCAACCCCTGGAACGTCAATCACACCCCCGGGGGCTCGTCGTCAGGCTCTGCCGCGGCGGTAGCCGCAGGTATGCTGCCGTTCGCCATAGGCACCCAGACCACCGGTTCGGTGGTCCGTCCGGCGGCGTTCTGCGGTGTGGCCGGGTACAAGCCGACCTTTGGCATGGTGTCCAGGGCGGGTGTCCTGTCGGTTGCACCGAGCCTCGACACGGTGGGCTTTTTTGCACCCTGCGTGGCCGATGTGACGTGGTTTGCGAGTCTTGTCACGGGACACAATCTACAGGTGGCCAATGACCGGCCACTGGTGTTCGGCCGAGTCGTTACGCATCTGGGCAGTGAAGCCAGCCCGGCCATGCGCGCGGCCGTTGCGCTCGCCCAGAGTGCGGTCGAGACGGCCGGTGCGCGAATCGTCGACCTCGACTGGCCGCAGGCGCTGATCGCCGCGGACCTCGTGGCCTCGCGCATCCAGAACGCCGAGGCGGCGCGGTCACTTGCCGATGCGATAACGCACCATCGTGATCAGTTGTCGGACCGCTTACTGGCAGGGCTCGAGGAGGGCGCCGCCGTGTCCGATGCACAGCTCGATGCTGCCAGGGCATTGCGCGAACCCGCCAGGGCCGCCTTTGCGGCCTTGATGGCCGGATGCGATGCGCTGATTCTTCCGGCCGCCCCGGGTGCGGCGCCGCTTGGTTTGGGCACGACCGGCGTACCGTTGTTCAATCGTTTGTGGACGATGATCGGCGCTCCCGCGGTGAACGTGCCGGGGCTGTTCGATGATCACGGCCTGCCGCTGGGCGTACAGGTGGTCGCCGCGCCCGGGCAGGATGCCGGTCTGCTTGCCGCGGCGCAGTTCGTCGAAAAGGCCTTGCTGCCACGCTGAGCAAAGCCGGTACGCAATACGGATGATTGCGTTGTACTCGGGACGGCCCGCCGGGCTCGCATCCTGGACAAATGGACTAAGCTGGAGTGGTTGCGAGAACTCGCGGCCAATGCGCGAGGGATCGAGCAAAACGAGAAAGGCGCTCCGGGGGAGCTGGCCTGAGAGGAACATGGAGCCTGTACGAAGACAGCCGTGCATCACAAGACAGGGCGTCTTCCCAATCCATATCAATCGGTTGAATCAACCACCAAAGGGAGCATCACATGAAGCGTGCAGCATTATCGACAGCGGTGTGCATGGGTCTGGCGATGGCCGCGGCCCCTGCCCAATCCGAAACCTGGCAGATGCAGTCGACCTATCCCGGTTCGCTCACACAGCTGGGTACCCTGGGCAAGCACATCGCCGAGTCCGTAACCGCCATGACCGATGGTGAGGTCACCATCGAGTTTCAGGAGCCCGGTGCCATCGTGCCTGCGTTGGAAGTGTTCGACGCGGTAGCCTCCGGCGCGGTGGAGGCCGGTTGGTCCACGCCCGGCTATTGGGCGGGCAAGGTACCGGCACTGCAGTTGTTTGCCGCCGTGCCCTTCGGCCCCAGTGCGGGTGAGTACCTGGCCTGGATCAAATTCGGTGGCGGCAAGGAGCTGTTCGAGGAGATCTACCACGCGAATAACATTCACGGCGTGCACTGCGGGTTGATCGCCCCGGAAGCCTCGGGCTGGTTCAAGACGGAGATCAAGACGGTCGAGGACCTGCAAGGCAAGAAGATGCGTTTCTTCGGCCTGGGCGCCAAAGTGATGGAAAAAATGGGTGTATCCACCCAGTTGCTGGCTGGCGGCGATATCTTCCCGGCCCTCGAACTCGGCACCATCGATGCCACAGAGTTCTCCATGCCGGCAATCGACTACAACCTGGGCTTCTATCAGGTTGCCAAGCACTACTATTTCCCCGGCTGGCATCAGCAGACCACCTTGTTCGACCTGATGATCAACCTGGATGTCTGGGAGTCCCTGGACGAAACCACCCAGATGAAGATCGAAACCGCCTGCGATGCGGCCATGCTCTACGGCTTTGCCGAGGGCGAGGCGATCCAGTTCGAGGCGATGGAGAAGCTCGAGGCTGAAGGCGTGCAGCTGCACTACTGGCCGGATGAGATTCTCGATGCCCTGAATGCCGCATGGGAAGAGGTCGTCGCCGAGGAGGCCGCGGCCGATGCGGACTTCGCACGGTCATGGGAGTCGCTGAGCGAGTTCCGTAAGCGCTACACCCGCTGGAGCGAGTACGGTTATATCCGGCGCTAGGAGCCTGTCGGCCTTGAGGCTCCCAGGATAGTCCCGAGCTCGTACACCCACGAGTGACGACCCCGCCTCGGTTCAGGGGCGGGGTCGCTTCATGCTTGCAGAAGGCTGATCATGGGCACTGTTTTCTCGCTGGTTGCGGCCATCGCGGCGGTCGCGCTCGTTCTGGTGCCAGCAGGTACCGTTGAAATGTTCGTGGCATTCGGGGTCATCCTCGTTGGCCTGTTACTGGCCGCGTGGCTGCGCCCCCGCCCGGGGTTCATGGCGGTCGCCGTCATGCTGGGAAGCTTCGGCATCCTGGTTTCCCAACCCTTTTCGCTGACCCGCCAGCAGCTTGGCGCGCTCAAGCGTGCCGAGCGGGACGGCGACGAAGCGGCCAAGGCGATGATCGATCTCTACGCGGGGATGGAGCCCTACGCCACCTGGGTGATGTTGCTGACCGCGCTGGTGGTGGTCTGTATCTTTGTATTCGCGGCCTGGCGCGCCCATGTCGGTGCGCACCGCTTCATACTGGCCGAAAGCGAGGCCCTGGCTGCGCTGACACAGCGGATCGGCATGGCCGCGGCATTTCTGTACGTGCCGATGATCATCATCATCGTGTACGACGTGTTGCAACGGAAATACCTGGATATCAACTCGGAATTCACCAACACCACGTGGTATCAGGTGTTCACGTCGACTCGCCTGCAGGAAATGGAATGGCATCTGCACGCGGTGTTGTTTCTCATGTGCCTTGGGTTCGCCTACGTCAAGGACGCCCATGTGCGTATCGAATTGGTCCGCGAGCGGCTCGGTCCGAGGACCCGCGTCTGGATGGAACTCATCGGTTGTGCCTTGTTCATGGTGCCGTACTGCTA
>CBFGWV010000219.1:0-8341 GCA_965652545.1 uncultured Candidatus Competibacteraceae bacterium | reverse complement strand
GGAGCCCTGCCCTCAGGGCGATTGCCCGATACGCCACCCGAGCCCATCGAGGTTCAATGGCGGCCCCGACCCGATCGCGCTCAGGGGACCGCTCCTGCGGGTGCCCGGAGGGAATGCCTCTCAGAGGCGCGCTGATAGATCGGGTATTTCCGGGACAGGACACTAGACTCATTGCTGGAACCCATCGCTCAAGGCCCTCGATGCCCCAGCCCGCCGCCACCGTGACCCGTGACACCTCCGGTTCGATCGGGCTGCTTGCGCTGGTCACGTTGGCCAATGTCGCCGCGACGATGACTTTTGGCGTACTGGGTGTGTTGACGCCGGTACTGACGCGGCAACTGGGCGTTGCGCTGAGCGAAGGGATCTGGATACCCGATGCCTACCTGGTGGCGGTGGTCTGCATGACGCCGCTGTGCGCCTACTTGGCACGCCGTTACGACCCGCGCTGGTTGCTTGCCGTCGCGTTGTGCGGTCTGTCCGTGCCAGCGGCGATGATGTCGCTGGCGACCAGCTTGCCAATGTTGCTGGTGATCGTCTTCATCCATGGTCTCTTTGCCGCCCTGGTCGCACCGATCACGCAGCAACTGGTCGTCAACCGCCTGCCGACGGCGCAGCGCGGGCGCGGGATGGCATGGTGGACCGCGGGGGTATTGGCTGGGGGGTTGCTCGGTGGGACCCTCGGCGGGCCGCTCCAGACACACCTTGGCCTGGTGTGGGCGACGCTCCTTGTACTGCCTGTAGCGGTCGCGGCGCTACTGGTGTTGTGGTCGCAGGGGCGTCGTTGGGCGCGGTGGGTCCCGCCCGTCATCGCCGCCGATGTCCGCGGGGCGATGTTGCTGATCGGCTGCACGCTCAGCCTGGGCCTGTTGCTCAACCTGGGTGGCAATGTGAACTGGTTTGCCCACCCCTCGACAGTGGTATACCTGCTGCTGTTCATCGGGTCGTTGGTTGGTTTCGCGGTGCATTATCGGCAGCATGCCGAGCCCATCATCGATCTGGGTACGCTGGTCGAGCGACGGTTTGCCGCGGCCGCTGCCATGGTGCTGATCGTCAACCTGGTCAGCACCGGGCAGTTCGAAACCGAAATTCTCGGTACGGTCCTGGCGTTCGATGCGGATTTTCTGGGGCTGCGTGCCGCTCTTGGGGGGGTGGGGCTGCTCTGCGGCGTGGCTGTTGCCGGTGCGTTGGCGCAGCGGCTGCCGCCGATCCGGGCTCTGGTCGTCGCTACCGTGGTGCTGCTCGCCGGCAAGGCGGGTTATCTGTTGTATACCGGCGCGGTCGGGCCAGTCTTGGGGCTGTGGCCGGCGGTGCTCAGCAGTGTCGGCTACGGGATGATCGCCACCTTGCTGGCGGCGCTGGCGTTTGACGGTCTCGCACCGGTGCGGGTGGCCGCGGCGACGGCGGTGTTCGTGTTCGCAGGCCAGCTCGGCGCGGCGCTGGGCCTGGCAGCGCTGGATGTGCTCATGGAGCGGTTCCAATCCACCGCCGATGGACGCGAGGGGTTCATGCTGGTGTTCATCGTCGAATGCCTGGGGACGGTGGCATTGCTCGCTTTGCTGCCGGCCTGTGGGGCGCCGCGCGCAAAAACGACTTTGAGCACCGCCTGAGCAACCCCTTGGCACAGTGGCGAGGGCAGGTGGCGCTCGCGGTTTATCAGAGTAAACTTCGCTGTCGTTCCGAAGGCGGCATGCCCGCTTTGGGCTACGGGGGAGGGGGAATGAGCGCAAGACTCAATATCGGCACCCGGTTCACGGTGCTGTTGCTGGTTGTCTTCGTCGGTGGAATCGTCATCAGCGGGTTCACACTCTCGGCGGCCATGCAGCGCAAGGCCGAAGACGAGATCAGCGCCCGTGCCGAGATCCTCACGCAGACCATGAATGCGGTAAGGGCGTACACCAGCAACAATGTCAAACCGCTGCTGGCCGCCCAATTGGCCGTCAGCGAGACGTTCATCCGCGAGACGGTGCCGGCCTATGCCGCGCGCGAGGTGTTCGAGCGTTTTCGCCAGCGGCCGGAGTTCGAGAGCTTCTTCTATAAGGAGGCGACCCTCGACCCGACCAACCCGCGTGATCAGGCCGATGCGTTCGAAACCGCATTGGTGCAGCAATTCCGCGAACAATCCGGTCTGGCCAAGCTCTCCGGCTATCGCATGAAAGATGGCAAGAACCTGTTTTACATCGCCCGGCCCCTGTCGATCCAAGACCCCAGCTGCCTGCAATGCCATTCCACCCCGGCGGCCGCGCCACGCAGCCAGCTCGCAACGTTCGGCGAGCACGGCGGGTTTGGTTGGGAGCTAGGACAGATCGTCGCCGCGCAGACGATCTACGTCCCGGCGGACGAGGTCTTCGCCCGCGGCTATGACTACCTCAAACTGGCCATGGGTATCTTCGCGGCGATCTTCGCCGCCGTGATCCTGCTGATCAACTGGCAGCTCAAGCGCTCAGTGATCCGCCCCATCAACCGGTTGACCGATGCCGCGCGACACATCGGGACCGGGTCGGTCAGCGCTGAACAGCTCGGCGCGTTCGACTCCCATGACATGGCCATCGTCGCCCGCCGGCCGGACGAGCCGGGCGAACTGGCCCGTACCTTCCAGACGATGGCGCACGAGGTCGCCGCGCGCGAGCGCAACCTCACCCAGGCGGTGGCCGAGCGCACCGCACAACTGGCCGAGACCACCGAGGAGGCCAAACGCGCGCGCGCCGATGCCGAGGATGCCAACACCGCGAAGAGCCAGTTCCTGGCCAATATGAGCCACGAACTGCGTACGCCGCTCAATGCGATCATCGGCTACAGCGAGATGCTCAAGGAGGAGGCCGAGGACGCCGGTCACGACGACTATGGCCCCGACCTGGACAAGGTCTTGGCGGCCGGCCGACACTTGTTGTCGCTGGTCAACGATATTCTCGATCTCTCGCGTATCGAAGCCGGCAAGGTGGAACTGTACCTGGAGTCGTTCGACCTGGCCGCCGAGCTCGGGCATGTCGTATCGACGGTCAAGCCGCTGCTGACGCGCAATGGCAATACATTGAACGTCGAGTGCCCCGCGGATATCGGCACGATGACCGCCGACTTGACCAAGTTCCGCCAGGTCATGTTCAACCTGCTGAGCAATGCGGCGAAGTTCACCAGCGAGGGGACGATCACCCTGGCTGTCGAGCGCGACGGCGACCGGGTCAGCCTGCGGGTGAGCGACAGCGGCATCGGCATGAACGAAGAGCAACTCGGCCGCCTGTTCCAGACCTTCAGCCAAGCCGATGCCTCGACCACCCGCAAGTACGGTGGGTCCGGTCTGGGGCTGGCGATCTCACGTCATTTCTGCCGCATGATGCAGGGTGATATCACCGTCACCAGCGTGGCCGGCCAAGGCAGTACCTTTGCCGTGACCCTGCCGATGACGGTGGTCGCCGAGCAGGCCGCGCCTGTGTCCGCAGCCCCCGCCATCGAGGGCCTGGAGCTTCCCGCCGATGCCCGCTCGGTGCTGGTGATCGACGACGACCCCTCGGTGCATGACCTGTTGCGCCGGTCGTTGAGCAAGGCGGGTTTCCACGTGGAGACCGCCGCCAGCGGGCCAGAGGGTCTGGAGAAGGCGCGCCTGCACAAACCCGATGTCATCACCCTGGATGTGATGATGCCCGGCATGGACGGCTGGAGCGTGCTCAATGCCTTGAAGGCTGACCCCGAGTTGGCCGCCATTCCGGTGATCATGCTCACCATGACCAGCGAGAAGACCATGGGCTATGCGCTGGGGGCGGCGCACTTCCTGACCAAGCCGGTCAACCGCAGTGAAATCGTCGCTTTGCTCGAGCAGTATCGCGACAGTGCGGAGCGTTGCCGTGTACTCCTGGTGGAGGATGACGACACCACTCGCGGCATGATGCACCGGCTGCTCGAACGCGAAGGGGTCGAGGTGGGCGAGGCCGGTAATGGACGCGCCGCCCTGGAGTGGCTGGAGACGCATGGCGCCCCCGGGCTTATCCTGCTCGACCTGATGATGCCGGAAATGGACGGGTTCGAGTTCGTCGCCGAGTTGCAGCGTCGGCCGGCCTTCGAGTCGGTGCCGGTGGTCGTGCTCAGTGCCAAGGACATCACCGAGGATGACCGACGACGGCTCAATGGCGGGGTCGAGCGCATCCTGCAAAAGGGCGCGCAGAATACCGAGCAAGTATTGGGGGTACTGCACCGCTACCTGGGGGCGTACCCGACCTAGTCGCCGGATGCGGCAAAGGCTTAGAGTCCGATGGAGGTAAATCGCTTGGCCAAGATTCTGCTGGTGGAAGACAACGAAATGAACCGGGACATGCTGTCGCGGCGGCTGTCGCGGCGCGGTCACCAGGTGGTGATCGCGGTGGATGGCGGTGAAGGCGTCGCCCGTGCCGAATCCGAAGCGCCGGATCTCATCCTCATGGACATGAGCCTGCCGGTGATGGACGGCTGGGAGGCCAGCGCTGCCATCCGTGCCAATCCCGCGACGGCTGGGATACCGATGATTGCGCTCACCGCCCATGCCATGCAGGGCGACCGCGAGCGGGCGCTGCAAGCCGGCTGCGATGACTTCGACACAAAGCCGGTGGAGCTGGACCGCCTGTTGGCGAAGATTCAGGCCTTGCTCGATCGGCACAGCTAAAGTGGCACGCTGATGGACCGCGGCAAGAGCATCCGCCATGACTTGCGCACCCCGCTGAACCACATCATCGGCTACAGCGAAATGCTCATCGAGGAGATGGACGTGGAGCGGGATACCCGCGTCACCGATTTGCTCCAGGTGTTGCGCGATGGCGGCCGCAGATTGCTGGAAACGGTGAACCGACCCGTCGAGGTCCGGCCGGAACAGTCGGCGGATGCCTTGTTCCCCGACTGGCGTGAGCGTCTGGCGCTGGTCGAGGACCGTCTCGCCCAGTTGCAGGCGGCGCTGGCAGGCGGGGGCGAGCGCTGGCTGGCCGATGTGGGCAAGATCGCAAAAGCGACCGCTCATCTACGCGAGCTTCTCGAGCAGCTCGGCAGCGAGCGCGTAGCCGCGTCGGTATCCGAACCGATGGCTGCGGACTCCTCGTCGCCCACGACAGCCGGCGTCGGGATGGTCGACGGCCATTTGCTGATCGTGGACGACAACGCCGCCAATCTCGAGATCATGCAACGGCGTCTGTTGCGCGAGGGCTATCGGGTGAGCGTGGCCACCGGTGGTGCCGAGGCGTTGGGGTTGATCGAGACCACGTCATTCGATGTGATCATGCTCGATTTGTTGATGCCGGGGATGAATGGCCTGGAAGTGCTGCACCGGATACGCCGCACCCGATCATCGCACGAGCTGCCGGTGATCGTGGTCACCGCCCGCTACGGCAGCGCGACCATCGTTGAAGCCTTGGCGGCCGGTGCCAACGACTACATCACCAAACCGGTGGATTTCCCCGTTGCATTGGCCCGCATTGGCACGCAACTGTACCTGCGGCGGGTGACGCGTGAACTGGCCGAGGCCAACGAACAACTGCGTCGCTTCTCCTACATCGATGGGCTCACCGGCATTGCGAATCGTCGCCAGTTTGATGAATACCTCGCCAGAGCCTGGCAGCTGGCGCAACGCCACTCCAGCCGCTTGTCTCTGGTGATGCTGGATGTGGACCATTTCAAGCTGTACAACGACAACTACGGCCATGAGGCAGGTGACCAGGTGTTGATCCAGGTCGCCGGCGGCTTGAAGTCCGCCCTATACCGTCAGGGTGACATGGTGGCCCGTTACGGCGGCGAGGAGTTCGTGGCGGTGCTGCCTGATACCGCCGTCAGCGACGCCCTGGCGATCGCCGAGCGCCTGCGCTGCGCGATATCCGAATTGGCCATTCCTCACGAGCACCACCTCAGCGCGCGCCACGTTACCGTCAGCCTGGGCGTGGCTGACTGGCAACCGACCCCGGCATGTACGCCGGAACGACTGGTGGTCCAGGCCGACAAGGCGTTGTATCAGGCCAAGCGGCGAGGGCGAAACAGGGTGGAAGGGTGAAGGCCGCGGCCCCGGAGCGCCAGCTCCGGGGCCGGGCGCCCGACTCAAATATTCGAGTCTGGGAATGACCCCTTGCGACGGGTCATATAGTCCTGCAGCGCCTCGTCCACCGACTCGTCCATCGGCGGTGCCTCGTACTCGGCGAGCATTTTCTTCCACAGTTTATTGGCGCGCTGGCTGGCATCGAGGCCGCCTTCGGCCTCCCACTGTTCGAAGCTGTTGTTGTCGGCAATGGCGGAGCGGAAGAAGGCGTTCTCGAAGTTCGCCTGGGTGTGGCTGCAACCCAGGAAGTGCTTGCCCGGGCCGACTTCGCGGATGGCGTCCATGGCCTGGCCGTTCTCGGTCAGGTCCACACCGGCCAGCAAAGTATGCAGCATGCCGGCCTGGTCGGCGTCCATGACGAATTTCTCGTACCCCATGGACAGACCGCCTTCCAGCCAGCCGGCGGTGTGCAGCATGAAGTTCACCCCGGCGAGCGCTGCGGGGATCAGCGTGGCCACGGCTTCGGCCGCGGCCTGGGCGTCGGGGATCTTGGAGGCGCATAAACCGCCGCCAGAGCGGAACGGCACACCCAGGCGACGGGCCAAGGCGGCCATCGTGTAGAGCACCAGCGCCGGCTCGGGCGTACCGAAGGTGGGGGCGCCGGACTGCATGGACATGGAGCTGGCGAAGCTGCCGAAGATCACCGGTGCGCCCGGGTTGACCAACTGCACGAAGGCCATGCCCGCCATGGCCTCGGCCAGCGTCTGGGCGGCGGTGCCGGCCACCGTCACCGGGCTCATGGCGCCGGAGAGGATGAACGGCGTGATCAGGCAGGCCTGGTTGGCACGGGCGTAGACCTTGGCCGCACCAAGCATGGTGTCGTCGAAGGTCATCGGTGAGTTGGCGTTGATCAGGCTGGTGACCACCGTGCGGTTCTTGCCGGTGTCCGGATCGACGAAGTTGTCGCCAAAGAGGATCTTCGCCATCTCTACCGTGTCCTGGGCGCGGTCGGGGTGGGTGACCGAGCCCATGAACGGTTTGTCGGAGTACTTCATGTGCGTGTACACCATATCGAAATGCCGTTTGTTCACGGGCAGGTCGACGGGCTCGCAGATGGTGCCGCCGGAGTGGTGCAGATACGGCGAGCTGTAGGCCAGCTTCACGAAGTTACGGAAATCTTCGATGGTTGCGTAGCGCCGGCCGTTATCCAGATCGCGCACGAAGGGCGAGCCATAGGCGGGCACCAGCACCGTGCGCGGGCCGCCGATATGCACGCTGCGCTCGGGGTTGCGCGCGTGCTGAATGTACTCTTTGGGTGCGTTGTCCTGTATGAGTTTGCGGCACATGCCGCGCGGAAAGCGCACGCGTTCGCCCTGCACGTCGGCACCGGCGTCGCGCCAGATCTGCAAGGCCTCGGCGTCGTCGCGAAACTCGATGCCGATCTCTTCGAGGATGGTGTCGGCGTTGTGCTCGATGATCTCCAGGCCCTCGGCGCTGACGACCTCGTAATACGGCACGTTGCGGGTGATGAAGGGCACCGACCGGGCGCCGCTGCGGGCGCGGGCGGCACGGCGCTCGTCACGGCCGCCGGCGGCGCGGCGGCCTCGGGCTTTGGGGGCGTCATCGGTCATGGTGGTTCCTTTGTGAAAGCGACGTGTTTTTGAGCGTTAGCGTGTCTGTCTGCGCGGAGTATGTGAGGCGGCCTGTGCCCGCGTCTGTCCGGCCGCGACGGTGATATAGCCAATGGCGTCATAGTCGTTCGCGGGTGTGTTGCAGATGACGCGTAGCGTTAAGCGGCGGTCGCGTTCAAAGCGACGGGTTCGGGGTGCCTCTGGCTACACTGCCGACACTTGGCGATAGCCCTAAGTCCAGGGTTGGCCGGGGGAATTCACGTTTAACCAATCAGCGAGGGACACGCTTCGGCCGGCGGTGAGCGTGATCGGAAACCGACATGATCGGATGTGTCGGTGAAGAGGAACACGGACGGGCCTGGACGTTCGGGGCGTGGTGGATGCGGATCCGCCGGGTAACGAGCCGCAGTTTGATGCCGCCGGTGCGATGGTCGGTCGCGCCTTGGCCGGGTACTATGGCCACTTCGTGGGCAAGAGCCTGGCGCTTAAGGTTGAATCAAGCCGCCGTTCGTCGAGGTCGGAACCTTAAGGTGTTCACCGACGCCCTGGGCGAACGTAAAGATTGAATCCTGACAACGAGCGTCTGCGCGCCTGAATCGTCGCGCGATGAGCGGCATCGAACCGACCCCCCGGCAATTCGCGTTCCGGGGGTTCTTTTGAACCGAGGATAGGCAAGCGATGAAAGTACTGGTCGCTGTAAAGCGAGTGGTGGATTACAACGTGAACATCCGCG
>CBFGWV010000218.1:0-8349 GCA_965652545.1 uncultured Candidatus Competibacteraceae bacterium | reverse complement strand
GATTCCTGGGTCGATGTGCGCGGCCGGCTGGCGGCGTGAACGAATTGTCTGGAGAAAACGATGGACGTCATTCTGCTTGAGAAAGTGGCCAACCTGGGCAACCTGGGGGACCGGGTCAACGTGCGCCCCGGTTATGGCCGTAATTTCCTGATTCCCAAGGGCAAGGCCACCGAGGCCACGCGGGACAATATCGCCAAGTTCGAGGCGCGCCGCGCTGAGCTCGAGCGTCAGGCGGCCGATGCGCTGACCCGCGCTCGTGCCCGTGGCGAACAGCTCGGCGAGATCGTCGTGACGCTGTCGGTGAAGGCCGGCAACGAAGGTCGCCTGTTCGGTTCGGTCGGTCCTTCCGACATCGCCGAGGCCGTCCACGCCGCCGGCATCGAACTGCAGCGGCACGAAGTGCGCATGCCCGAGGGCCCCATCCGCCAGGTCGGCGAGTATGATGTGGACCTTCACCTGCACACCGATGTGGATGCACAGATCCGGGTGCACGTCGTCGCCGAGTAGTCTGACCGGCGTCATCCAGCGAAGGCGCCAGCCGCAAGCGGCTGGCGCCTTTTTTTATGGATACACTACCGATCTTGTTAGGTCCGGGTGCATGTCCCGGCCGCACCCTGAGCAGCAGACCCCATGTCATTCAAAGACACCGATACCGAGGCACTGAAGGTCCCCCCGCACTCCGTCGAGGCGGAGCAGTCGGTCATCGGCGGCCTGATGTTGAACAATGACGCCTGGGACCAGATCGCCGACCGCATCGCCGATGAGGATTTCTACCGCAACGACCATCGCAAGATCTTCAGCGCCATCCGTCGGCTGACGGAAGACTCCAAACCCTGCGATGTCGTCACTGTGGCCGAGGCGCTGGACCTGTCCGGGCACCTGGAGGACGCCGGTGGCCTGGCCTATCTGGCCACTCTGGCGCGCGATACGCCCAGCGCCGCCAACATCCGGGCCTACGCCGATATCGTCCGCGAGCGCTCCATCCTGCGTCAGCTCATCAGTGTCGGTACCGAGATCGCCAACAGCGCCTACCTGCCCGACGGTCGCAGCAGTCATGAACTGCTGGAGCAGGCCGAGAGCCGGGTGTTCGCCATTGCAGAGCAGGGCGCCCGCCAACGCCAGGGGTTCAAGGATATCCGCAGCCTTCTGGCCATGGCCGTGGACCGCATCGATACGCTGTTCCAGCGCGACGACCCGATCACCGGCGTGCCCACCGGCTGGAACGACTTCGACGAGATGACCGCCGGCCTTCAACCCGGCGAGCTCATCATCGTGGCCGGGCGACCGTCCATGGGTAAGACGACCTTCGCCATGAACATTGCCGAAAACGCCGCGATCAAACTCCAGCAACCGGTCGCCGTCTTCAGTATGGAAATGCCCGGCGACCACCTGGCCCTGCGCATGATGTCGTCGCTCGGGCGCATCGACCAGCACCGCATCCGCACCGGCAAGCTGGAAGAAGAGGACTGGCCACGGCTGACCTCCGCCGTGTCGATTCTCAATGAAACCCGCATGTTCATCGACGACTCGGCCGGCCTGAGCCCGGGAGAGATTCGCGCCCGCGCGCGTCGTTTGCAGCGCGAGCACGGCCAGCTCGCGTTGGTGTTGATCGACTATCTGCAGCTGATGCGCGTGCCCGGCAACACCGAGAACCGGGCCACCGAAATCTCCGAAATCTCCCGCTCGCTCAAAGCCCTGGCCAAGGAGCTGCATGTTCCGGTCATCGCCTTGTCGCAGCTCAACCGCTCCCTGGAACAACGGCCGAACAAACGGCCGGTGATGTCCGACCTGCGTGAATCCGGCGCCATCGAGCAGGATGCTGACGTCATTTGCTTCATCTATCGCGACGAGGTGTACAACCCCGACAGCGCGGAGAAAGGCGTGGCCGAGATCATCATCGGCAAACAACGCAACGGCCCCATCGGCTCGGTGCGCCTGACGTTCCTGGGCAAGTACACGCGGTTCGAGAACTTCGCCTCGGAGAACTATGAATACGGTGGCGAGTACTGAGGACGCATGGCTAAAGCCCGAACGCTCTACACCTGCCGCGAGTGCGGCGCGCAATCTCCCAAATGGGCCGGTCAGTGCGGTGATTGCGGGGCCTGGAACAGCCTGGAGGAAACCGCGCAGACGCCACAACTGCCCGGTCGCACCGGCGGGTATGCGGGTGTCGCCCAGGGTGCGGTACAAAGCCTCGATACGGTAGAGGCCGAGGCCGAGTCGCGCCTGGGGACCCGCATCGGCGAGCTCGATCGCGTGTTGGGCGGCGGTCTGGTCATCGGCTCGGTCGTTCTGGTGGGCGGCGACCCCGGCATCGGTAAGTCGACCTTGCTGTTGCAAGCGGTCGCGCACCTGGCCGAGCACGAACCCTGTCTGTACGTCACCGGCGAGGAATCGCCACGCCAGGTCAGCCTGCGCGCATCCCGTCTCGGACTGCCGCGGGAGCGGCTTAAACTGCTGGCCGAGACCTGCGTGGAGACGATTCTCGCGACGGCCGAGGCGCATCGGCCCCGGGTCATGGTGATCGACTCCATCCAGACGATCTTCACCGAACGCCTGAGCTCGGCCCCCGGAGCGGTGGCGCAAGTGCGCGAAAGCGCCGCGCTGCTGACCCGCTTCGCCAAAACCTCGGGGACGGCGGTGTTCCTGGTCGGCCATGTCACCAAGGAAGGCGCGATCGCCGGCCCGCGGGTTCTGGAGCACATGGTCGACACGGTGCTGTATTTCGAGGGCGAATCCGGCAGCCGGTTCAGGGTGATGCGCGCGGTCAAGAACCGCTTCGGCCCGGTCAACGAGCTGGGCGTCTTCGCCATGACCGAAGGGGGTTTGAAGGAAGTCAGCAACCCGTCGGCCATTTTTCTCTCACGTCATGACGAGCCGGTGCCCGGCAGCGTGATCATGGTCACCCGCGAGGGCACCCGACCACTGCTGGTGGAGATCCAGGCCCTGGTGGACGAGTCGCACGCGGGCAATCCGCGCCGCGTCACCCTGGGGCTGGAGCAAAACCGACTCGCCATGCTGCTGGCCGTTCTGCACCGTCATGGCGGTATCGCGATGACCGACCAGGACGTCTACGTCAATGCCGTGGGCGGTGTGCGAATCGCCGAAACCGCAGCCGACCTGCCGGTGATCATGGCGGCGTTGTCGAGCTTTCGTAACCGGCCGCTGGACAATGGCCTGGTCGCCTTTGGCGAGGTCGGGCTGGCCGGGGAGATCCGCCCGGTGCCCAATGGCGAGGAGCGCCTGCGAGAGGCGGCCAAGCACGGTTTTCGCCAGGCCATCGCCCCCAAGGCCAACACACCCAAGGCGGGGCGCATCGGCGGGTTGGAGATCATCCCCGTGCAGCGGCTCACCGACGTGCTGGATCGCTTCTGATCCGCCTTCGCATTTTCCAGACGCAAGCGTATAGTTAACCCACCCCTCAGGCGGCCGCGATCCGGCCGCCGTTTTCGTTTATCCACCGCCGCGCCCGACGTCGCCAGCGACGTCCCGCAGAAGCACTCGACAGGCTCCTGGCGGTGCCGAAAGGATGTGTCCATGACGTTCAACACCCGTACGCTGGTGGTTGTGCTGGGCCTGGTAATTGCCCTCGGCCCATTGTCAATCGATATGTACCTGCCGACCTTCCCCGCGCTGGTGCTGGCCTTGCACACCGATGCCACCGCGGTGCAATGGTCGCTGGCGGCGTACTTCATCGGTCTGTCCCTGGGCCAGGCAGTGTACGGCCCGCTGGCTGACCGCTACGGGCGCAAGCGCCCTTTGTATCTTGGCCTGGTCACCTTTGCGCTCGCGTCCCTGGGGTGTGCCTTGGCCAGCAATATCGAGACACTTATCGTGATGCGCTTCGCCCAAGCCCTCGGGGGTTGTGCGGGGATGGTCATTCCGCGCGCCATCGTGCGTGACTGCTTCGATACGCGCAGCGGAGCGCAGGTGTTTTCCTGGCTGATGTTGATCATGGGCGTGGCGCCGATTCTGGCACCGCCGGCCGGGGCGGTGATGCTGGAGCTTGCCGGCTGGCAGTCGATCTTTCTGGTGCTGACCTTCGCGTCGGTGGCGTGCGTGGTTCTGGTCTGGCGGTTCATCCCTGAAACCCTGCCCGTCGATCGGCGGCATCGCGCCCCGGGTTTCGGTCGCCATGTGGCCACGCAGTATGCCGGCCTGCTGACGGACCGCTCGTTCATGCGCTATGCGATGGCCGGCGGTAGCGGCCAGGCGGCGTTGTTCGCCTATATCACCGGTTCGTCGTTCGTTCTCATCGATATCTACGGCATGGCGCCCACGAACTTCGGCTGGGTATTCGGTGCCAACGCCGCGGGCTTGATTCTCGCCGCCCAAGTCAATGCAAAACTGCTCAAGCGCACCACGCCGGACCGCATTCTGCCAGCCACTCTGACCATGCTGACGGTGTTTTCGGGGTTGCTGCTTCTGGTGTCGATCACCGGCTGGGGCGGGTTGCCGGCGTTGCTGGTGGCGTTGTTCCTGTTCGTGAGCACCCTGGGCTTTTCGTTCCCCAACGCCACCGCTTGCGCGTTGAGTCAGCAGGCACACCGGGCGGGGATGGCGTCGGCATTGCTGGGCACGCTGCAGTTCGGTGTTGCTACGCTTGCCAGTGTAGTCGTCGGGGCGTTGGCGCATTACGGGGCTTTGGGCATGGCCGGCGTGATGACAGTGTGTGCGCTGGTGGCGCTGGCCTTCCTGTGGGCATTGGCGCCGCGAACCGGCGCCGTTGTCGCGCAGTCTGAGGCTTGAGCGGAGCCGGGGTCCGGTACGCTTGCCACGGGCACGCGCGCGGCAATCGTTGTATCATTCGCGCCGGTTTTTTGCTTCGCGCCGGCGCCGCCGGCCAAGCCACTCAGAAGCCTCTAGAGGACCGTTTCCATGACCGACATCGCCGCGTTGCTTGGCAGTGAAGCAGACAGCCTGTTGGGCTATCAATGCCAAGGTATCACCGCCGATCACATTCATTTGCCCGGGCCGGATTTCGTCGATCGGGTGATGGCGGATACCGATCGCAGCGTTACCGTCCTGCGTAATTATCAAGCCATTCTGAACAACGGTCGCCTGGCTGGCACGGGGTTCGTGTCGATTCTGCCGGTGGACCAGGGGGTGGAGCATTCCGGTGCCGCCTCATTCGCCCCCAACCCGATCTATTTCGACCCCAAGAACATCGTCGAGCTGGCCATCGAGGGCGGTTGCAATTGTGTGGCCTCGACGCTGGGTGTGCTGGGGTCGGTGGCGCGCCGCTATGCCCATAAGATCCCGTTCATGGTCAAGCTGAATCACAATGAGGCGCTGACGTATCCGGCGAAGTACGATCAGACGCTGTTCGCCCAGGTGGATCAGGCGTTCGATATGGGCGCGATCGCGGTCGGGGCGACGATCTACTACGGTTCGGATGAGTGCCGTCGGCAGATCCAGGAGGTGTCCGAGGCGTTTGCCCGTGCCCATGAGCTGGGGCTGGTGACGGTATTGTGGGCGTACCTGCGTAATCCGGCGTTCAAGAAGGATGGCACCGATTACCATGTGTCCGCCGATTTGACCGGTCAGGCGAATCATCTGGCGGCGACGATCCAGGCGGATATCGTCAAGCAGAAGCAGCCGGAGAACAACGGCGGTTACCCAGCGGTGGGCTTCGGGCACACCAGTAAGAAGGTGTATGGCGATCTGGTGGCGGATCACCCCATCGATCTGACCCGCTGGCAGGTGGCCAACTGTTATCTGGGCCGTGCCGGCTTGATCAACTCCGGTGGTGCCTCGGGCGGTGCCGACGATCTGGCCCAGGCGGTGCGTACGGCGGTGATCAACAAGCGCGCCGGCGGCATGGGATTGATCTCCGGACGCAAGGCCTTCCAGAAGCCGATGGCCGATGGTGTGACATTGCTCAATGCCATTCAGGACGTGTATCTGGACACCGCGGTCACGGTGGCCTGAGGCGCCGGTTTCCCCCTGGGATCCTCCCTGGGAGCACCGGTTTGGAACCGGTAGCCGGCCAGAGGCCGGCTGTCCCTCGGCGGGCGCTGAGCTCGTCCGCCGCTGAGCGAGTCGGGCAGGTCTCGGTCCGACTCGCCGTGAATACATCCCTGTAGGCTCGACGGCCGCATCCATGCGGCCGACGGTCTGACCAAGACCCGCCCGACTCACTCGGCTATCTTTGGTGGCTGGTCGGGTTCGGCTGCGCTCGAGGCTGTACGTTTTTCTTGTCTTATTGCTCCTACTGTTGGCTCTTGCGCCAGACCAGGATTTGGTTGTCGCGCGGCATATCGTGGCGGCCGGCTGGCGTTAAGCCGTTTGCCGCGGCTTCCCGCTCCAGGTCGACGATCTCTCGCACCCCCATGCCGGGGTCGCGCATTCTCAAGCCGCTGTCGAATTGCCGATTGCTCGCGGCGGTGTGTTCGCCGTGGCCGAACGGGCCGTAGAGGATAAACAGTCCACCTTCCGGCAAGAGGCGGGATACGCCCTGGAACAGCCGCTGCACGTCGGGCCAGTGCATGATGTGGGTGACATTGGCGGCGTAGACGGCGTCCGCTGCGGTCACTGGCCATACGTCCATGCTGACGTCGAGTTCCAGCGGTGGCAGGAGGTTGGGTGCGGGATAGCGCCGAACCCAGGCGGCTGCGGCGGGTAGGAAGTCGGCTTTGTCACTGGGCTGCCAGGTGAGGTGCGGCAGGGCGGGGGCGAAGAATACGGCGTGTTGGCCGGTGCCGCTGCCGATTTCCAGCAGTGCGCCCGGTTCGGTCAGCCATTGGGTGAGCACGGCGAGGATAGGGCGTTTGTTTTCTTCGCAGGCGGGGGAGTAGGGCAGGTCGGTGGCGTCGGCGGGCATTTCGGCATCCATGGCGGTGGCGTTTGCGTAGGTGTTCACACGTCTCGAACGGGAGCGTCGTCATGCGCGTGTGGGCATTGTCACTGGTCTTGCTGGGCGCATCCACCGCAGTTGCGGGCCAGTCCTGGGAGTCGGGTCCCGAACGGGTGCAGATGCTGGAGCTGTTCACCTCTGAGGGCTGCAACAGTTGTCCGCCGGCGGACCGCTGGTTGTCGGGGATGATGGATGATCCTGGGCTGTGGCGGCGCATTGTGCCGGTGGCCTTGCATGTGGATTACTGGGACCGTCTGGGTTGGCCGGATCGCTTCGCCCGCCCGGGGTTCAGCACGCGCCAGCGCGATCTTGCGCTGTGGGACGATGGGCAGGTGTACACGCCCGGCTTCTTTGTCGATGGCCATGAGTGGCGGGGCTGGTTTCGGGGCGGCTCATTGCCGGCGACCGATGACGGCGGCGGGGGGTATCTGCGGCTCGAGGAGGGACAGGGGACTGTTCGGGTGCAGTTCACGCCCACGGCGGAACCCGACGGGTTGGTGACGGTGCATGTCGCGCGCCTGGGTTTCGGGCTGGAGACGCCGGTCGGCGCGGGCGAGAATCGGGGCGTGACCTTGCGGCACGATTTCGTGGTCACGGGGTACGACCGCCGCGAGGCGCGTCGGGACGGCGGGCTTTGGGTGGTGGACGTACCGCTGCCGGAGACGGTGGCCACAGGCCCGCGGGAGGCGCTGGTGGCCTGGGTGACCGCCGGTGGCAGCCCACAGCCGGTGCAAGCGGTCGGCGGTTGGCGCGGTACAGACTCCTGAGGTGTAAGCTTTCTGAAGACGTGAGTCCGGCGTCCCAAACGGAACAGCCGGGCGGTACGCTGGTCTTTTGCTCATCATTGGCCACCTGAGAGCTTTTGCCTGCATGGACGTGCACACGATTGCCACGCAGCCGTTCGACGATCAGAAACCCGGGACGTCGGGGCTTCGCAAGACCGTGAAGGTCTTCAGCCAACCGCATTATCTGGAAAATTTCATTCAGTCGGTGTTCGATGCCGTCCCGCAATGCCGGGGTGGGGTGCTGGTGCTCGGCGGCGATGGCCGTCACCACAACGATGTCGCATTGCAGACGGTCGTTCGTATGGCGGTGGCCAACGGTGTGCGCCAGTTGCTGGTGGGGCGCGATGGTCTGCTGTCCACGCCGGCGGTCTCGGCACTGATCCGCCACCATGGTGCCGACGGCGGGTTCATCCTGTCGGCCAGTCACAATCCCGGTGGCCCGGATGGGGATTTTGGCGTCAAGTTCAATGTCGGCAATGGGGGGCCGGCGACGGAGTCGCTGACCAACGCCATTTATGCCCGCAGCCGCGAGATCCGCCAGTACCTCATTGCGGATATCCCGCCGGTATCGTTGGCGCGACTGGGTGACCACGAGATCGGTGATTTGTGCGTGACGGTAATCGACTCGGTTACGGACTACGCGCGGCTGCTGGAAGGCTTGTTCGATTTTGACCGCATTCGCGATTGGCTGTCGCCGAACGGCATGTG
>CBFGWV010000217.1:0-8423 GCA_965652545.1 uncultured Candidatus Competibacteraceae bacterium | reverse complement strand
ACCATCGCATTGGCGACGACTTTTCTGTCCGAGCACTACGGCGGCCCGACCCTGCTGTACGCCTTGCTGCTGGGAATGGCCTTGCATTTTCTGTCCGAGGAAGGCCGTTGCGTCGCCGGCATCCAGTTCGCCGCCCGGACCATTCTGCGCGTCGGTGTCGCGCTGCTGGGGGTGCGCATCACCCTGGAGCAGATCATGGCCCTGGGGCTGGCGCCGGTGGTGACCATGGTCGCTGCCGTGGTACTGACCATTCTCGCCGGCTGGCTGCTGTCCCGCGTGCTGGGCCTGGATCGTGACCTGGGGCTGCTCACCGGCGGTGCGGTGGCCATCTGCGGCGCCTCGGCGGCGCTCGCCCTGTCGGCGGTGATGCCGCGCCACGAGTCGGCCGAGCGCAATATCATCCTCACCGTGGTGGGTGTCACGACCTTATCGACCATGGCCATGGTCATCTACCCCATTCTGGTACGGTCGCTCGGGCTGGACGACACGCAGGCGGGGATTTTTCTCGGCGGCACCATCCACGATGTCGCCCAGGTGGTCGGGGCCGGGTACATGATCTCGCCGCAGGCCGGCGATGTGTCCACCTTCGTCAAGCTGCTGCGGGTGGCGATGCTGGTCCCGGCGGTGATGGTTTTCACCCTGCTCTATCGCCGCCAAACGGTCGGCACCGGCAGTGGCCGCCCGCCGCTGCTGCCGGGGTTTCTGTTGGTCTTCGTGGGGCTGGTGCTGATCAACAGCACCGGCGTCATTCCCGCGCCCGCCGTCGGCCTGCTCACCGAGGTGTCGCGGTGGTGCCTGATCACCGCCATTGCCGCCCTGGGCTTGAGGACATCGCTGCAGAAGCTGGCGGTGGTGGGCTGGAAGCCTGTCGTGCTGATGGTCGCCGAAACGGCCATTCTTGCCGTGCTGGTCGGGGTGTCGCTGTGGGCCTGCTCCGTGGGTCCGGGATGATGGGTATCGCTTGTGCTCAACCCATCCTACATATCACTCGACCTATCCACCGCAACATGACCGGCAGAAACGAGTCCTCCGGTACGGGTGCGTTACACCAGGGCCACTACAGCGCCGACTGCGGGCCGTCGCCGCGGCAGGATTTCACGGCATCGAAAGCCTTGATGCGCTCGATGTCCTCGGCCCGCACCTCCGCGGAGATGACGCCGTAGCGTTCGGCCCGGCTGCGGTTGGTCACCTGTAGCGAAAACGCCTGCTCCAAGGCCGACACGACACGCAGCCGGCTCTCGCGGTCGGGCAGGCGGTCGAGGTCCAGCACGATGTGGACTTTCATTCACCGCCCCCCGGCAGGGGTATGCTCACGGAACCTGCACCAGGCCATGGCCGTAGTCGCGTCGCGGCTCCAGCCGCTGCACGCCGGCGATCAGCCGCTCCCATAGCAGACGCGGCGTCAGTTCGGGCGACGACTCCAGCCACAACGCGGCGGCCCCGGCGACCAGCGGGGTCGCCATACTGGTACCCGAGGCGTTGCGGTAACCGCCACCCGGCCAGGCCGAGCGCACATCCGCACCCGGGGCGCAGACATCCAGCTCACCGATGGCATCCAGCTCGGCGCAGCTGAAGTCCGTCACCTGCAGATCCGGCCCGATGGCACCGACCGCCATGATGGACGGCGCCGCCGCCGGGTGGGCGACCGGGCACAAATGCGCCGCCGTTCGCCGGCTTTCATTACCGGCCGCCGCGATGACGAGCACGCCATTGGGGTCGTCGATCAGCACGCGGGCGATGTTCTCGTAGATCGGATTGGCCGGCTCATTCAGTTGGCGCGGCGAGCCCAGGCTCATGGAGATCAGCCGTGCGCCCTGATCCACCGCCCATTCCATGCCATCGAGGATGATGTCGTCCCAGCCGGCGCCGGTATCGTCCAGCACCTTTCCCACCAGCAGCTGCGCACCGTGGGCCAGGCCGTAGCGCGGGCCCTCGACCGGCTGGCGCGGGCCGGCGGCCAGGCCGCAACAATGAGTACCGTGACCATGGCCATCCTGCACCCGCTGGCCGGGTACGAAGCTGACTGCGGTAGTGCCCTCGTCGACGCGCCCCTCGAAATCCGGGTGCATCAGGTCGATACCGGTGTCCAGCACCGCCAGCTTGATACCGCGCCCACTGAGCCGCTCATCCCCGCGTTCGACGCCCACGGCCTGCAATGCCCAGGTGAGATCGCGGGACATTGCGGCGTCAGGCCGTGGCGTTTCCACGGGGGCGACGGGCGTGGGAATGGTTCGACGCCGATTGGGGAACACACCGGCGACCGCCGACGATTGCGCCAGGGACCGCGCCGCCACTTCGTCCAATACCACGGCCGCCGCACCCAATCGACAATACAGCTTGGCCATCGGTCGCTGCCCGATACGCGTACACAGCAGGCGGATACCGGCGCTTGGCGAGGCTTGCGCGGACGGCTCCAGGTTCAGCGTTGCGGTGAGGACCGCGGCGTTGCCCTCGCCGGCAGACCTGAACACTACGATATGGCTGGGATGGCCTGCGTCGGCGGTATCACTGGCGTGGTTCCACATGCATGGACTCCTGTCTGAGGAGCCTGTCTGACTTGAGACTGTCCTACTGCGGGAAGCCGGATATCGGCCATATTTCCCGATCGTTATTGTCAGATAGCTACGGCTATCTTCCGCAAACGATCGAAAAATCTGCCTCGATACCGACTCCCCTCGCTACGGACGCTCAAGTCAGACAGGCTCCTGGATTACATCCTGCCCACTATCGACAACTTACATCCGGATCCGCTCACTGCGCGGGTCGTAAAAACCTTGCAACTGCCCGACCGCGGCCACCGGTGCCCAGGCGACCTCGATCTCAAAGCGCGCGCGCTCCAGCCACTGCGCGCTGACGCCGTCGGGGTGTTCGACATACCCCATGCCCAGACTGGCCTCGAGCCGGTGCCCGTACATGCCCGAGGTGATGCTGCCGACGATGCGGCCGTCGGCGAGGATGGGCTCCTCGTGATACAACAGGCGGGCCGGGTCGGCGAGTTTGAACTGCACCAACCGCCGCCGCGGCACGCCCCGCTCGCGCTGGCGCAGCAGCGCCTCGCGGCCGATGAACCCACCGGGTTTGTCCCAGGCCACACAGAACGCCAGGCCCGCTTCCAGCGGCGTGTCTTCGATGGCGATGTCGTGCCCCCAGTGACGGTAGCCTTTCTCCATGCGCGCGCTGTTCATCGCGTGCATGCCCGCCGGCCGCAGGCCGAACGCCGCACCGGCGGCCACCAGCGTGTCGTGGACATGGGCCGCGAACTCCGCCGGGATGACCAACTCCCAACCCAGTTCACCGACATAGGTGATGCGGCTGGCACGCACCCGAGCGTAGCCGATCTCGATCTCGCGCGAGCTGGCGAAAGGGAACGCCGTATTGGACAAGTCCTCGCCGGATACCGCCTCCAGCAGCGCACGGGACTTTGGCCCCATCACGCCCAGCATCGGCAGGGCGGAGGTCATGTCCACCGCCAGGCAGTGGGCATCGTCGGTGATATGGCGGTTGAGCCAGGCCAGGTCGCGCGTCTGGCCGGCAGCCGTCGTCACCACCAGAAAGCGGTCTGTCGCCAGACGGGTGATGGTCAGGTCCGCCTCGATCCCGCCACGCGCGTTCAGCCATTGGGTGTAGACGATACGCCCCGGCGCCACGTCCAGATCGGCCACCGACACCCGGTTGAGCACCGCCAGCGCGTCGCGGCCTTGCACCAGGTACTTGCTGAACGAACTCTGGTCGAACAGCACCACCTCGTCGCGCAGTGCGCGGCATTCGGCGGCGCAGTGCTCGAACCAGTTCTGCCGCCCCCAGCTGTAGGCATAGCGGGCATCGCTGCCGGCAGGGGCGAACCAGTTGGGGCGCTCCCAACCGGCCATCTCGCCCATCACCGCGCCCTGCGCAAGCAGGCGCTCGTGAAAGGGGGAGCGGCGCACCCCGCGTGCGGTTTCCGGTTGGCGATACGGCCAGTGCATGGCATAGAGCAGCCCTAATGTCTCCACGGTGCGATCGCGCAGGTACTGCCGATTGCTCTGGAAGGGCTGCATCCGCCGCACATCGACGTCGGTGAGGTCCATCGGCGCGTGGCGGTCGCGAATCCACTGCGCCAAGGCCTTGCCCGCCCCGCCGGAGCTCTGGATGCCAATGGAGTTGAACCCGCAGGCCACGAACAGATCGGCCAGTTCCGCCGTCTCGCCGAGCAGGTAGCGGTCGTCCGGCGTGAAACTCTCCGGACCGTTGAAGAAGGTCTGGATACCGGCCCGCGCCAGCAACGGCACGCGCGCACCAGCCTGCTCGAGAATCGGCGCAAAGTGGTCGATGTCGTCCGGCAAGGCGTCGAAGGCGAAATCCGCCGGTATGCCGTCCATGCCCCAGGGCTTGGCCACCGGCTCGAAGGCACCGACCAGCAGCTTGCCGGCATCCTCTTTGTAGTAGGTGCACTCATCCGGCACCCGCATCACCGGCAACTCGCGAGGCACTTCGGTCATGGGCTCGGTGACGATATAGAAGTGCTCGGCCGCATGCAGGGGGATGGACACGCCGACATCCGCCGCCAGCGTCCGCGACCACATGCCCGCGGCCAGCACCACGGTCGTCGCGTGCACGACTCCGGCATCGGTGGCCACCCCACAGGCGCGGCCGTTGGCACTGAGGATGCGCGTCACCCGCACGCCTTCGACGATGCGGGCGCCGCGCTGACGGGCACCCTTGGCATAGGCCTGGGTGGTGTCGATGGGGTTGGCTTGGCCGTCCTTGGGCAGGTACACGCCGCCGACCACGCCGGTCAGGTCCACCAACGGCCACAGCGCGCGGATGTCCTCGGGAGTGATCACATCCACCGCCAGGCCGAAGTTCTTGGCCATCGACGCGCCGCGCTTGAGCTCTTCGAAGCGCTCTGGATTCAGGGCCAGCGATATGGAGCCGTTCTGCTTGAAGCCAGTGGCCTGCCCGGTTTCCTGCTCCAGGGTATGCAACAGTTCCGAGGTGTATTTGGCCAACTCGGTCATCCGCCGCGTGGCACGCAATTGGCCAATCAGCCCGGCGGCATGCCAGGTCGTCCCGCAGGTGAGTTGTTTGCGCTCGAGCAGCAGCACATCGCTGATGCCCAGGCGGGTGAGGTGATAGGCGATCGAGCAGCCGATGATGCCACCGCCGATGATCACGACATCGACGCGGTCAGGGAGTGAAACGCTCATGGGTTGTCGTCCCGGTCAGGCGCGCAGGCGCAGGTTGTGAGGGTCGTACAGCGGTTCGGCCACCACACGGGCAGGCACCGCCTGACCGTTGATCGCCACGCGTAGTGCCGTGCCGGGGGCTGCCAGACGGGCGTGGACGACCGCCAGCGCCAACGACCGCCCGACCCGATGGCCGTAGCCGGCGGAGGTCACCAGCCCCACCGTATCGTCGCCCGCCAGCACCGCCGCGCCGGGGCTGGCATCGCAATCGGCGCTGTCCACCGTCATCGACACCACCCGGCAGGCCAACCCATGCGCGCGTTGGGCGGCCAGCGCCCCAGCACCGATGCAATGCGTCTTGCCCGCGTCCACGAAGCGGTCCAAGCCGGCCTCCAGCGGAGTCAGGTCCTGGTCGATGTCCTGTTTCCAGCCGCGGTAGCCTTTCTCCAGCCGCAGGCTGTCCATGGCGTACAACCCGAAATCGACCAGCCCGTGTTCGACGCCGACCGTCCACAACGCCGAGTACACCCGATCGAGCGCATCCAGGGGCGCGTGCAGCTCCCATCCCAACTCGCCCACGTAGTTGATCCGCAGGGCCCACAGCGGCACACCGGCAACGCTGATCCGACGCGCCGAACACCAGGGGAAGGCAGCGCTGTCCAGCGCAGCGTCGGTGAGCGCCGCGAGAATGCCGCGGCTGTGCGGGCCGGCCAGGACCAGCGTGCCGACGGTGTCGGTCAGCTCATCGATGCGCACCGAGCCATCGTCCGGCAGGTGCCGGTGCAACCAGTCGCGGTCATGCCACTGGGCGGCCGCGGCGGATATCAGCCAGAACCGGTCGCTCGCCAGGCGGGCGATGGTCAGCTCGCTGACGATGGCACCGGAAGGCCCGCACAAATAGGCCAGGCCGACCCGCCCCGGTGCGGGCAACCGCGAGCAACTAAGCCGGTCCAACCAGGTGGCCGCGCCGGCACCGCCGACCTCGAAGCGGGTAAAGCCGCTCATGTCGATCACACCGGCGCACCGGGCAACCGCTTTACATTCCTCGGCCACGGTCTCGAACCAGGCAGGGCGGGCGAATGTCGGCGGCCGGTCCGGGTCATCCCCTGCACGCGGAAACCAGGTCGGCCGCTCCCAGCCGTTGCGGGCGCCGAAGCGCGCGCCCTTGGCCGCCAGCAACGGTGTCACGGGTGAGGTCTTCGTCGGTCGGCCCGCGGGGCGCTCCTCGTTGGGAAAGGCGATGGCGTACTCGTGGTGATACACCTCCAGCGCGCGGGCTTGCGTGTACTTCGGGGTGGCATGGGCAGTGAAGCGACGCGGATCGCAGGACCACAAATCCCACTCCGGCTCGCCGTCGACGATCCAGTCGGCCAGTAGCTTGCCGGCACCACCACCCTGGGTGATGCCAAAGGAAAAGGCGCAGCACTCAAAAGCGTTGCGCAGCCCGGGCACCGGCCCGATCAACGGGTTGCCGTCGGGCGTGTACGGGATGGGGCCGTTGACCACCTTGCGAATCCCGACGCTGGCCAGCAAGGGAACACGCTCGCAGGCCTTACTGATGTAGGACTCGATGCGATCGAGATCATCGGGGAAGAGCTGAAAGGCAAAATCCGTCGGCAGCCCGTCGGCCCACACTGCCCGGGCACCGTGGTGTTCGTACGGCCCCAGCAGCAAGGCATCGCGCTCCTGGCGCAGGTAATAGCTCTCGTCCGGATCGCGCAGCAGCGGCAAGGTACCCTCGCGCGCCGCCAGTTCCGGCAGCGATGCGGTGACCAGGTATTGATGCTCCAGCACCACCGAGGGCAGTTGCCGGCCCATCATCGCGGCGACCTGCGGGGCGAGATATCCGGCCGCGTTGACGACGATATCCGCGCGCACCTCACCGTGGGCGGTAGTCACGACCCAGTGCCCATCGGCCGCCTGACTCAGCCCCTCGACCGGACAGGCGCGCACGATGCGCGCCCCACCGGCGCGGGCGGCATGGGCCAGCGCCTGGGTCAATTGCGCCGGGTCGATGTCGCCGTCCAGCGGGTCCCACAGCGCACCGACCAGGCCGTGGGTCTCCAGGAATGGATACCGCTTCTTGAGCGCGGCGACGCTCAGCAGTTCGAAGTCCACACCGTAGTAGCGCCCCTTCCCGCGGACCAATTCGTACTCGGTCATGCGCTCGTCATCGTGGGCCAGGCGCAGTGACCCGGTGACGTGATAGTTGATGGGGTAATCGGGCGAGGCCGCCAGTTGCCGGTACAGGCGGGTGGAATAGGCTTGCAGACGCATCAGCGAGGTGTTGCTGGAGAAGTTCGGGCAATTGCCCGCGGCGTGCCAGGTGGAGCCGGCGGTCAGTTCATCGCGCTCCAGCAACAGCACATCGCGCCAACCCTTGTGCACCAGATGGTAGAGCACACTGCAACCGGCTACCCCGCCGCCGATGACGACGACGCGGGCCTGTGCGGGAAGATCAGCCATGATCGATCGCCTCTTCAATAGACCGGCGGCGCGATGACCCAGACCGCACGCGCCTCCACGCTGCCCGGGTTGCGCCAGCGAAACGGCTCGCGAACGATGCGGAAGCTGTCGCCGCTGTGCAGGTGATGCCAGCGACCGGCGATCCACAGATCCAGCTGGCCCTGGATGACGTAGCCTTCTTCTTCGGAATCGCGCTGCATGGGCCGCGGCAACTCGGCCCCCGGCGCAAAAATGCTCAGGAAGGTCTCGAAGGCGCCGCCGATGTCCGGCGACAGCAGTTCCTCCACCAGCCCATCGGTCACCGTGCCAAGCCGCCGCCGGGCACCGGCGCGGACCACATGCCCGCGTTCGGCCTCATCGAGCGCGTCCACCATGAAGAACCAACCCAACGGCACACCCAACGCCCCGGCGATGGCACGCAGATCGGCAATGGAAGGTTGGGAGCGACCCCGCTCCAACTGGCTGACGAAACCCACCGAGCGGCCGATCGCCTGGGCCAGGGTGGTCAGCGACAGGCCGCGGGCTTTGCGCAGCTTGCGCACGTCGTCACCGAGCGTAACGCGCAACACATCGGGAGAAGGGGGATGTTGCTGGGCGTGCATGGGAGTCCGGTATCGGTTATGTGGCGCTCGTGAAAATATTGCATGATGTTTTCACGAGCGCCACATTTAAGACACCGAATTTCACATGACAGACATCACTCGCTGGTGGTGACCGGGGCGTCCGGTTCATCCATGGCGATCAGAATCGCCAGCTTCTCGCGCACCTCGTCGGCCATATCGTCATAACGAC
>CBFGWV010000216.1:0-8554 GCA_965652545.1 uncultured Candidatus Competibacteraceae bacterium | reverse complement strand
GCCGGCCTGGCATGCACCGGCAGCACGCAGAAGCCTTGCAGGCGCGCCTGGCGGGTGGCATCGGCAAGAAACCGGCTGCGACCGCTGCCGGCCTCGCCCTGAAGGGTCAGCAGGCCGCGGTCGGCGCGCGGCAGCGTGACGAGAAAACGGGCCAGGCCTTCATTGGCGCTGTCGCGCTCGACCAGGCGTTCGGGCGCCAGCAACCGGTCGTGATCGGCGTTCTCCTGCTCTGCCGACACCCACAGATCGCGCCCGGCGCGCTTGGCCTGGTAGTGGCGTCGGTCGGCGGCGGCGAGAACCTCCTCGGGCTGGTCGCCGTCCTCGGGAAAGGCGGCGACGCCAACGCTCAAGGTCAGGGTCAGCGGCGGGTCACCGGCCAGTGGCGTGGTGCGCATGGTGTTGACCAGACGCTGCGCGAAGGCGACGGCTTGCTCCCGTGCGGTCTGGGGCAGGAGCACGACGAACTCATCGCCCCCGTAGCGGAACACTTCGTCGCAAGCGCGGTGTATGTGCCGCAGCCGTTGCGCCAGCTCGGCCAGAACCTGATCGCCGCGCTGATGGCCGAAGGCATCGTTGATGCTCTTGAAATGATCGGCATCCAGCAGCAGCGCCGCGTATGGCTGCTGGTAGCGACGGTTGCGTGCCGCCTCCTCATCCAGGCGGCGCATCAAGGCATCGCGGGTGCGCACCCCGGTCAGCGGGTCGCGCTCGTGGTCGGCCGCTGGCGGGGGTGTGTCGATCGCCAGCGGGGGCAGGGGACGGCTGCCGTCGAGGGCGGTCTCGATCAGCGCGGCGGCATCGGCGCAAGGGTTAGGGTACTGCGCCAGGCCGGCACGCAGCGGTGAGCCCGCTGCCGACGGTGTCTGGCGAAGCCGGCGGATGACCGCGCTTGCCTGCTCGGCGCTGGTGTGCGGCAGGATGACCGCCGCGCGCTGGTTGGACAAGGCCACCAGGATGTCGGAGCGGCGCAGGCGCGAACGGATCACCGCATCGTCCGCCCCGTAGCCGCTGAGGATGGCGAGCGCCAGGCTCTGCCCATAGCGGGCGGTGCGCGCGCACTCGATGCGAAGCAGGTCGGCCAGGTAATCCAGCTCGACCGGTCGCGGCGATACAGCGGCGTCCCTGCTGGATGTCCCCCAATCCGACACGCACACCTCCCACCCCTGAGAACACGGGTACGTCTCCGTATTGTGGTCGAAAGTATGGGGTCGTGTGAGGCTTTTGTATTAGGGCGTTGTACTAGGCGTCGTTGTTGCCCATCACCACCTGCTTGCGGCTGGCGGCGAAGTCCAGCAGCCGGCGGATGGGGCGCACGGCGCGCTCGCGGATCGCCCGCTCGACGTGGATCTCGTTGCGCCCGCTCTCCAGCACGGCGGCGAGGCTGCGCAAGCCGTTCATGGCCATCCACGGGCAGTGCGCACAACTGACGCAGGTGGCGCCCTTGCCCATGGTGGGGGCCTCCAGCAGCAGCTTCTCCGGTGCGACTTCGCGCATCTTGTGGAAGATGCCGCGGTCGGTCGCCACGATGAAGGTGTCGGCGTCTATCTCCCGCACCGCTTTGATCAGCGCGGTGGTCGAGCCGACCACATCGGCCAGCGCAACGACATCGGCCGGCGATTCGGGGTGGACCAGCACCTTTGCCGTGGGGTGTTCGGCCTTCAGCGCGAGCAAGCCGTCGGCCTTGAATGCCTCGTGGACCACGCAGGCGCCGTCCCACAACAGCACGTCGGCGCCGGTTTCTCGCTGCACCCAGGCGCCCAGGTGCTTGTCGGGGGCCCAGAGAATCTTCTCGCCGCGCTCGTGCAGGTGTCGGACCAGATCGAGCGCGATGCCGGAGGTGGCCATCCAGTCGGCGCGGGCCTTCACGGCCGCCGAAGTGTTGGCGTAGACGACCACGGTACGCTCGGGATGGTCGTTGCAGAAGGCGTTGAAATCCTCCGGCGGACAACCGATGTCCAGCGAGCAGTTGGCCTCCAGGTCGGGCATGATTACCCGCTTCTCCGGGTTGAGGATCTTGGCCGTCTCGCCCATGAAACGCACGCCGGCGACCACCAGGGTCGAGGCGTCGCACTCGGTGCCGAAACGCGCCATGTCCAGGGAGTCGGAGACGTACCCGCCGGTGGCGTCGGCCAGCTCCTGCAACTCGGGCGAGGTGTAGTAGTGCGCCACCAGCTTGGCGTCGTTGGCTTTCAGCAGGCGGGTGATGCGGGCGACCAGCTCGTCGCGCTCACCGGGCTCGAGCTGTTCCTCCACCATCGGGGGCACCTGCACGGGCGCCAGACGGTAGCCGCGGGTGAAGTCGATGAGGGGTGCGGTGCTCATGAGGGCAAGTCTCCAAAGGCCTCGTTCAGGCGCCTACTTGATGAAGTCCACGCAGCCGGGCCGGGTCATCCGGTACAGCCGCGCCGGTCGATGGTTGCCCTCGCGGGCAAAGCCATCGGTCGGTTCGATACAGGCCATGGCCAGCACGCGCTTGCGGAAATTCCGCTTATCCAGCGACTCGCCGAGAATGGTTTCGTATACCGCCTGCAAGGCGGGCAACGTGAAATGCTCGGGCATGAAGCGCAGCGCGATCGTGGAATACGCCAGCTTGTTGGCGAGCCGATGATGAGCCAGGGCCACGATCTCCTGGTGGTCCAGCGTCAGCGTCGGCAGGGCGTCCAGGGCGTGCCAGGTCAAGCCCTGGGGCATGACCATCCGCGCCCGGGTGTCGCCGGCCAGCGGGGTGATGGCGAAATAGCTCACGCTGATGGCCCGCTGCGCCGGGTCCCGACCCGGCCGGCCGAAGGTATACAGTTGCTCCAGGTATAAATCGGCGAAGCCGGTGGCTTCGGTGAGTACGCGCCGGGCGCAGGCGTCCAGGTCGTCGTCGGCACTGACATCGCCACCGGGCAGCCGCCAGGCGTCGCCGACGGGCGCCAGCAGCACCTCGAGCCGTTCGGCCTGGATGCTGAAGAGCACGACATCTGTGCTGACGATGATGGACGGCATGGCACGACACTTAGTGTAAGTTGGACACCGATGTTAGTGTTCTTCGTACACTTGAGTCAACGACAAATATTGCGTCCCGATGACAGGGTGTTCTCGGATACCCGCCGAGACCGGCGGTAAGTGGTAAATTACGCCATCGTTTTGATTGGCAGAGGGTTACATGGCAGGTCATAGCAAGTGGGCGAACATCCAGCACCGTAAAAACGCCCAGGATGCCAAACGCGGCAAACTCTTTACCCGGCTCATCCGCGAGATCACCGTTGCCGCCCGCATGGGTGGCGGGTCCGACCCGTCCATGAACCCGCGTCTGCGGTTGGCGGTGGACAAGGCGCTGACCGCCAACATGACCAAGGACACCATCGAGCGCGCCACCAAACGCGGCGCCGGCGAGCTGGACGATGTGGTCTACGAGGAAATCCGCTACGAGGGCTACGGCCCCGGCGGCGTGGCGGTGATGGTCGATTGCATGACCGACAACCGCAACCGAACCGTGGCCGAGGTGCGCCATTGCTTCAGCAAGTGTGGGGGCAACCTGGGCACCTCCGGCTCGGTGGCCTTCCAGTTCACCGAAACCGGCGTCATCAGCTACCCGCCCGGCACCGACGAGGACCGGGTCATGGAGGTGGCGCTGGAGGCCGGTGCCGAGGATATCGTCACCAATGACGACGGCTCGGTGGATGTGCTGACCCAGCCGGCGGACTTCCAGGCGGTGAAGGACGCCATGACCGCCGCCGGCCTGGCGCCGGAGTCGGCCGAGGTCACCATGCGGGCGGCGGTCAATGCCACCCTCACCGGTGACGATGCGCTCAAGATGATCAAACTGCTGGACATGCTCGAAGACCTGGACGACACCCAGAACGTGTACTCCAACGCCGATATTCCCGAGGACGTCCTGGCGCAGCTGGGATGACCGCCGCCGTGCGGGGGCAGGGGGACGCGGCCAGCCGCATCCTCGGCATCGACCCCGGCTCCCGCATCACCGGTTTCGGTGTGATCGACATGATCGGCCACCAGCCGGCCTATGTGGCCAGCGGGTGTATCCGCACCGATCTCACCCGCCCGGTCGCCGAGCGCTTGTTGACCATTTTCGATTCCATCCGCGCGCTGGTGGCCGAGCATCGGCCCACCGCCGTGGCTGTGGAGCAGGTGTTCGTCCACCGCAACCCGGACTCCGCGCTCAAGCTCGGCCAGGCGCGTGGGGTGGCCATTTGCGCCGCGGCGCAGTGCGGCCTGCCGGTCGCCGAGTACGCCCCGGCCCTCATCAAACAATCGGTGGTCGGCACCGGCCGGGCCAGCAAGGAGCAGGTGCAACATATGATGTGCGCATTGTTGAAGCTCGCCGCCAGCCCGCAGGCCGATGCCGCGGATGCCCTGGCCGTGGCGGTCTGCCACGGTCATGTGGCCGGTTCGCTGTTGGGCTTGGGCGCCAAGGCCGGTCGCTCCACCGGTCGTCGACGGGGCTGGCGATGATCGGCCGCCTGACCGGCCAGTTGGCTGCCAAACAACCGCCGACGGTGCTCATCGACGTCGGCGGCGTGGGCTATGAGGTCGAGGTGTCCATGACCACCCTGGCCGCACTGCCCGAGCAAGGGGCCAAGGTGTCGTTGCACACCCACCTGGTGGTGCGCGAGGACGCCCATGTGTTGTTCGGCTTCGGCACGCTGGCGGAGCGGGCGCTGTTTCGTGACCTCATCAAGGTCAACGGCGTCGGCGCCAAGCTGGCTTTGTTGATCCTCTCGGGCATGTCGGTGGATATGTTCACCCGCTGCGTGCAGGAGGGCGACACCACGGCCCTGACCCGTCTGCCGGGTATCGGCAAGAAAACCGCCGAGCGCCTGCTCATCGAGATGCGCGATCGCATCGGCAAGCTGGATCTCTCCGCCCCGTTCAATCCCGCGACCGGTGCCGGACAAGCCACCGGCTCGGCGGTCGACGATGCCGCCGCGGCGCTGGTCGCCCTGGGCTACAAGCCCGCCGATGCCCAGCGTATGGTCAACGGCGTCAAGAGCGACGGTCTGCCCAGCGAAGAACTCATCCGCCGTGCCTTGCAGGCGACGGTGCGCAAATAGCCGTGGCGCATGACGATCCGATAGACTGGCCGCCAACGAGGCGGCACCACTGGCCATGATCGAATCCGATCGACTGATCACACCCCACCAGAACGCTGACGAAGCGGTCATCGAGCGGGCCATACGGCCGCGCCGGCTGGCCGACTACACCGGCCAGGTGGTGTTGCGTGAGCAATTGGAGATCTTCATCGGGGCCGCCCGTGCCCGTAGCGAGGCGCTGGACCATGTCCTGCTGTTCGGTCCGCCGGGGTTGGGCAAGACCACACTGGCGCACATCATCGCCGTGGAGATGGGCGTCAACCTGCGCCAGACCTCCGGCCCCGTGCTGGAGCGCCCGGGCGATCTGGCCGCCTTGCTCACCAACCTTGAAGCCCACGATGTACTGTTCGTGGACGAGATCCACCGCCTCTCACCGGTGGTGGAAGAGGTGTTGTACCCGGCCATGGAGGACTACCAGCTCGATATCATGATCGGCGAGGGGCCGGCGGCCCGCTCGATCAAGCTGGACCTGCCGCCGTTCACCCTGGTGGGCGCCACCACCCGCGCCGGTCTGCTCACCTCGCCGCTGCGCGATCGCTTCGGTATCGTCCAGCGCCTGGAGTTCTACACCACCGAAGAGCTGACCACGATCGTCGGCCGCTCGGCCGGCATTCTCGGGGTGGACACCGACGGCGAGGGCGCCCACGAGATCGGCCGCCGCTCGCGCGGTACGCCGCGTATCGCCAACCGCCTGCTGCGGCGGGTGCGCGACTTCGCCCAGGTGCGGGCGAACGGGACGATCGACCGTCAGGTCGCCAACGACGCTCTGGCCATGCTCAAGGTGGACGACTGCGGGTTTGACGACATGGACCGGCGCTTGATGTCGACCATCATCGACAAGTTCGACGGCGGCCCGGTCGGGCTCGATACCCTGGCCGCGGCCCTGGGCGAGGAGCGCGGCACCATCGAGGACGTGCTGGAGCCGTTCCTCATCCAGCAAGGGTTCATCATGCGCACCCCCCGTGGCCGCATGGCGACCCGTCTGGCCTACCGGCATTTCGGTCTCGAGGGCGGCCCTGCGCCTGTGCCCGAGGCCGATTTGTTCGGCAACGCATGAGGCCGCGGGCCGGCCCTCGCTTGCGCTACACTGCGCGGCCGTCGGGGCGAATTCAGTCGAGGTTCATAACGGCGCGGGCTATCGTGATATGAACGCGTTCGTCTGGCCGTTGCGTGTGTATTACGAGGACACCGATGCCGGCGGGGTGGTTTACCACGCGGCATACCTGAAGTTTTTCGAGCGTGCGCGCACCGAATGGCTGCGTGCGCTGGGTTACGAACAGGATCGGCTGGCGGTGGACCCGGGGATCGTCTTCGTGGTGCGCTCGCTGCAGATCGACTACCGGCGTGCCGCGCGCTTCAACGCGCTGCTGGCCGTGCGTACGCATATCGCCGAGCGTCGTGGTGCCAGTCTTGTATTCGAGCAATCCCTGACCGACCCACAGGACCCGCAGCAGGTCTATGCCAGGGCGGCGGTCCGGGTCGCCTGTGTGGATGCCGGCAACTTTCGCCCCCGGCCGCTGCCGGACAGTCTGGTTTCGGAGATGGTTTGTGAACGGTGATCTGTCTTTCACACACATGATTTTCAGCGCCAGCCCCGTCGTGCAGGCGGTGATGCTGCTGCTGGTGCTGATGTCGGTGGCCTCGTGGTTCATCATTTTCAAGAAGCGGATGGTGCTGCGCGATGCGCGCAAGGCCACCGACGACTTCGAGGATGAATTCTGGTCCGGCGGCGATCTGTCGGCCTTGTATACGCGGGTCACCCGCAACAAGGAGGACCCGACCGGGCTGGAGGCCATCTTCGTCGCCGGCTTCCAGGAGTTCCTGCGCATGCGCAACCAGGCGGGGGTCGAGCCCGACATGGTGGTCAACAGCGCGCAGCGGGCCATGCGCGCCACCTTGGGGCGTGAGGTCGAAGAGCTCGAAATGCATCTGGCCATGCTGGCGACGACCGGCTCGGTCAGCCCGTATTTCGGCCTGTTCGGGACGGTCTGGGGGGTGATGAATTCCTTCCGCGCCCTGGGCGGCGTCAAGACCGTCACCCTGGCCCAGGTGGCCCCCGGCATCGCCGAGGCCCTGGTGGCGACTGCGTTGGGCCTGTTTGCCGCCATCCCCGCGGTCATGGCGTACAACCGCTTCGTCAATGACGTCGACCGCCTGGTCACCCGCTATGAGACCTTCATGGACGAGTTCACCAATATTCTTCAGCGGCAGTTCTTCAGCCAGCGGGCGCAAGGTGCGCGGCCCCAGGCGGTTTCACAGGGGAGCTAAGCGTGGCCCGTTACCGACGCTATTCCAAGCGTCAGCTCAAGGCGGAGATGAACATCGTCCCCTACGTGGACGTGATGTTCGTGCTGCTGACGATCTTCATGGTCACCGCCTCGGTCGTAAACCTGGGTGTGGACGTCGACCTGCCGCAGGCCGCGGTCGACTCTGCACGCCCAAGCGAGCCGGAAATGCTCGTCCTGTCCATCGACGACGGTGGGCGTTTTTACCTGAACATGGCCGCCGATGCCCAGGCGCCGCTGACCGATGAGGCCCTGATCGACGCGGCCCGCGTGGCGCTGAGCGCCCGCCCCGAGTTGCCGGTGCTGGTCAAGGCCGACCAGTCCATCGACTACGGCCGGGTGATCCGCGGCATGGAGTTGCTGCAACAGGCCGGTGCACCGCGGGTGGGTCTGTCCACCGCCCCGCGCGAGGGCTGAGCGTCATGGCCCGCGGTGTAAAACGCTGGTATCAGAACTCCCTGGCCACGGTGCTGGCGGTCCTACTGCACGTGGTGATCGGCATCGTGTTGCTGGCCAACCTCGGCTCGGTGTTCAGCTCGCCCCCGGCGGCCGGTCCGCAAGCCCCGGTGGTCGAGGCCACGCTGGTCGACAGCGCTGCCCAGGAGCGGCAGCGCCAGGCGGCCGAGGCGCAGGCGCAGGCCGAGCGCGAACGGCAGCAAGCCGAACAGCGCCAGCGCGAGGAAGCCGAAGCCCAGGCCGAGCGTGAGCGCCAGCAGGCGTTAGAGCAGGAGCGCGCCGAGGCTGAACGAAAAGCCGCCGAGGCTGCCGAAGCCGAGCGTAGGGCGCAAGCGGCCGCGGAGGCCGAGCGCCAGGCTGAAGCCCAGGCCCGCGCCGATGCGGAGGCCGAGGCCAAGCGCCAGGCCGACGCGCAAGCCAAGGCGCGTGCCGAGGCCGAGCAAAAAGCCCGTGCGGAAGCCGAAGCCAAAGCCCGCGCGGAGGCGGAAGCCAAGCGCCAGGCGGAGGAAGAGGCCCGTCGCAAAGCCGAGGCCGAGGCCAAGCGCAAGGCCGAGGAGGAGGCACGGCGCAAAGCGGAAGAAGAGGCACGACGCAAGGCCGAAGAGGAGGCTAAGCGCAAGGCGGAAGAAGAAGCCCGCCAGCGCGCCGCCGAAGAGGCCAAGCGCAAGGCCGAGGAAGAACTCAAGGCGCGTGCCGCCGAAGAGGAGCGGCAGC
>CBFGWV010000215.1:0-8568 GCA_965652545.1 uncultured Candidatus Competibacteraceae bacterium | reverse complement strand
CAACCGCATGACTGCGGCTCCAGAGACGCCCCGCATCAAATGCCTTTGCCTGGATATCGAAACCGCTCGAACCGACCAGACCCGCTTACGTGAGCTGGGCGTCTATCGCCCCGATCTGGACCTGGGCCAACGCATCCCCGGCAACGCACCGGACTTGGCCCGCCGGCTGGACGGCCTGACGGCGGGGGCGACGTTTGTGCTTGGCCACAATGTGGTGGCCTTCGATCAGCCGGCCTTGGCGGTGCTGCATCCGGGCCTTGCCCTGCACGCGCTGCCGCTGATCGACACGCTGGAGCTCTCGCCGCTGGCGTTCCCGCAAAACCCCTATCACCACTTGGTGAAGGACTACAAGCTGTGCACCACCACGCGCAATGACCCGGTCAAGGATGCGGCGCTGGCGTACTCGCTGTTTCTCGATCAGCGCGAGGCCTTGCTGAGGCGGGTGGCGGAGCATCCGGACGAGATGCTCTGCCTGCACTATTTGATGACTCCGAAGGACGGCAAGGGCATGGCGAGCTTCTTCGCCAGCCTGCGCCGCGCCCTGCGGCCCACGTTGGAGGCCACCGTTGCCGCGTGGGCGCGCACCACCGCCGGCAAGGTGTGTACGCGGGGCATGCAGCGGGTCACGCAGGACTGGCTACCCGACCCGGGCTGGCACAAGCCACTGGCCTATGTGCTGGCCTGGCTGCGGGTGGCCGGTGGCAACTCGGTGCTTCCGCCCTGGGTGGTCAATCAATTCCCGACAACGCTGGAGGTGATCGCCACTTTGCGCGACACCCCTTGCGCCGACACGCAATGCGCGTGGTGCCGGGAACACCATCAACTGGACCAGTTGCTGCCGCGCTTCTTCCCCGGCATCCACACGTTCCGCGCAAAACCGGCGCTGGAGAATGGCCGCAGCTTGCAGCAAGCCATCGTCGAAAACGGCATGGCCGGCCAGCCGACGCTGGCCATCTTGCCCACCGGTGGCGGCAAGTCGCTGTGTTTTCAGTTGCCGGCCCTGGCGCGCTTTTACCGCACCGGCAGCCTGACGGTCGTCATTTCGCCGTTGCAGTCATTGATGAAGGACCAGGTCGACAACCTGGTGGCCCGGGGCATCGTCTGCGGCGGTTATCTGAACAGCCTGCTCAATCCACTGGAGCGCCAGGCGATGCTGGAGAAGCTGCGGCTGGGGGATATCGGCCTGATTTTTGTGGCCCCCGAGCAGTTTCGCAGCACGGCCTTTACAAACGCGCTGGCGCACCGGGCCGTGGGCGCCTGGGTGTTCGACGAGGCCCACTGCCTGTCCAAGTGGGGGCACGATTTTCGCCCGGACTATCTGTACGTCTCGCGCTTCATCAAGCAATGGCAGAAGACGAACCCATCGCCGGTGTATTGCTTTACCGCCACGGCCAAGCTGGATGTGGTCGACGACATCTGCACGCATTTCGACAAGCGCCTTGGGCTGGCACTGGATCGGCTGGAAGGCGGTGTGGCGCGTGACAACCTGGTGTACGAGGTGCGTGCCGTCCCCCAACAGGCCAAGTACGCCGAGGTTTTGCGCCTGCTTCAGGAGGCGCTGGCCGAGGACGGCGGGGCCATCGTCTTCTGTGCGCGGCAACGTACGGTCGAGGAGATCTCGACGTTTCTCAAGGACGCGGGATTGGACTGCGGCTATTTTCACGGTGGCATGCCCCCGACCGACAAGCGCGCGGTGCAGGAGGCGTTCATCGCCGGCACGCTGCGCGTGATCGCCGCCACCAATGCCTTCGGCATGGGGGTGGACAAGCCGGATGTCCGTCTGGTCATTCACCTGGACACCCCCGGGTCGCTGGAAAACTATCTTCAGGAAGCCGGCCGCGCCGGGCGGGATCAGTCCCCGGCGCGTTGCGTGCTGTTGTACGACGAGGCGGACCTGGATGTGCAGTTCCGGCTGCTGAAGAACTCGCGCCTGACCCAGCACGACATTTACGCCATCCTCAAGGCGCTGCGTGCCATCGAACGCAAGGACCGCAGCGACGGCGAGGTGGTGGTCACCAGCGGCGAGATCCTGCTGGAGATTCCCGACAAGCACCGCATCGACCCCGATGCCAGCGATGCCGACACCAAGGTGCGCATCGCCGTGTCCTGGCTGGAAGAGGCCCGCCTGCTGGCCCGCCACGAGAATCACACCCGGGTCTTCCCCGGTAGCCTGCTGATTGCCACCCTGGACGACGCGAAGGCGATTCTGCAACAGCGCCTGGCGAAAACCGGCGCGGATTCCGCCCCCTATGAGCGCCTGCTCTCGGTGCTGCTGCAAGCCAGCGACGATCAAGGTATTTCCACCGATGAACTGATGCTGGCCACCGGGACGGACGCGCGCAGCGTGCAGGCGATGCTGCGCGAACTGAACGCGTGGAAGCTGCTGTCCAACGACACGGAAATCGGCGTCACGCTGTACCGCGACCCGGACACGCTGGAGCGCCTGGACGCCTTGCGGCGGATAGAGGACGCGCTGTTGTCCACCCTGCGGGAGGAGGCGCCGGATGCCGGCCCCGACAGTTGGGAGGTGCTCCACGTCCGCCGGCTCTGCGACACGTTGCGACGCGACACGCAGGTGGATTTCACCCCGGAGAAACTCACCCGTCTGTTGAAATCCTTCGCCGAGCCCTTCGGCGACAGTGTCGGCCAGCGCGGCTTTTTCGCCATACGTCCCGCCGGACTGGACTACCGGCATGTGCGCCTGCTCAGAAGCTGGCAGGACATCGAGCGGATCCGCGACCGGCGCATGCGCATGGCACGGAGCCTGGTGAATCAGTTCATCAGCCTGCGACAGGGCAATAACCTTTTGGTGACCTGCACCCAGGGTGAACTGGAGGCCGCCCTGCAGGCCGACCTGACGCTGGTGGATCTGGACATCAGCAACTGGGATATCGCGCTCTCCTCTGCGCTGATTTACCTGGATACGAACGACGTTCTGCATCTGGCGCGGGGCAAGGCGGTGTTCCGCGCCGCCATGACCATCGAGCTCAATGCCGAGGCCCGCCGGCGGCAGTTCAAAAAGTCCGACTACGCCGAGCTGGCCCTGCACTACAAGGACAAGATCATCCAGGTCCATGTGATGGCCGAGTACGCCAAGCTCGCGGTCCAGAAGCTCAAAGCCGCCCTGGATTTCGTCGGTGATTACTTCAGCCTGGCGCGCGACGACTTCATCCGCCGCTACTTTGCCGGTCGTAAGGATGTGCTGGACATCGCCACGACCGAGGCCGCGCACCGGCGCATTCTCGTCGACCTGGCCAACCCGGCGCAGCAGGCCATCGTGTCCGCGGCTGCCGAGGGCAATGCCCTGGTGCTGGCCGGCCCCGGTGCCGGCAAAACCCGCGTCATCGTGCACCGCGTCGCCTGGCTGCTGCGCGAGCACATGACGCTGCCCGAAGAAATCATGGTGCTCACCTACAACCGCTCGGCCGCGCACGAAGTCCGCCGCCGCTTGTGGAGCCTGGTCGGGGCGGACGCCGGTGGCGTGGTCGTGCAGACCTTGCATGGCTTGGCGCTGCGGCTGACCGGCACCAGTTACGCCGTCGCCGTGGAACGTGGTGAGAGCGTGGACTTCGCCGCGGTCATCCGCCTGGCCACGGCGCAACTGCGCGATGCGCAGGCAAGCGACGGCGGCAGCGTCTCGACGGTGCGTGACCGCATGCTGGCCGGCTTGCGCTTTCTGCTGGTGGATGAGTACCAGGACATCAACGGTGACCACTACGCGTTCATCAGCGCCATCGCCGGGCGCACGATAGACACCGAGGACGATCGCCTGGCCTTGATGGTGGTGGGGGACGACGACCAGAACATCTACGCCTTCGATGGGGCGAATGTGCGGTACATCCGCCGGTTTGAAGCGGACTATCGCGCCCAACGCCATACGCTGGTCGAAAATTACCGCTCCACCGCACACATCATCGACTGTGCAAACCGGGTCATCACTCCGGTGCGTGATCGGATGAAATGCGATCACGCGATCAGGGTCGATCACGCACGCCTGGACCATCCCCCGGGGGGACGATTCAGCACGCTCGATCCACTGACCGCCGGCCGGGTGCATGTACTTGAGGTACCGGGCGATCCGTTCCAGGAGGCCAGGGTCGCTCTCCAGGCGCTGCGCCGCATTTACGCGCTACCCGGCAATGATGCCGGTGCCGGCCGTTGGGGCCATTTCGCGGTCATCGCGCGCCGCTGGGGTGATCTCGAACCGCTAGCCGCCTTGTGCCGCCGGCATGGCATCCCCGCCCAGCTTTTGCGCGATGCGCAACAGATCAACCTGCACGTCACACGCGAAGGGCATGCGCTCTTGATGCTCTTGCGGGGCGAGCGGCGCAACGCGCCCCGCCGACGTATGCTGCTGCGCGCCCGGACGCTGAGCCGCTGGTTCCGGCGCCGGCATGGCGTCGCGCTGGATGCCTACATCGCACACCCGTTCCTGGCCGCCATGGCGCAGTTCATTACGGAAGTCGAACCCGCGGCCCCCGAGAGCAAGCTGGTCGTGACCGACCTCATCGACGAGCTGTACGAGTTCGGCGCCGGCGGCCGCAACCTTTCCGCGCCGCGACCCAACGCCCCCATGGTGTTGATGACCGCTCACCGGGCGAAGGGGCTGGAGTTCGATCACGTACTGATCCTCGATTGCGGCGGTTGGCAGACCGCTACCGACGATGAGCGGCGGCTCTTCTATGTCGCCATGACCCGTGCCCGCCAAACCCTGACGCTGTGCGAGGCCATTGGCGGTCGGCACCCGTTCGTGCCCGATACGCGGGAGCTGGCGCTGCATACCCGGCCGCAGTGCGAATCCGACGGCAAGGCACCGTTTATCAAAACCTGGGTTGCCGACCCCGAGAAGATCATTCTCTCGTGGCCGGGCTACTTCGCCCCCGATGCGGGTATTCACAGGGCCATAGCAGCGCTGGAGGTCGGGTCGGTGCTCACGCTTCGGGAACGGACCGACGGCAAGCCAGGTTGGGAGCTGGCGGACGTGGCAGGTACCGCCGTGGGCCGGATGTCGTCCAAGTTTCAACCGCCTGCGGGCAAACTCGTCGAAGTACGCGTCGCAGCGATTCTGGTTCGCGCCGCCCAGGAGGATGAGCAAAACCTGCGCTGCCAGCGTTGGGAGCTGGTCCTGCCTGAGATGGATTACTGCGCAGAATGACGGCCTGACCTGGGTGCTTCCCCTGGAGCCGCGGCCGGTAGGACCTTCATCCTAGCAGGCGCCCTGCCCCGCAAGCCGAACAACGGCCGCACCCACCCAACCCGCCGAATCAGCGATTCATGCGCCACCCCACACCCCACCACCGTGGCGATGACGATCAGCAGCGGTTCCCACATCGGCCCCAGCGCCAGTTCTGACAACGCCACCCCGGCCACGACGATGACCGTCTGGTGCAGCACGTACCAGGGGTACACCGCCTCGGTGGCGTACGGCAACCAGCGGAACGGCCGGTTGAGCAGGTGATGGCCCCAGGCCAGGACCAGCAGAATCCAGGTCCAGGCGTTGAGCCATTTGCAGGCCTCGAACAGCGTCCGCGCCACGCCGGGTGTGGGGCCGATAACCCAGCCGATGTAGACGTACGCCGCAAAGGTGCCGACCGCCGCCATCAGCAGTCCATGCCGCGTGCGTCGGATGAGCGGCCACGCCGCGGTGTCGGCACTCAACCAATAGCCGTACAGGAAGAAGGTGAGGTACACCGCGTGCCAGAACCAATCGCTGACCAAATCGTGGGTACTGGGGAAGCGGGCGGCGAGTGCCCAGCTCGCGAGGATCAGCGGCAGTGCGGGCAGTAGCCAAAGCGTCAGGCCGCGCTGCGGGCGCAGGCGCGCCCCGATCGCGCGGGTGGCGCGGCTGTGCAGCAGGGGCTGCAACGTGGCCAGCAGCAGCGAGTAGCACAACAGGTACGGCAGGTACCACAGGTGGTTCCAGGTGACGCCGATATGCGCGCCGTCGAAGGCGTCGGCCGGCCAGGGCCGGAGTGTGGCGTAGCGCCACAGAAAGGCGCCATAGCTGCCTTGGAAGGCGCCGGTGTCGAGTGCCTGGAGGTAGACCTGGGGCGGGACGATGACGGCCATGCCGAAGATCAGCGGTATGAGCAGACGCCGCGTCCGGGAGGCGGCGAAGCGGCCGGGGCCGCGTCGTTGCAGCAGGGCATATGCGGCAAAGCCGGAGATCAGGAACAGCAGCGGCATACGCCACTGGTTGACCAGGAGCATGGGCCATTTGACCCACTCGGCCAGGTGCTGTGATTTGACGTGCCAGTGCCAGTCGGCCACGTAGAACATGCCGACGTGGTAGAGGATGAGCAGCCCGAACGCCAGCACGCGCAGGGCGTCGATGTCGTGGCGGCGTGTCGGGTCGGGGGTGGTGAGGGCGCTCTTCATGGGGTGAGGGCCGGTGGTGGGGTCGGCGGTAGGGTCTGGGTTCGCAGCTGGTGGGCGCCAGGAGGAAGGGGTGATGGGATGCGGGGTTGTGACGAGTGGCGGGGGCTGGGGATGAGTGGTGGGGCGCGTCTGGGTGCCACGAGGGTAGGCTTTCGATTGCGACGGTGCTTTCCAAACGGCTGGCCGGCGGCCGGCGGCCGGTACAACTCGGCGATCCCAGGGGGTGCTGATTGGATGGTGTGGAGATATGAATGATGGGCCGGCGATGACGGTACAGCGGTATCTGGAGAATCGGCGGGCGTTCGAGGTGGGGTTGTGGATTGCGCTGGCGGTGGTGCATGGGGTGGCCAACAGCCTGACCGTGAGCGTGGATGTCGGTCGTGGTTCGGGTGTGGTCGCGGCGTGGGAGCCGTGGGTTTGGGAGTGCTCGAGTGCGGCGGTGTGGGTGGCCCTGGTGCCGGTGCTGCTGGCGTTCGATCGCCGTTGGCCGCTCACCCGTGGGCGGCTGCGCGTCGGTCTGCTGGCGCATGCGGTGTTCTCCCTGCCCTTCTCCACGTTGCACGTGGCCGGGATGATCGCGGTGCGCGAGGTGGTCTATGCGGTGGCGGGCGCGGACTATCGCTTTGGCGATTGGGCGGCGGTGCTGGGTTATGAGTACCTGAAGGACGCGCGGACCTACGCGGGTCTGCTGGCCATCGTGTACCTGTATCGCTTTGTGCTGCGCCGCTGGCAGGGCGAGGCGGAATTCTTGAGCGAGGGCTGCGAGGACGCGCCGCCGGCACCGGTGACGGATCGCTTTCTGGTGAAGAAGCTCGGGCGTGAGTTCCTGGTGCGGGTCGAGGACATCGACTGGATCGAATCGGCGGGCAACTACGTCACGCTGCACGTGGGCGAGCGCCTGTATCCACTGCGTGAAACCATGACCGCTATCGAGCAAAAGCTCGATGGGCGCGGCTTTGCCCGTGTGCATCGCGGGGCGATCGTCAACCTCGACCGCGTCCGCGACATCGAGCCCTTCGACACGGGCGATGCGCGGGCGCACCTGGTGTCGGGCACGGCGGTCGCCGTGAGTCGGCGCTATCGACAGACACTGAAGGCGCGGTTGGCCTGAGTACGTGATCAACCAGCGCGTATGAGGCAGACGGCGGGATGCCGCGACCGGAGGGGCTGAAGGTTTGGGCGCTGTGGGACGAGGTGCTCGCAGGCCTTGGGTGCCGGTAACAAATATTCCGCTGCACGATATGGGCGGCGCGCGCGGCCGGCCTACACTTGTGTTCATGAGCGACACGGAAACCCTGTTCGCGGTGTTGCGCCAGTCCGCTGACCGCAAGACCGCCGAAGCGATCGAGCACATGGTCCGCCACGCGCCGGACCGTGCGCTGTGCCGTGTCAATGCCCTGGTCTTTGCCGCTGAGCACGGCATCGACGAGGAAACGGCCATCGCCGCCTTCCTGCACGCGGCCAAGCTAGGGTTGTTCGAACTGTCCTGGAACGTGCTGTGCCCCGGCTGTGGCGGGGTGCTGGATTCCGGCGCCACGCTCAAGACCGTGCGCAGCGACGCCTACAGCTGCGCATTGTGCGCCGCCGGTTACGAGCCCACGCTGGACGAGATGGTGGAGGTCACGTTTACGGTGTCGCCCCGCGTGCGCCATATCGCCGCCCACGATCCCGACACCCTGCCCGTCCTGGAGTATTGCCGCCAGATCTACTGGGGCTCGGGGCTGGACCTCCCGCCGAACCTGGAGCAGTTGTTCGACGAGGTCACGCTCGAGACCCTGGAGCTGGCCCCGGGCGAGCGGGCCATCGTCTCCCTGCAGCTGCCGGCGGCGTTTGTCATCGTGTTCGACCCGGTGACCCATGCCACGCAGTTTCTGGATGTGCAGGGTGAGCCCACCACCGAGCGGCGGGGGCTCACCATGGCGTTCAACACCGCCCACACGCCCAACGAGACCGTGCGCATGCAGCCCGGCCCGCTGCGCATCCAGTTCGAGAACAACACCGAGCGGCGCGTGCTGCCCGGGCTGTGGCTGGCCAACGACACGCTGCACGCGGTCATGGGGCGGCGGCGACCGTTCGTCACCGCCAAGCGCCTGCTGACCAACCAGGTCTTTCGCGATTTGTTCCGCACCGACACCCTAGGGAAGCTCTGAACAAGTCTGGAGGGTCACGCTCGCGGCTCTTTTTGCTCAG
>CBFGWV010000214.1:0-8627 GCA_965652545.1 uncultured Candidatus Competibacteraceae bacterium | reverse complement strand
AGGCCTTAGATAGTTCACTCGCCGACGACACAGGCTTGGTGGTTTCGATCCGGCGGCTGGCCGAGCTTCGCTCGGCTACCGAGTGCAACTCGGTGATCCCAGGGGGTGGCCCATTCGTGTTGGGTGCCGGTTTGACAGCCTCCTCGTGAACTTCGAACCTGGCATCGAACACCCACCGAAGCGAGCCTTTGGGGCTGGGTGGGGGTGCGTCGGACCGTCGGCAGCATGGATGCTGCCGTCGAGCTCACACGGACGTGTTCACAGCGCGTCCGACTCACCCCCACCCAGTCCCAAAGGCGGAACCCCGGCACCGACCCAGCGTCACCCTGGTGTCGCTGCGAGTTCACCCCGCTAACCCAGCGCCGCCAGTCCGGTCAGGACGCCGTGCACGCCTCCGCCTTGCCACACTTCAGCCGGCCACCATCGTCCCAATCGTCCCAACCCGGAAACCACAGCGGCGGGGTCGTCGCCAGGGCCTCCAGGCGCTGCCGCCACTGGTCCTTCAACCCGGCCAAATGCGTCTTGAGTGCCTCATCCGACAGATAGCTGTAGCCATGCCCCTGCACCCCGAAGGAAAAATTCGGCGGCATCACCGTAAAGCCCATGTAATGCAGCGAATACTGAAACGGCCACAGCAACCCCGCGACATCCCCCGCGCGGGCTCCGGGTCCGAATGCCTCCGCCGGAGCCCCCGAGGTTACCGATACAATGGCGCGCCGGCCGCGGAAATACCCCCGGTCGTAGCGCATCGTGCTGGTGTACAACCCGCCACTGACAAACACCCGGTCGAACCAGCCCTTGAGCATCGCCGGCTGCGCGTGCCACCACAGCGGAAACTGAAAAACCACCAGATCCGCACGCTCCAAACGCGCAATCTCCCGCCGCACATCGGCAGGCAGCGTCCCGGCCCTGCTCGCATGCCGCTGCTCGGCCAGCGCGGCAAAACACTCCGGGTCCCGGCGATCGGCATAGTGCCTACCACCCTCCACCGGGTCGAAACCCTCCGCGTACAAGTCCGACACCTCGACCGTATAACCGAGGTGCTCGAGGGTCTCAGTCGCCACAGCTTTCAGTGCGGCATTGAACGAGTGGGGTTCAGGATGGCAATAAACAATCAGCGCATGCATCGGGTCAGCCTCGAGTCCGTGTACCGTTGGCTCACCCTACCCTGTTCAATAGCGATCTAAAATTAGCCAGAATTGGAACTCTGGCTTGCAAAAATGAACAACCCTCTCTCCTGGGATGACCTGCGTATCATCCTGGCCATCGCCGACACCGGCACGCTGTCCGGCGCCGGACGGCGGCTGGCCACCAGCCACGCCACCGTCTTCCGCCACCTGCGCGACATCGAACAGCGCCTGGGCGTGAGCCTCTTCGAGCGCGCGCGAACCGGCTACACCCCCACCCTCGCCGGCGACGAAGCCGCCGCCGCAGCCCGCCGCATCGAAACCGAAGTCCTCGGTGTCGAACGACGCCTCGCCGGGCGCGACCTTCGGCCGACAGGCAACGTACGCATCACCACCACCGACACCTTGTTCGCCGGACTGCTCTCACCCCTGCTCACCGCCTTTCAAACCGCATACCCCGACATCCGCCTCGAAGTGGCCGTCTCCAACCACGTGTTCAACCTCACCCGCCGCGAAGCCGACATCGCCATACGCCCCTCATCCACCCCGCCAGAGAACCTCATCGGCCGACGTGTCGGCACCATCGCCCAGGCCATCTACGCACGCCGGGGCGAAGACATCACCCGCATCGACGATGCCCCATGGGTCGGCCCCGACGACAGCCTCGACTACCGCGAACTGCACCAATGGATGAACACACAAGGGCTGGACACGCAGTGCCGCTACCGCATCGACACCGTCCTCGGCCTTCACACCGCCGTGCGCGACGGCGCCGGGCTGGCCGTCCTACCTTGCTACCTGGCCGACGCCGACGACCAACTGACGCGAGTCGGGCACCCGATCCCGGCACTGGCCACCGAACTGTGGCTACTCACCCATCCAGACCTGCGCAACACCGCCCGCATTCGCGCCGTACTGGATTTCCTCGCCGAGAGCATCAAGCAAAACAGCGAACGCCTTGCCGGAAAACCATAACCACCCCCCATCCCTGACCAACCAAACGAGGCCATCCCCGGACACACCACCAGACTCAGCCCTTTGGGCCGGGTGGGGCATGGGCCGACCGTCGGCAGCATGGATGCTGCCGTCGAGCTCACACGGACGTGTTCACAGCGAGTCGGACCACAACCCACCGGCTCATCCCGGGCGGGGTTCTGCCACCAACCCCTCTGCGGCGCCACGGTGCAACTCTTGCGCCAAACCAGTGCAATCCCCTATCCGCCGTCCCCCGCCCCGCCCAACAACGACCGATTCTTGCGCCCTCGCGACACTTGGCACGGCAGGTGCTGCAACGCACCAGGGGCGACCAACGCCGGTCGCGTGATAACGCAACACCAACGAGGGGACGTAAAGAACATGACACCCGCGAATCGCAATCTGCTGGGGGTGGCGCTTGCCGCCTCGACATTGTGGGCTGGCCCAGTACTCGCCCAGGACACCATCAAGGTGGGTGTGCTGCACTCACTCTCGGGCACCATGGCCATCAGCGAAACCACGCTGAAAGACACCATGCTCATGCTCATCGACGAGCAGAACAAAAAGGGCGGCCTGCTGGGCAAGCAGCTCGAGGCGGTAGTGGTGGACCCGGCCTCGGACTGGCCGCTGTTCGCCGAAAAGGCTCGCGAGCTGCTCGACCAGGAAAAGGTCGCCGCGGTGTTCGGCTGCTGGACCTCCGTATCACGCAAGTCCGTGCTGCCGGTGTTCGAGGAATTGAACGGTCTGCTGTTCTACCCGGTGCAGTACGAGGGTGAAGAGTCCTCCAAGAACGTGTTCTACACGGGCGCTGCGCCCAACCAGCAAGCCGTACCCGCCGTCGACTACCTGATGAACGACCTGGGTGTGGAACGCTGGGTGCTGGCCGGCACGGACTACGTCTACCCGCGCACCACCAACAAGATTCTCGAGGCGTACCTCAAGGCCAAGGGCGTGGCCGACGAGGACATCATGATCAACTACACACCGTTTGGGCATTCCGACTGGCAGTCCATCGTGGCCGAGATCAAGGCCTTCGGCGGCGAGGGCAAGAAGACGGCCGTGGTCTCGACCATCAACGGCGACGCCAACGTGCCCTTCTACAAGGAGCTGGGCAACCAGGGCGTGTCGGCCGAGGACATCCCGGTGGTGGCCTTCTCCGTGGGCGAGGAAGAACTCTCTGGCATCGACACCGGCCCGCTGGTCGGCCATCTGGCGGCCTGGAACTACTTCATGAGCGTCGATGCCGAGGTCAACGACGAGTTCATCAGCGCTTGGCACGGCTTCATCGGCGATGAGGCGCGGGTGACCAACGACCCGATGGAGGCCCATTACATCGGCTTCAACATGTGGGTGAAGGCGGTCGAGAAAGCCGGCACCACCGACCCCACTGCCGTGCAGGAGGCCATCATCGGCGTCACTGTGCCCAACCTCACCGGTGGCCACGCCACGATGATGCCCAACCACCACATCACCAAGCCCGTGCTGATCGGCGAAATCCTTGACGATGGGCAGTTCCAGGTGGTCTGGGAGACACCGGACCTGGTGGTCGGCGATGCGTGGTCGGATTACCTGGAAGGCTCCATGGACGTGACCGCCGACTGGATGCCGCCGCTGTCCTGCGGCAACTACAACGTCAAGACCGGCCAGTGCTCGGGCCAGACGTATTGAGCTGAGGCGCCATAGCGACCATCGGGCCGGTGCCGTTCCAACGGGGCAGTGCCGGTACGACGCCGATCGCGCACGAGGGTGCGCTCCTACGGGTGCCACTAGATAGAACACAGGCACCCGTAGGAGCCCTGCCCTCAGGGCGATCCGGCCCGGACGCGCGCCTACTCCCCGGCTGCGGCACGAACCGCCGATCGCCCTGCCCTACGGGTGCCTAGGTTCTTGTCGTAGCACCGACCACATAACGACAGGACATCGCGCATGACACGACACGCCATCGCGGCCTTGCTGCTGATGCTGGCCGGCCTGCTCGGCAAGGCCTGGGCGCAGACCCCGCTCGACGAGGGGCTGGCCTTGATCACGGCCAAGGACTTCAAGTCCAAATCCCGTGGCATCGCCTTGCTGGTGGAGTCCGCCGACGAGCGGGTCCAGCCGATTCTCGCCGCCATGCTGGGCGGTGATCTTCAAGTCGTCAAAGCCGACAAACGGTTGGTGATCGTCACTGCCAAAGGCCGCGACTACCAAGCCACGGATGCGCTCACCGGCGAGGACCTCGGCGTATTCAAGCGCAGCGCGCTGGACCGGGTGGCGGTCAACAACAGCGTACGCAGCGAACTGCGTGCCGCGCTGGCGGCGATGAACCTCACTCATCCCGACCGCGGCAAACGCCTGGCGGCAGTGGAGGCCTTGATCAAATCCCCCGACCCGGCACTGGAGCCGGCAATACGGGCGGCGCTGACGCGCGAGACCGACAGTGAGATCGCCGAGCTGCTGGGCATTTCCATCGGCTTGTTCAATCTGTCTTCCGACGACCCCGCTGCACGCCTGGAGGCGGTCGACACCTTGCGCGGCAGCCTGCGCCCGGCGGCCCGCAACGCGCTGAACCAGATCGCCGCGAACGACCCCGACACCGAGGTGCGCGAGGCGGCGGTCAAGGCCATGCAGGCCATCGAGTATCGACTCAAGGTCTACCGCTGGATCGAGACCTTGTTCTTCGGTCTCAGCCTGGGCTCGGTGCTGGTGCTGGCGGCCATCGGCCTTGCCATCACCTTTGGGGTGATGGGCGTTATCAACATGGCCCACGGCGAGTTGATCATGCTGGGGGCGTATACCACCTTCGTGGTCCAGCGGCTGATGCCCGAGTACATCGATTACTCCCTGTGGGTGGCCATCCCCGCGGCCTTCCTGGTGGCCGGCGCCGTCGGCGTGCTGATCGAGCGCACGGTCATTCGCTTTCTCTACGGGCGCCCGCTGGAAACGCTGCTGGCCACCTTCGGCGTGAGCCTGATCCTGCAACAGACGGTGCGGACGATCTTCTCCCCACTGAATCAGAGCGTCCTGACGCCCAGCTGGATGAGCGGGCAATGGGTGGTCAACAGCGCCTTGTCGCTCACGCTTAATAGGCTGGTAATCATCGGCTTCTGCCTGGCGGTGTTCGTGGCGCTGCTGTTCGTGCTCAAGCGCACCGCCTTGGGGCTCAACGTGCGCGCCGTCGCCCAGAACCGCGCCATGGCGCGCGCCATGGGCGTGCGCGCCACCCGCGTCGACATGCTCACCTTCGGCCTTGGGTCCGGGGTGGCCGGCGTGGCCGGGGTGGCACTGAGCCAACTGACCAATGTCGGCCCCAACCTCGGGCAGGCCTACATCATCGACTCGTTCATGGTGGTGGTCTTCGGCGGGGTGGGCAACCTCTGGGGCACGCTGGTGGCGGGCCTGTCGCTTGGGGTGATCAACAAGGTGCTCGAACCCTGGTCCGGCGCCGTACTGGCCAAGATCCTGGTGTTGATCTTCATCATCCTGTTCATCCAGAAGCGGCCGCGCGGTTTGTTCCCGCAACGCGGCCGCGCGGCGGAAGCCTGATCATGCATACATCCATTCTCGCCGGTGACCGTGGCGGCCAGATTCTCCTCGGTCTGCTCATCGTGCTGGCCGTCGTGGTGCCGGTGTGTAACCTGCTGCTGCCCGCCGGCCACCCGTTGCACTTGTCCACCTTTACCGTCACGTTGATCGGCAAGTACCTCTGCTATGCCCTGCTCGCCCTGTCGGTGGACCTGGTGTGGGGATATCTGGGCATTCTCACCCTGGGCCACGGGGCGTTCTTCGCCCTGGGCGGTTATGCCATGGGCATGTACCTGATGCGCCAGATCGGCGAGCGCGGGGTATACGGCAACCCGCTGCTGCCGGATTTCATGGTGTTCCTCAACTGGGACGCCCTGCCCTGGTACTGGTACGGCTTCGACATGTTCTGGTTCGCCATGCTGATGGTGGTGCTGGTGCCCGGTGCGCTGGCCTTCGTGTTCGGCTGGCTGGCGTTCCGCTCGCGGGTGACCGGCGTGTACCTGTCGATCATCACCCAGGCGCTGACCTATGCCCTGCTGCTGGCTTTCTTCCGCAACGAGATGGGCTTTGGCGGCAACAACGGTTTGACCGATTTCAAGGACATCCTCGGCGTCCCGCTGACCGCCAACACCACCCGTGTCAGCTTGTGCGTGGCCAGCGCCATGGCTCTGGGGCTGGGCTATCTGGCCTGCCGGGCGCTGACCACCTCGCGGCTGGGGCGGGTGTGCATCGCCATCCGCGACAGCGAGTCGCGCACGCGTTTCATCGGTTACCGGGTGGAGCGGGTCAAGCTAGCGGTGTTTACCTTCTCGGCCATGCTCGCGGGCATCGCCGGCGCCTTGTATGTGCCCCAGGTCGGCATCATCAACCCGGGTGAGTTTTCGCCGCTGAACTCGATCGAGATCGTCGTCTGGGTGGCCGTGGGCGGTCGCGCCACACTGTATGGCGCCGTGGTCGGGGCGATCCTGGTCAACTACGGCAAGACCTACTTCACCGGCGCCCTGCCCGATGCCTGGCTGTTCGCACTGGGCGGTTTGTTCGTGGCGGTGACGGTGTTCCTGCCCAAGGGCCTGGCCGGCCTAGTGCGTCGCCGGGAGGCCGTGGCATGAAGGCACTGGAGCGTACCCGCGAAGTGTGGCGCCGCGACCGGGTGTTCGGCATCGTCGCCCCCGGCGCCGGCCGCGAACCCGACCTCAGCCACGGCATCATCCTTTACCTGGAGGATGTCTCGGTGAGCTTCGATGGCTTCAAGGCGCTCACCGATCTCAACCTGTACCTCAAACCCGGCGAGCTGCGCTGCCTGATCGGCCCCAACGGTGCCGGCAAGACCACCTTGATGGACGTGATCACCGGCAAGACCCGGCCCGACACCGGCAAGGTGTTCCTCGGCCAGAATATCGACCTGCTGCGCCTGTCAGAGCCGGACATAGCCTTGTGCGGCATCGGGCGCAAATTCCAGAAACCCACCGTGTTCGAAACCCTGGACGTGCTGGCCAACCTGGAGCTGGCCGCCAAGGGCGACAAACGCGTCTGGCCCACCTTTCGTGCTCGCCTGAGCGCGGTGCAGCGTGATCGCATCGACGAGGTACTCGCCACGATCGGCCTGAGCGGTGCCGCCCAGCGCCAGGCCGGGCAGCTCTCGCACGGGCAGAAACAATGGCTGGAGATCGGCATGCTGCTGGTGCAGGACCCTCTGGTCCTGCTGGTCGACGAGCCGGTGGCCGGCATGACCGGGCAGGAGATGGAGCGCACCGCGGAGTTGCTCAGCAGCCTGGCCGGTCGCCACACCGTGGTGGTGGTCGAGCATGACATGGGCTTCGTACGCTCCATTGCCCGCCAAGTGACCGTGCTGCACCAGGGCAGCGTGCTCATGGAGGGCACCATGGACCAGGTGCAGTCCGACCCGCGCGTGATCGAGGTCTACTTGGGCGAGTCCCTGGAGAGCAACAGCCATCTGGCGTCCTCGGCGCCCACCGCACGCGTCGCCGCGGGTGGCCAGCAACAGATCAGCGGATAACCGACATGCTCAGCATTCGCAGCCTCAACCACTTCTACGGCGAAAGCCACACCTTGTGGGACCTGGACCTCAACGTCCCGCAGGGCAGCCTCACCTGCCTGATGGGGCGCAACGGCGTCGGCAAGACGACCTTGCTCAGTTGCCTGATGGGTTTGCAGCCGGTGCGCAGCGGCAGCATCGCGCTGGGCGATGTCGACCTCGCCCGCACCGCGGCTGAGAGCCGCTCCCGCCTGGGTGTCGGCTATGTGCCCCAGGGGCGGCAGATCTTCCCCCTGCTGACCGTGGAGGAAAACCTGCGCATCGGGCTGCCCGCAAGGCAGGACAAGGTGCGCACGATACCCGAGCACATCTACGAGCTCTTCCCGGTGCTCAAACAGATGCGCGGCCGTCGCGGGGGCGACCTCTCCGGTGGCCAGCAACAGCAGCTAGCGATCGGCCGCGCGCTGGTACTCGAGCCCCGTCTGCTGGTGCTGGATGAACCCACCGAAGGCATCCAGCCCAATATCGTGGCCGAGATCGGCGACATCCTGCGCAAGCTCAACCGCGAGATCGGCCTCACCCTGCTGCTGGTGGAGCAAAAGCTGCCCTTCGCCCGCCGCGTCGCCGATCGCTTCGCCATCATGGACCGCGGCCGCGCGGTTGCCGCCGGTGCCATCGGCGAATTGGACGATGGGTTGGTGAGCCGATATTTGACGGTGTAGTTGCGCACCAAGCGGGGCACGCCTAAGGATTCACTCGCGATTCGAGATACTCAGCCATCGCGACTGACTGACGCAGGCGCTCGACCAACTCGTCGGTAGCGAAGCTAGGTCCGTGGGATCTCGAGTCGAGTTCTTCAATGTAGGATGGGTTGAGCGCAGCGATACCCATCAGCCGCATTTGATCGGCGTCGCGCGCGCTACATAGGTCGCCGCTGTTCCATGATGGGTATCGCTGCGCTCAACCCATCCTACATATCGTTGCCCATGGCGGTCAGCGGCGTAGCCTCCTAGCGGAAAGCGGCG
>CBFGWV010000213.1:0-8687 GCA_965652545.1 uncultured Candidatus Competibacteraceae bacterium | reverse complement strand
ATGATGGACGGTTGCATGACCTGTCTCAATTGCGGCGACTCCAAGTGCGGCTGAAACGTTCTTTACCTAGTCGGAGCTCGTGGGGTCATTGAGTTGGCTGCCCCGCCGGCGGGGCAGCCGTTAACTTAATCTGGCTCGAAGTATATTGCATGGGTTATATACATAAAGCCGTCCACTAGGCTTGAAGAATATCAGCATGTTTGATTGCGCTTGAGATGTGGCCTCGCCGAGTAGGTGAGGCGTTGAGTTTGGCTTGTAGTTTATGGAGGCGAGGACAGCAAATGCCGCTTGATGCGAGTGCGGTTGCGCGAAAGTTAGCTGAAGCCCGGAAGTTGCAGGGCTTGACAGTTGATGTTGTTAGTGCGGGAACTGGAATCTCTCAAGGGCGCATGATCGATATAGAGGAGCATGGGGAGAGGCCGTCGGGCGATGAGGTGCTGATACTTGCTTATTTTTATAAGCACGATTTTCGAGATTTTGTAGATGATTCTCGACCGCGGCCGTTTGAATCCACAGAGATACTATACAGACGTCACGGCAGTGAGTTTTTGCCTAGTGACCGCCGATCCGTACAGGAATTTCTTTATCTATGCGAGATTGAGGCCCAGCTTGAGAGGGAGCTTAAAGTCCCGAAGAAGGTGTTTGAATTTCACCCTCAAGGAAATATGTACATAGATCACGGAGTGAAAGCGGCCTCATCTCTGAGGGCGCATCTCGGGTACTCGGATCGTGAAGTGCCTCGTGACGTGTTTGCCGACTTTAGAGACATTGGTGTGCACGTTTTCCGAAGGCGTCTGTCGAATCGAGGGATTTCTGGACTGTATGTTGAACATCCGGTGGCGGGTCACTGTGTTTTAATTAACTATGATGAAGACATTTATAGGCAGAGATTTTCTGTGAGTCATGAGGTGGCTCATGCTATTTTTGATTCATCAGATTCGGTTGTTGTCTCATATCGAAGAGGTTCGTCAGGGTACGATGCGAAAGACCTAAAGGAATTCAGGGCGAATCGATTCGCATCGTGTTTTTTGATGCCTCCACAAGCATTGCCGCGCGGGGTGGTCTGGGGTCCTGAGTCAGCCCTGTACTGGGCACAGGAGTTTCGAGTAAGTACAACAGCGCTGTCTATCGCGCTTTCGGAGGAGAAGTTAATTGATGCGGATGCTGCGCAGCAAATAAGGTCGGTTCGGCTTCGTTCAGCCGATAAAATCGATCCGGAGGCTCCGAGTAGTTTGACTGAACTTCAGAAACAGCGACGGCTGACTTTATTGGAGCGCGGCCTCTCAGACTATTACGTTAATATGTGCTTCGACGCTCATCAATACGAGTTGATGTCGGCCGGCGCACTAGCCGAGGCACTGCTGTCAGGGTATTCGGAAATGAAGGAAATAGCATTGCTATACGGTAGGGCGGTTAGATATGGGACTTGACCCAAACAAATTTTCATCGATTGCCGTTTCAGATACTTGTGCTGTTTGGAATATGCTTTCATCTAAACGATTGTACCGTGCGGCGATGAAAGCAAAAGTCCATTTTTGTATTACGGGGGCTGTGCTATATGAATGTTTGCACAAACCGCGAAAGAGTAACACCCCGGAAGCGTTGGAAATGATCCGGAGGCTGACGGATGCGCGAGAGCAAGGGCAGTTTCCAGTAGAACAATGCGATTTAGAAGACTTGGCTTATATCGCCCGACAAGTCCCTCGAAGATTGGGTGGTGGGGAAATTTCCTGTATGGCACTTGCATATCGTACTCGCATCATCGCATTTATGACTGATGAGAAATGTGCAAGACACTGCGCGGAGAACGTGCTTGATTTAGTGGTGGAAACTACTCCAAAGTTGTATGCATGGTTACACTACCATCAGTACTTGGGAGATTCAGATCATGGAGATGTCATTCAAGAGCACGAAAAATATGAATCACGACCTCTCACTGAGTTTTTTAAACATGCGTACCATGAAGCACTTCGATGCCGCCTGATGCAAAGAGATCATGGAGCCGAGAATGTGGAGAAGTAACTAAATTTTTTGATGATGCGGGATCTGTCGTTTAATGTATATATGATGTCAATGTATTCTGATCGAGATCTTCTGAGTAGACGGGGTGCTTCGAACTTGGCTGTGCTCCGGCGCAAAGTACTCAAGCAGCGCAGCCGTGGTAATGATGGACGGCTGCATGACCTGCCTCAACTGCGGCGACTCCAAGTGCGGCTGAGGACGCACCCGCCCGCTGGACAACGGCGCGCCGGCCGGGCACTCTCCCGGGCGGTTGAAGCAAAGGATGCACACAATGGTCTCGTTGATTCGGGCGGGCGTGTTGTCACTGGTCGGCCTGGCGGCCGCCCCTGTGGCCGTGGCTGAAGAGGTCACGTGTATCTGGGAAGCCGACGGCGGCGCCGCCTTGATCGCCGAGATCGACCGCAGTGGCCGCTTCTGGCATTTCGAGGGCTACTTCAGCACCGCCGCCGAAAGCGCCGAGTGCAGCAACCCCCAGTGCCTGTCGGAATTGCGCGAACCGTTCATCTCCGGCTTCGTCCATGCCCGGCCGATTTTCGACACCGCATCGGGTCGTGTCGTGTTCGACGGCAGTGTCACCATCGAAGGTGCACCCGGGCGCCTGGTGCTCGATCGCGACACCTACACCGGGGCCATCACCGCGCAGACCATCGCCTTCCCGCCACCCCTGCCCGGGGCGCGGATCGACCTTGGCACCCTCCTGGGCTGCGGCGACGGGTGATTCGCCCCTTATCGCCGTAATTCCGTTGCAGTTCCGACCGCTTGCAGGCGGTTCATCAGCTCGCGCATGCCCGGCGTCACCGGCTTGTCCTTGCGCAGCACCAGCGCCAATTGACGGTACAGCCGGGGCGAGAGCGGCCGGGCAATGACCGGCAGGTGGTCGCGTGGCCCACCCACCGCGATGGCCGGCAGAATCGAATACCCCAAACCCGCCCCCACCAGTTCCTTGATCGCCTCCTCGACACCGAGCTCCATCGCCGGCTTGAGCGTAAAGCCGGCGCGGGCGAACCAGTCGTCCATCAGCCAGCGGGTACTGCCGCCGCTGGTGTACATGATCGTCGGCAACTGGGCCAGGGCCTCCGGTGTGACCTCTTGCGGCAACCGGGTGTCGTCGGCGGCGGCCACAGCGACCAGCTCTTCGGTGATGATCGGGGTGATGTCCAGCGCCCGCCCGGCCGCGGGCAAGGTGACCAGCCCGACATCGATGGTGTTGTCTTCGATGGCGCGGATGATCTTGGGCGTGCTGCCCGTCTGCACCATGAGGTCCAGCGACGGAAACCGCTGCCGCAGCTCCTGCATGATCGATGGCAGCAGGTGGATACAGGCGGTGCCCGTGGTCCCCAGGCGGACCCGCCCCACGGTACCGCTGGCGAAGCGGGCGACATTGTCCACCGCAGAGCGCGCCAAAGCCTCCATCTGGCGGGCGTAGATCAGAAGCTCCTCGCCGGCGGCCGTCGGCCGCGCGCGACGACCGACACGGTCGATGAGCCGCACGCCCAGGTGTTTTTCCAACTGGCGGATCTGCAGGCTCACCGCCGGCTGCGAGATGTTCAACCGATCCGCCGCGGCGGAGAAGCTGCCCAGCTCGATGACATCGGCGAACGTCTGCAGCTGACCGAGACTCAGGATGCTCATGGCAAAGCAATACTTATGGATTGCATAGTAAGACCAATCTTCATTTATAGATCGATAGGTTACAAGCTAGTCGACATCCCAACTCGGACGGAGATGACGCCATGGCCAAGCCTTTCGATACGATGTTTTCCGGCATGCAGGAGCTGTGGCGTTACCTCACTGGCTCCCCTCTCTCTCGCATCCGGCAGATGCGCGCGCTGAGCGAACTCGACGACCACTTGCTGCGCGATATCGGCATCACACCACGTGAGGCGAGACTCGGGCGGCTTCAGGATGCCGGCCGCGCCCGGCCGGTGGCACCCGCCGCGGACACGCAACAGGGGGCCACTGCCAGGGGGCGCGAAAAACCCGTTGCGCAAACCGGGACCTGCAAGCGTGGTGGCGTGTGCGCTGGGGTTGCGCAGGCATGAGCGGGTGAAGCGCCCCTGCATCGTGCCGCCAATGTGGCAGGGTGGCCGAGCCGGTGCCAAAGTAATAAGGACATCCGGCCGACCCGTGGCCTCACCGGTAACCGCAGGGACGTTCTCATGGACGAACTTTCGCTTCGCTGTCTGGAATCCGATGCCCAACTCGTGCTCACCCGACTGGGCCGACGCGAGTACCTGGCCCGTTTCGAAGGTCGCGCCCTGCGTGTGGTGCGGCGTTTTTCCATGCACCGGGACTGGGAGTCGTTGAACAGCTTCTTTCAGGACCTGGCCCGCGATCGCGATCAACACGCCGGCGAGCGTTTCTGGGGTGCGCTGGATGGTGAGTTCGCCGTCACCTGCCGCCTGGACGGGCGGCCGCAGGTGACGTTCTATCTGGAGTTCACCGACAGTGATGGGGCGGTGCCGTGGAACGCATCGGCCGCCATTCGCCTGTCCACCAGCGCACTCCCGCTGCTGGCCCGCCGCGCCGGCCGTTTCTTCGCCCTGGATGCCGTCGCCTGAGCGGCAGCGTAAGCTGGGCTGTCACGAACCCAGGACAGGACATCAGCAGCTCATGTCACAGCAGACTCCCGTACTCATCGTCACCGGCGGCAGCCGCGGGATAGGCGCGGCCATCGTGCAGCGCGCCGCCAGCCGCGGTTATGCGGTGGCCTTCAGTTACGCCCACGACGCCGAGGTTGCGGACCAGTTGGTGGAGGCGGTCGAAAGTGCCGGGGGCAAGGTGCTCGCGGTGCGCGGCGACGTGGCCGACCCGGCCGCGGTGGAGCAGTTGTTCGATGCGGCCGAGGCGACGCTGGGACCGGTGTCCGCGCTGGTGAACAATGCCGGCATCACCGGCCCGATCGGGGCCTTCCACGATGTGGACATCGCCACCTTGCAGCGGGTGATGGACGTCAACCTGCTCGGCACCCTGTTGTGTGCCCGCGAAGCGGTGCGGCGCTGGAGACGCCAGGGCACCATCGGCGCCATGGTCAATATCTCGTCGGTCGCCGCCACCTTGGGCGCGGCGCACGAGTACGTCCACTACGCGGCGACCAAGGCCGCGGTCGAGGCCTTTACCGTCGGTCTGGCCCGCGAGCTTGCCGACACCGGCATCCGCATCAATGCGGTGTCGCCGGGCACCGTCTACACCGACATCCACGCCCGTGCCGGCGAGCCCGACCGGCCGGCGCGCGTGGTGTCGCGGGTGCCGATGAAACGCATCGGCGAACCCGAGGAGATCGCCGCGGCCGTGCTCTGGCTGCTGTCGGACGAAGCCTCTTACACCACCGGTACCGTTCTTCGGGTGTCCGGGGGGTTGTAGATGCTGCGCAGGGGGTGAACTTCCGTCGTTCGGCGGACTCCGAAGCGGGCGCCGGGGGTCGGCAGAATCCGCAGGGGTAAGATAATGAAAGGTTGGTTGCGCAGTAACCGGGGCTTGCTTGCCTTGCTGCTGTTGTTCGGCGTATTCCGCACGGCCGTAGCCGACTGGAACCCCATCCCCACCGCCTCCATGCGCCCGACCTTGCTGGAGGGCGATGTGGTGTTGGTCAACCGGCTGGCCTACGACGTCAAACTGCCGTTGACCGACGTCGTGCTCGCGCACTTGGACGAACCCCGGCGGGGCGACGTGGTGACCTTCTCCTCCCCGGCCGACGGTACCCGGCTCATCAAGCGCATCGTCGCTCTGCCCGGCGACCGGGTGGCGATGCGCCGCAACCGTCTGTTCGTCAACGACGAGCCGGCAATGTACATCGACGAAGGCACGGCGAGCGAAACCGTGGGCGAGGGTCAGCGCCTGTCCGTCCGTCGCTTGGAAGAGCGCATCGACGGACGTGGGCACGATATCCAATGGCTGCCGGCAGTGTCTGGCCGCACGGACTTCAGCCCGTTGCAAGTGCCTGACGACCAGTACCTGGTGCTGGGCGATAACCGCGACAACAGCGCCGATTCACGGTACTTCGGCTTTGTGCCTCGCCATCTACTCATCGGCCGCGCCGAGCGCGTCCTCGTGTCGGTGGCCTTCAAGGAGGACTGGCTGCCCCGCCTGGAGCGCTTCGGCATGAGCCTGGAGTAGTCGAATCAGCCCGCCGCCGGTTTCTCGAGCAAGCCCTCCAACCCGCTGGCGCTCATCGTGGGCGTAAACTCGGTGACCTCGTAGCGGGCGACGCCGGCGATGTGAAAAGGGTCTTCGGCCAGAATGGCCTCCAGTGCCTCGCCGGACGCGGCGCGTGCGAGAATCACGCCGCCGGTGCGCGGGTTCTTGCGACCGGAGGCCAGGAAGGTCCCGTCAGCGTAATGCCGTTTGAGGTAGTCCACATGGGCGTCCAGATGGCGATCGACCTCGGTCAGATCGGCGATATAGGTCAGGGACACGACGAACACGCTGCTCTCCATACGTAGTGACGAATCGGGTGCAGACGATGACGCCCTACGGCTTTGGTTGCAAGACCGCAGGCCCTGGGTATGCCATCGGTAGGCTGTAGATTGCAGGTCGTTCGCCGCATCCTAGACTACAACGCCACGTGTCTCGTCTATCCACCACTTGGGAGTCTGGACCATGAATACACCCGTACTCTATGGCACCCCGCTGAGCACATTCGTACGAACGGCCCGCATGCTCCTGTCGGAAAAAGGCGCGGATTACGATTTGGTCGATGTGGGCGTGTTGAACCATGAAACCCTTCAGCCCGAGCATCTGGCGCGCCATCCCTTTGGCAAGGTGCCGGTGCTGGATCACGACGGCGCCCGCTATTACGAAACCACCGCCGTTATCCGCTATCTGGATCAGGTGCTGGAGGGGCCGTCGCTGACACCGGCCGACCCCAAAGCGCAGGCGCGGATGAATCAGATCATCGGCATCATCGACGCCTACGGCTATGACGCCCTGGTTCTGGGCATCGCGGCCCACTACCTGTTTCCGGACTTCATCGGCGGTAGCGACGATGCCAAATTGGCGGCTGCGACCGAGCAGTCGCGACGGGTGCTGGGCGAGATCGAGCGCATCATGAACGGTGCCGAGTACCTCGCCGGCGATGCGCTGAGTCTGGCGGACCTGTATCTTGCCCCGTGTCTGTTCTACGTGAGCATCACCCCGGCGTTCGATGTACTCATGAGCGATCTGCCCACGCTGAGCCGATGGTGGGCCGGCATGAACGCCCGCCAGAGCTACACCGACACCATGCCGCCCCTGGGCTGACGCCCGCAACCACCGAGGAGAGCGCCTGGCCACCGATAACATCCCGCGCAGGACCCCCGCGTGCTGAGTGGCCTGGCCCTTCTGTTCGCCTCGGCGACGCTGGCGGCGACGATATTGCCGTTGTCGTCCGAGGTGGTCTTGTTCGCCTTGCTCCAGCAGGGCTACCCAGCCGCCGTGCTGGTGGCTGTGGCGACGGTGGGCAACACGCTCGGCGCGGTGATCAACTGGGTCCTGGGCCGGTTTCTGCTGCATTTTCGTCATCGCCGCTGGTTTTACTTTAATGATCGCCAGATCGATCGCGCACAGGCGTGGTTCAAGCGTTACGGGGTATGGACGCTGTTGTTCGCCTGGACGCCAGTGGTCGGGGATGCGCTCACCCTGATCGGCGGCGTGATGAACGTCCGCCTTTGGCTGTTCGTCGTCCTGGTGGGCGTGGGCAAAGGCCTGCGCTATATCGCCCTCGTGTACTTGGTGTCCTGACCGCCTGGGGTGGTTGTATGGACGGGATCGCCGGCTCGACACACACTTGGCGGGCTGGCATTGGGCCGGTGTCGAGGAGTGTCGATGATGAGCAAGCGGAGTCTGCGGCCAGTGGTGGCCGGGCTGATGGGGGTGTTGCTGCTGGGCGTCGTGGGGACGGCCGGGGCCGAGGGTGTCACGCTGTCGGTGGCCGGCGATGCCGATGTCCGCAGCGTGCTGGCTGGTCTGGTGGGTAAGCGGGTCGGGCTGCGCGTGGGCAGCGGCGAAGAGCTCACCGGCACTGTCAGCGAAGTCGGGGAAGAGATGGTCGTCATCAAGGAACTCAGCGGCCGCGACTTCTTCGATGCCGCCGTGGTCATCGATCATATCGATGCCGTGGTAGTGCGCAATCAGTAACGAGTAAACCCTGGCGCGATTGACGGGTCAGAGCGGCATTGCCTCTGACCCGGGTCTGCTCGATGTTTGTCTTGTCTGTATTTCTGATGACCGCCGTCGGCCTGTTGCTCGGCGGCATGGTGTTCTTTTCGGCGGTCATGATGCCGCTGGTGTTTACCCGCCTGCCCGCCGAGGTGGCGGCAGGCTTTGCGCGCGATGCGTTTCCTCGTTATTACCTGTACTTGCTGATCCTGGCATCGCTGTCGGCCGTTGTGGCGTTGGTGCTGCAGGCGGTGTTGGCCACGGTGTTGTTGGCGACGGTCGCGGTACTGGCTTTGTATGCCCGCGAGGGCCTGCGGCCGCGGATCAACAGCGCGCGCGAAGCGGGTTTGGCGGGCGATGCGGGGGCCAGCACCCGTTTTCACCGGCTGCATCATGTGTCGGTGTTGATCAACCTGGCGCAGATGATCGTTGTGGCGGTGGTCTTTGTGGGGTTGCAGTGGTCAGGGGCGTAGGGTCGTGCGGGGGCTCGGCTGGGGTTGCCGCCCATTTCACGCCCTTTGGGCCGGGGT
>CBFGWV010000212.1:0-8687 GCA_965652545.1 uncultured Candidatus Competibacteraceae bacterium | reverse complement strand
GGACCGCCGAGGGCAATGATATGTAGGATGGGTTGAGCGGAAGCGATACCCATCATGGAGCAACGACGACCTGTGTAGGCGGCGCGACTTCTCCTACATTCATGTCCTACGTTGAAAAACGTGACTCAACTCGAGATCTCGCGGGCCATGCTTCACTAAGCAGCTTCGAAAATGCCGGCCGCGCCCATACCCGTGCCGATGCACATGGTGACCATGCCGTAGCGAACGCCGGTCCGTTTCATACCGTGAAGCAAGGTGGCCGTACGAATGGCCCCGGTCGCCCCCAGCGGGTGGCCCAATGCGATCGCCCCGCCCTGCGGGTTGACCACGGCCGGGTCGAGATCCAGATCGCGCATGACCGCCAGCGCCTGCGCGGCGAAAGCCTCGTTGAGCTCGATCCAGCCGAGATCGGACTGCTTGAGCCCGACCTGCTGGAGCACCTTGGGGATGGCGACCTTCGGACCGATGCCCATGATGTCCGGCGGCACCCCGGCCACCGCAAAGCCGACGAACCGCGCCAGCGGCGTCAGCCCCAGTTCCTTGAGCTTGCGCCCGCTCATCAGCACCACGGCGCCGGCGCCGTCGCTCATCTGCGAACTGTTGCCGGCGGTCACCGAACCACGGGCGGCGAATGCCGGACGCAGCTTGGCCAATACCTCGGGTGTGGTGCCTGGACGCGGTCCCTCGTCGGTGTCGACGAGGCGCTCACGCACCACCGGCTCGGTGCTGCCTTTGGCACCGGCTGAGCGCGACACGGCGGTGACCGGGAGGATCTCGTCGCGGAACCCGCCCGTAGCGATGGCCTTGAGCGCCTTGTCGTGGCTGGCGGTGGCGAAGGCATCCTGGTCCTCGCGAGAGATGCCCCAGCGCTCGGCGACGTTCTCGGCGGTAATGCCCATGCCATAGGCGATGGCGACGTGTTCGTCACGGAAAATGGCCGGATTCATGGCCACTTTGTTGCCCATCATGGGCACCATGCTCATGCTTTCGGTGCCGGCGGCGATCATCACATCGGCCTCGCCCAGGCGGATACGGTCGGCGGCCATGGCCACCGCCTGCAACCCCGATGAGCAGAAGCGATTGATCGTCACGCCCGGCACCTGTTCAGGCAGCCCGGCCAGCAACAGGCCGATACGGGCGACGTTCAGCCCTTGCTCGGCCTCGGGCATGGCACAGCCGACGATCACATCGCCGATGTCCATCGGGTCCAGGCCGGGGCATTGGTCCACGGCGGCGCGCAGGCTGCCGGCGAGCAGATCATCCGGGCGGGTGTTGCGCAATACGCCGCGGATGCGGCCCACCGGTGTGCGTACGGCGGCCACGATGTAGGCGTCCTGAATCTGTCCACTCATGTTCGTTGACACTCCCTAAGCGATCGGGTCGGCGGTCAGTTGCGCAGCGGCTTGCCGGTCTTGAGCATGTGCTCGATGCGGGCCTGGGTCTCACCGCTGCGGGCCAGGCGGACGAAGGCGGCCCGCTCCAGATCCAGCAGCCAACGGGTGCTGACCTCGCTGCCCGGGTCGACCTCCCCGCCGCACAGCACGGTGGCCAGTTCGGTGGCAATGCGCTCGTCATGCGCGGAGATGAAGCCCCCGGCACGCATGTTCACCAGCATGGCGCGAAGACTGGCGATACCGGCTGTGCCGGCGACGCGCACGGGCCGATCCAACGGCGGCCGGTAGCCACTCTCGGCCAGCCCGCGGGCCTTGGCCTTGGCCACATGCAGCAGCTCCAACGGGTGCATGAGCACTTGGTCGGAGCTCCGCAACAACCCAAAGGCCTGCGCCTGTTCGGCACTTTTGGCCACCTGGGCCGTGGCGATGGTCTGGAAGTAACGCTGGATGAACGGCATCAGATCGCCACCGCGCGATTCGGCATCAGCGCGCGCGGCCAGCTCCTTGCAACCACCGCCGGCGGGGATCAAACCCACGCCGACCTCGACCAGGCCGACATAGCTCTCCAGCGCCGCGACCACATGGTCGCAATGCATGAGGAACTCGCACCCGCCGCCCAAGGCCAGTCCCTCGGCCGCGGCCACCACCGGGACGCTGGCGTGGCGCAGACGCTGGGTGGTCTCCTGGAACAAGGCCACCATGCGCTCGAAGGTGTCGAAGTCGCCACCGGCCAACGCCGGGGCAATCTTGGCCAGGTTGGCCCCGGCACTGAACGGGGCCTCGCCGTGCCAGAGCACCACGGCGTCGAAGTCCCGTTCCGCCAGTTCCAAGGCTTGCAAGGTTCCTTGCAGCACATCGTCGCCGATGGCGTGCATCTTGGACTTGAAGCTGAGGACCGCGATACCGTCGCCCTCGTGCCACAGGCGGACGGCGTCGGTCTCCAGCGCAGTCTCGCCGAAGCTTGCCGGCACCTCGCCGACGAGGCGGTCGGGATAGGGCTGGCGCCGGTACACCGGCAGTGTCGAGCGGCCACGGTAGGCGCCATCCAGCGGCGCATAGCTGCCCTTGGGGGTGTGTACGGCATCGATCGTACCGACCCATTCAGCCAGCGGCGCATCGACCAGGGTCTTGCCCGCCGCGATGTCCTCGCCAATGGCCTTGGCGATCTCGCGCCAGCCGGCAGCCTGCCAGATCTCGAACGGGCCCTGGCTCCAGCCGAAGCCCCAACGGATGGCGAGGTCCAGGTCACGGGCGTTGTCGGCGATCTGCGCCAACCAATGCGCGCAGTAGTGGAACAGGTCGCGATGGATGGCCCAGAGAAATTGTGCCTGCGGGTGGTCGGCGGCGCGCAGCGCGGCGAAACGCTTGGCCGGGTCGCGCTCCTTGAGCAAGGCGGCGACCGATGGGTCGACCTGACCCTCAGCCGGGCGGTACTGTCCGCTGGCCGGGTCCACCACCTCGATGGTCTTGCCGGTCTTCTTGAACACGCCCTGGCGGGTTTTCTGACCCAGAGCGCCGGCGTCGATGAGCCGGCTCATCCACTCGGGCAACTTGAGGTGGTCGACCCAGGGGTCGTCCTGAAGAACGGCCGCGGAACCCTCGACCACATGGCGCAAGGTGTCCAGCCCGACCACATCGGCGGTGCGGTAGGTCGCGCTCTTGGCGCGCCCGAGGGCCGGGCCGGTGAGCGCATCGACCACATCGGGCGCCAGACCCAGGCGCTGGGCGTGGTGCATGGTGGCGACCATCGAGAACACACCGATGCGGTTGGCGATGAAGTTCGGCGTGTCCTTGGCGCGCAGAACGCGCTTGCCCAACCCCGTGGTCAGGAAGGTTTCAAGATCGTCCAGCAGGCGGCTGTCGGTCGCGCTGCCGGGGACCAGTTCGACCAACGGCATGTAACGCGGCGGGTTGAAGAAATGCATGCCGCAGAAGCGGCGGCGCAGATGCTCGGGCAAGGTCTTGGCCAGGCGGTCGATACCGATGCCCGAGGTGTTGGTGCACAGCACCGCCCGCTCGCTCAGGAACGGGGCGATGCGGGCATACAATCCGGACTTCAGGTCAGCGCGCTCAGCGATGGCCTCGATGACCAGGTCGCAGTCGCGCAACGCATCCAGATGCTCGTCGTAGTTGGCTGCGCGCACCAGTTTCAGGCGCTCGGGAACCGCGGCGGGGGCCGGTTCCAGCTTGGCCATCTGAGCCAGGGCCTTGGTGACGTTGGCGTTCGGGTCATTGCCCTCGGCCGCCAGTTCGAACAGTGTCACCTCCACATCGGCGTTGGCCAGATGGGCGGCGATCTGCGCGCCCATGACCCCGGCGCCGAGTACCGCCGCCTTGCGTACGAATCTCAAGCGGATCATCTCGCGATGCGCTCCTACGATTGCCGTGAATGGATCAGAAACGATACGTCAACTGCACGCCGATGATGTCGACGTCGCCCTCGAAGCCGCCGCGCAGGTTGTCGAACACCGCACCACCGGGCGTGCTGGCGATGGGCACGGTGTTGTCCACATCGACGTCGTCGGTGAACAAGTGCGCATAACCGGCCTCCAGGATCAGGTTGTCCGAGGGCTGGTAGGAGGCGCCCAACGACAACCAGGTGCGATCCGCATCGGGAATGCGCGGGGTGCGCAGCTCATCGCTGGTAACGGCCATCTGGTCGTAGGCGACACCGGCGCGCAGTGTCACGTCGGGGTTGTAGTCGAACTCCACGCCCAGGGACACGAACCAGGTGTCGTCCCATTTTTCCTCCGTCACCGAGTCAGGGCTGCCGTCGTCGAACTGCACACGCAACTCGTCGAAGCGGCTCCAGTTGGTCCAGCGTGCCGTGCCCATCAGAGCCCACTTTTCATCCAGGCGGTGGTAGCCAGTGAGGTAGACGGTTTCCGGCAAGGTGACCGTGGCCTTTGCGCCCACCGTACCCGAGAGCGGTCCCACGCCGGAGAGCTCGCGATCGCCCTCCACCGTCTGCTCCACCTTGGAGCGGAAACCGATACCGAAGCGTGTGTTCGGGTTCAACTGGTAGGAGGCCCCGAGGTTGTAACCCACGGCCCAGTTATCGCCGGTGACTTCCACGAAACCGTCCTGCGGGGTACCGGTGAAGATCGCCTGGCTCAACGTGGCCTCGGCGTACTGGAAGCTGATACCGGCGCCGACGGAGAACTGGTCGTTGACCTTGAAGGCAATGCTCGGCGCCACATCGATGGTCTTGAGCTCGGATTCCAGGGCATGGTAGCGGCCGACCCAGTCCCGGCCGTAGTCGGTGCGCAGGCCGAACGGCACGGTCACCCCGATGCCCGCTTTGATGCGGTCGTTGATATCGGTCACTGCATACAGCGTGGGGACGAATGCATCGGTGCCCCCATCGTCGGTCAAGCGACCATCGCTGGGGACCGTGACGCGGCCCGAGGCCGTGGGCAGCGAGCGGGTCGACCCCTGATCGGTGTACTCGCCGGTGACGCTGATGAACGTGAGGTTCTGCTGTACCGCCGTGCCCTCGACCAGCGTCATTTCCGCCGGGTTATAGAAGATGGCGGACAAATCGTCGCCAGGCGTACTGCCGCCGGCGAATGCGCGGCCCAGTCCGCTGACACTCTGCTCGGTAAGCTGGAAGCCGGCGGCCTGGACCTGGGTGCCGACGCCAACCAGACCGGCAAGCACAAGTACGCGGATCGATGCGCTGGGGCGTTGAACGAACATGGGCCTCTCCTCTTGGTATGGTTCAAACCGTCTATCGACGTATTGCGAGGTGGGTTCCTCGCTGTGGGCGTCAGTATCGGTAGGCCCGGGAGAGGCCCACACCCCCCGGGTGGGGGGGCTGGGGGGTCGCCGTGTTTAGCGGGCACCGGCCACTTTTTGCAGTCGCGGGGGTTGGGTGGTTCCGGTAATGCCCAATTCCTCGGGACTGAAGTCGTCCACCATGATGACCTGACGCGTCAGCCGGTCGGCCTCATCCAACAAGGCCCGTTCCTCGCCGGTGATCAACCCGCGGCCGACGGCGGCCTCCGGGTCGTCCAGCAGACCCACGTCGCGCAGCTTGGCCTCCACGGCATCGGCGGCAATGACTATTGTGAGCGTGCGCTCCATGCCGCCCAGCGGGTCGTTCGGATCGTTCTTGATGAAGATGCCGCTGGTGAGCCGATCGCGCGTGGCGCCGGGCGCCAGTAGAAGACCGGCCGCACGATGATCCTGGGCATCGGAGCCGCCGCGCGCGCGAAACCCCCAGGGGAAGGCCAGCACGCGCAACACGAACCCGAGCCCCGGCGAAGGGAAATTGGCATAAATGGCGGCAAACGCCCGCTCGATGCGTTGGTAGCCGCGATCCAGGGCCAGCCGCACCAGAACGGCGTCCTCAGCCGGCTCGCCGTCGTCGCGGAAGCGCTTGAGCACACAGCTTTGCAGGTACAACTCGCTGAGAATATCGCCAAAGCGGGCGGACAACCGCTCCTTGCGCTTGAGCCCGCCGCCGAGCATCAGCAAGGCGATGTCCGCTGTAACGGCGAACGCCGCGCTGTAGCGGGACAGGTGCTGAAAATCGCGCGCGAAGCTGCCCCCGGGACCGGCAGCGAAGTACCCACCGGTGAGGCCATGCCCGATCATCCGTCCGACGTTGGCCAGTGTGTGACGGACATGGCCGAAGAACGCCCGGTCGAAACGCACCAGGGCCTCGCCGCCCTCCGCCTGGGCGGCCTGCATTTCCTCCAGCAGGTACGGATGGCAGCGCATCGCGCCCTGGCCGAAGATGATCAGGCTGCGGGTGAGGATGTTGGCGCCCTCTACCGTGATGCCGATCGGCAAGGCGTGGTAGCCGTTGGCCAGGTAGTTGGTCGGGCCCTCGCAGATACCCTTGCCGCCGTGCACGTCCATGGCATCGTTGATCGCCTGGCGCATACGCTCGGTGAAATGGTATTTGACGATGGCCGAAAGCACTGAGGGCTTCTCGCCATTGTCGATCGCCGTGGCGGTGATGCAACGGGCGGCGTCCAGCACATAGGCGTGCTCGGCCAGACGGGCCAGTGGCGCCTCCACCCCCTCGAACCTGCCGACAGGCACCTTGAACTGCTTGCGGATGCGGGCATAGGCGCCGGTCGCGCGTGCCGCCAGACGGCAGGCGCCGGTGGACAGCGAGGGCAGTGAAATCGCCCGTCCGGCGGACAGGCAATCCATGAGCATGCGCCAGCCCTGCCCCACGCCGTCGCGCTCGCCGATCACCCAGTCCAGCGGGATGAACACATCCTCGCCCCAGTTCGGTCCATTGGGGAAGGCCTGGCGCGAAGGCCAGTGCCGTCGCCCGATGTTGACGCCCGGGTGGGTGGCTGGCACCAGCGCCAGCGTGATGCCCAGGTCACTCTCCCCGCCCAGCAGCTTGTCCGGGTCCGAGAGTTTGAACGCCAGCCCCAGCAGCGTCGCCACGGGGCCGAGCGTGATGTAACGCTTCTCCCACGACAAGCGGATACCGAGGGTGCGCTGGCCCTCGTGCTCGCCCCAACACACCACGCCCTCATCGCGCATCGAGGCGGCATCAGAACCGGCCCAGGGGCCGGTCAGGCCAAAGCACGGGATCTCCTCACCACGCGCCAGGCGCGGCAGGTAATAGTCCTTCTGCCGGTCGCTGCCGTAGTGCAAGAGCAACTCGCCCGGGCCGAGCGAGTTGGGCACCATGACGCAGATCGCCGCCGAAATGCTGCGTGTGGCGACTTTCATGACCACCTGCGAGTGGCCCAGGGCGGTGAACTCCAGACCGCCATAGGCCTTGGGGATGATCATCCCCAGAAAGCCCTGGGACTTGATGTAGTCCCAGATGTGTTCGGGTATGTCCCGATGTACCTCGTTGATGGCCCAGTCATCGAGCATGGCACACAAGGTTTCCACAGGGCCCGCAAGAAACGCCTGTTCTTCGGCATTCAGCGCCGGCCGCGGCGCGGCCAGGAAATCGTCCCAGTGTGGCCGGCCGGAGAACAAGTCCCCATCCCACCAGACCGTGCCGGCTTCAAGCGCATCGCGCTCGGTATCGGACATTGGTGGCAACACGGATTTGAACCAGCGTTTCAAGGGTGCACTGATCCGACGCTGGCGAAAGGTCATCGTCGATTCGGTCATGGAGACTCCTCCGGTATCACGCGGCAGCCGGATCCGTTCCGGTGCCCTCGGCGCTCGCTGGGGCACGCAGCCCAGCGGCAAGGAATGTGGTCAGCCGGCCCAGCAGGCGATCGTCGTCGCCATCGTCGGGCAAACCGGTATCGGCCAATACACGCATCGCATCGCCACCCGCCATGGCATATGACAGCGCGCCCATCATGAAATGCAGCCGCCAGGCCAACTCCTCCGGCGCAAGAGCGGGAAGCACCCCGGCCAATGCCTGCCCATAGGCCTTGAACACGTCGGCGTACAAGCTGTGAACGAACTCGCGCAAGGGTGCCGAGGCGCCGGTGTGGGTGCGTCCGAGCAAGCGGATGAAGCGCACCTCGCCCGGGTGACTGTGGCGGTTGGAGGCCAGGCTCGGGCGGATGAACGCGTGCAGCAACTCCTCCAAGCTCGGGTTGCCGGTGCCGAGCAGCCGTGACAGGTGCTCCAGCCTGGCCTCGTTGATGGGCACAAGGCGACGGATGAAGATGGCTTGGATCAGAGCCTGCTTGGAGCCGAAATGGTAATTCACCGCCGCAAGGTTCACGCCGGCCCGCGCGGTGATCGCACGCAACGAAGTGCGTGCGAAGCCGTTTTCGGCGAACAAGCCTTCAGCGGCGTCGATAATGCGTTCTCGGGTGGGATCTGACATGTGTTTGATTCAAACGTTTGTTTGAATTGCCATCATCGTCTTTTACCACCGAATGTCAACTCACCCCCGCCTACCCACCGGATTCGGTATGCTTCGCCCATACCCCAAACGGATGGCAGCTGCGAGCGGACCGTGCCTCATATTCTTCTGGTTGACGACGATGCCCATGTACTGAGTTCGCTGCGGCGCAGCCTGCGGGCATTGCAGCGATCCATCCCCGAGCTGGTGATCGAGACCGCGGCCTCCCCCGAGGAGGCCATGAGCAAGCTGGGCGAGCGAGTCTACTGCGCGGCGATTGCCGACTACCGCATGCCCATCGAGGACGGCATATCCCTGCTCCATCGCATGGGCGAAGCACAGCCGGGCTGTATGCGGATCCTACTCACGGGTATGGCCGATGCCGATGTGCGTGAGCGTGCCGCCGCAGCCGGCGTGGATCGGGTGTTCGACAAACCGTGGGACGATCAGGCCCTGCGTGAGGCGGTCACGGCGGCGGTGGTTCATGGCTAGGGGTTTTA
>CBFGWV010000211.1:0-8782 GCA_965652545.1 uncultured Candidatus Competibacteraceae bacterium | reverse complement strand
CACGGTGTCCATCATGTTCGATACCACGCAGGCATGGTTGGGGACGATCCGCAGGCGGTCGCCCACACGCAGGTCCAGCGGGCCGTCACTAACCAGCCGGCCGTGTTCCTCCGAGAGCTGGTCGATGACGATGTCGGGCCGGCCCAGTACGTGGCCATACCCCTTTTGCCCCAGCAGGTCGGACGTCAGCACCTTGGAGCCGGCGTCGATCACGGCCCGATGTGCATCGGGCACGGAGACCACGGTGACGAGAACAGTCAAGGCGCAATCGGCCCATTGGCACACGCCGCGCTGGACGAGGGAGCGGTCGTTGTAGATGTAGGTGCCGATGCGGTATTCGGTGACCACCGGCGCCTCGTGTGCCCGCCACATGTCGGGCGAGCCGCCGGAGGAGACCACCGGTACCGGCAGGCCGCCGGCTTCGATGCGTGTCTTGGCATCCAGCAACCAGGCCTGGGCGGCGGCGGTGCCGCCGTTGGGTGGGTAGGTCATGAGTCCGCCAAAGCGCAGGCCGGGGGCGGTGGCGATGTGGGTTGCGAGGCTCGCCGCGGCTTCGGGGCTTGCGACGCCGCAGCGGTGGGCGCCGGTGTCGCATTCCACGAGCACCGTCAGCGGGGCGCGGGCGTCGGCGAAGGCGGTCGACAGACCGTCGACGACCGCTGTGCTGTCGGCGACGACGGACAGGTTGACGCGGGCGGCCAGCTCGCGCAACCGCGCGAGTTTGTGCGCGCCGACGATGTTGTAGGTGAGGAGGATGTCGTCGATGCCGCCGTCGGCCAGCATGGCCTCGGCTTCGGAGATTTTCTGGCAGGTGATGCCCACCGCGCCGGCGGCGATCTGAGCGATGGCCAGTTGCGGCAGTTTGTGGGTTTTGATGTGCGGGCGCAGGCGGATGCCGTGGTTGTCGCAATAGGCCTGGTAGCGCCGGATGTTGGCCTCGGCCACGTCCAGGTCGATGAGGACGTTGGGGGTGTCGACGGCGGGGTATGCCGGTTCAGCACGCATGGGGGTTCTCCACCAATGGCCAGATGGGCCGCGTCAGCCGCGTGTAGGCGTTGGTCCGTGGGTCGCTGGGGTAGGGGCCCTGCACCGCGGCGTAGAGTATCTGCGCGGCGATGGGGGCGAAGGCACCGTAGAAATGGTTGGTGGATTTTACGATAAGGATGCGCCGGCGGGTCGGGTCGATACCGAGGTTGCTGAACAGGTCCGGTGAGAAGGCTTGGCTGCGCACGGCGTTGAGGACGACCTCCACGCCGTTGAAGCGGATGGCGGCGCAGTCGCCCAGGGGGACGATGGAGTCGCCGAAGCGTTGCACCGCGTTGCGCACCACGCGGGTGACCTCGACCAGGGCGTCGATGGGCTCGCCCGCGGTGTTGGAGGTCTTGCCACCAAAGCGAAGCATCAAGCGTGCGCCCTCGCCGGCGGCATGGCACAGCCGCACGGCCATGGGGTCCCAGATGCTGCCCACGGCTACGCCGCTCAGGCCCATGTCCAGCGCCATGCGCAGGAGGATGGTCGAGTCGCCGGGTACGCCGCCGCCGGGGTTGTCCCAGATATCGGCCACCACCACCGGCCCGTGGTCGGCGGCCGCGGCGAGGGTGAGTGCGATGTACGGCTCGAGAAAGTCCGGCGCGGCGCGGCCGCGGAAGGAGAACAGCTCCATCCCCAGCGACTGCGCCAGCCGGTTGCCCTGGGTCGGTCGCCCGTCGGTGATGACGATGACCTTGGCGCCGAGGTCGGCGCTGTCACCGGCCATGAAGCCGTGGATGAGCGAGATCGACAGCACATCGTCCTGCCCTTCCAGGGCGCGGATGCGGTCGATGAAGCCACGCATCGGCTGGATGCTGGTGGGCAGCACATCGATCATCCGCACATCGAACACCGACAACGCCGGTCGTATCTCGCCGCGCGCGGCGCGCAGCACCAGATCGACACAGGCCTCGCCGGCTTCGACGAAGTCGGTGTGCGGAAACTCCTTGAACACGGTGATCACATCGGCGTTGGCGATGCGCTTGTCGCTCAGGTGGCTGTGCGGGTCGAACGATGCGCCGATGATCGCTGTGGGGCCGGCGATCGCCCGCGCCGCGGCGATCAGATCGCCCTCGCAGTCGGTGCAGCCGTCGGCCACCATCGCCCCGTGCAGGCCGAGCACCACGGCGTCCACCGGCAGCGCCGCGCGCAACTGGTCGAGAACCTCGTCGCGCAGGCGCAGCCAAGTGGCGGCATTCACCAGGCCGCCAGGTTCGGCCCAGGCGGCGGTGCCTTCGATCAACTCGCACTCGCCGCCGGCCGCCCGCCGGCGCAGGGCCGGAAACACCGCACTGCACAAAGTGGGTGTGTCCGGGTGCTTGCCCGGTGGCGCGTACAAGCTGTCCTGAAAGTCGGCGAAGCCGGTACGCAGGGGTGAGAACGTGTTGGTCTCGGTGGCGATGGAGGCGCAGAAAACACGCATGCGATGGCTGTCCTTTGCGCTCACTGCACGTAGGTGTGGGCGTTGGCGGTCTCGACCTCGGCCTTGAACTGCTCCAGCAGCTCCACGGCCTTGGCATCCAGGTTTTCCTTGATGTGCGTCTCGAACACCGGCTGCGTGGCGTTCTTCATGGCCTCGCGCTGTTCGGCGTTGAGGGCGGTGACCGTCATCGTGCCCTTGAGGCTGCTCAGCCCGCGGTCGGACGCCTCGATGACACGCGAGAGCCCGCGCGAGGCGGTTACGCAGGACTGGGCGGCATAGTGCATCGTGCGCTGCTCTGCGGGTGTGAGCTCGTCCCAGAACGTTTTGGACACCATAAAGGTGTAGGGCGAGAACAAGTGGTTGGTCAGCGTCAGGTACTTCTGCACCTCGGAGAACTTGGCGAAGGAGATGATCGGCACGGGGTTCATCTGCCCGTCGATGACACCGGTCTGCAGGCCGGAGTACACCTCGCCCCAGGCCAGTGGATACGCCTCGGCCCCCAGCGCCTGCATGATGGCCTGGTGCGAGGGCAGGGTCATGGTGCGCACGCGGATGCCGGCAAAGTCCTCCAGGTTTGCGATCTCGCGTTTGGAGTTGGTCACCGCGAAAAACCCGCCGGTGTCCGGAAAGCCCAGCACGACGACATCGCCCAGCTCGGCCTCGATATCGTTCGCCAGAGCGGTGCCGAAGGGCCCGTCGAAGACGTCATAGGTGGCGGCGTTATGGGCGAAGGCGAAGGGCAGGTTGAGCACGTCGATGCGCGGGTAGTAGCTGGCCAGTGCGCCGGTGGAGGTGAGCGTCGCCTGGAGCACGCCATCGCGCACCATTTGCACGTGTTCGGCGGCCGTGCCGAGCTGGTTGGAGGGGTAGACCTCCACCGTGATCGCCCCGTTGGTGTCCGCTTCGACGATGTTGGCGAACACCGCCGTGCAGGCGTGGGCCGGGTTTTCGAACGGGTCAGTCTTGTTGTCGTGGCCGAACTTGAGGACTTTCTCCGCCTGGGCGGCCGGTGCGGCGAGCCCTACGGATGCACAGACGGCGAGGCAGATCGCAAGATGCTTCATGGTGCTCACTCCTTTTTATGACGTTACGGTGGTCAGTCGATGAAACCGAGAAGCCTGGGCGCCCACAGCGCCAGGTCTTCCCAGAAGGCGACGATGAACAGGATCGCGAACTCGGCGATGAGAAACGGCCACAGCTTGGCGGCGATGCGCTCGAGCTTCTCGCCGGTCACCGAGGAGAGGACGAACAGGCAGGCGCCGACCGGCGGCGTCATCAGCGAGATGTTCAAGGCCAGGACAAAGACGATGCCGGCGTGGATGGGCTCCATGCCGATCTGGGCGGTCAGCGGCACCAGCACGGGCGCCAGGATGATGAGGATGGCGGTGATGTCCATCACCGTGCCCACTGCCAGCAGGATGGCGATGATCAGCGCAATGATGGCGTAGCGGTTGCTGGCCAGCTCGAGGATGAGTGTGGCGATGGTCTGCGGGATGCGTTCGAAGCTCAGCCACCAGCCGAGCATGCCGGCAAAGGCGATGATGACGAAGATCACCCCGGTGATACGCGCCGTGCGCACCAGCATGCCGTAGAAGTCGCGCACACTGATGCTGCGGTAGACGAACACCCCAAGGAACAGCGCATAGGCCACGGCGATGGAGGCCGCCTCCGTGGGCGTGACGATGCCGCCGAGTATCCCGCCCAGAATGATGAACGGCATCAGCAGCGCGCTGAACGAGGCTTTGAACGTCCGCCAGATCTCTCCCGCGCGGGCGTGGCCGTCGGCCTTCGGCAGCCCTTGCCGCTTGGCGCCCACGGCGATGACACCCATGCACACCAGGCAGATCAGCAGGCCGGGCACGATGCCGGCGGCGAACAGTCCGCCTATGGACACACCCATCAGCGAGCCGTACACCACCATCAGGCCCGAGGGCGGGATGGTCGGCCCGATGATCGAACCGGCGGCGGTCACTGCGCAGGCATAGTCGCGGCGGTAGCCCTGCTTGACCATGGCCGGCACCAGCGTCTTGCCGAAGGCGGCTGCATCCGCGGTGGCCGCCCCGGTCAGGCCGGCGAAGAACACCGAGGCCAGCATGTTGGTGTGCGCAAGCCCGCCCCTGAATCCACCGACCAGCACGTTGGCCAGGTTCACCAGGCGCGAGGTGATGCCGATGTGGTTCATGATCTCGCCGGCCAGGATGAAGAACGGCATGGCCAGAAACGGGAAGATATTCAACCCGTTGAAGATCTTTCCCGGCCCGATGGCGAGGAACTTGTCCCCGCCCATGTCGATCAGGCCGGCCAGCGCGGCCGCACCGATGGCAAAGCCGATGGGCATGCCCAGGAGAATGAGCACCACGAAGAGGATCGCGACGATCATGCCCCGACATCCTCTGCCTGCTCGACCAGATGCTGGGTGCCGAGATCCCGTATCAGCACCAGGGCGAGTTGCACCACCGCCAGAGCCGCCGCCACGGGAATCGCCGCGAAGGCCGGCGCCAGGCTCATGCCGAAGATCATCGCCTGGCGGTTGACACCGCTTTGGGCGAAGCCAATGCCGTAGTAGAAGACATACAGGAACAAGCCCATCGTCAGCACGTCCATGGCGATGAGCGCACTGCGCCGCAGCGCCGGCGGCAGGCGGTCGAGCAGGATGGACAACGCGATATGCTCCCGCCGCGCAATACCGCAGGAGACCGCCAGCATGGCGGCCCATATCATCAGGTAGCGGGCCAGGACCTCAGGCCAGGGCAGTTGCCAGTGAAAGAGATAGCGATCCACCACCCCGAGCCAGACATCCAGCACCAGGATGAGCATCAGCAAGGCGACCAGCGCCTCCACGGCCGTGTTGGTGATGTCGCTGAGGCGACCTGCCCAGTCTCTCATGGTGTGCTTTTTCCCTCGGAGGTGGAGAGGGTCTGTATGTAGATAAATTACATATATTCGAGGTTGTAGATGCTGTCTAGGGCGGTGCGCAAAGAAATTTGCTCAATTTTCTGTTTTTTAGGTAGATAGACTACATTTTATGCGAGCGCTGCCCCCATCAACACGACCGCTCGGCGGTGTTGACACCCCCGGATCGCCACCGCCTAATAGCCCCGCGCAGGGTAGTCCGTGCGGCTCATAACATAACGATGACGATGGAGCGGCGATGAACGCGGCCTTCGACTTGATCTCCCGGCTGCGCCAGTTCGACGGGCGCTTCAACGCCCGCGAGCAGCGGGTGGCCTCTTACGTACTCAAAAACCTGGGCACCGTGGCCCAGGTGACGATCACCGACCTGGCCAAGGCATGCGAGGTCAGCGAACCGACCGTCATCCGCTTTTGCCGCACCTTGGGCTGCGAGGGCTACCGCGACTTCAAGATCCGCCTGGCGCAGAACGTGGCCGTCAGTCTCCAGTATCTGGATACGCCGGGCACGCCGCCGGCGACCGATGCCCCCGCCTTGGTCGACCGTGTGCTGAGCGTGCTCTATACCACCGCCAACGTCATGCGCGGGCAATTGGACGGCGCGGTGCTCGAGCGCGCGGCCGATACACTGGCCGATGCCCGTCAGGTGGTATTCATCGGGGTGGGCGGCGGCTCCACCACTGTGGCCTTCGATGGCGCCAACCGGTTGTTTAGGCTGGGTGTGCCCGCTGTAGCGGTCAGCGACGGTTATCTGCAACGGATGCGCGCATCCACCCTCGGCCCGGGCGATGTGCTGTTCGCCGTCTCATCGAGTGGCGAGGCGCAGGAGGTGGTCGACAGCACGGCCATCGCCGGCGGCTACGGCGCGGCTACCATCGCCCTGACCCGGCCGGGCAGCCGTCTGGCCCAGGCGGCCGGCTTGTCGATACTCATCGAGCTGCCGGAAGATCCCGACATCTTCAAACCCACCGCATCGCGCCTGGTCCATCTGGCGGTAATCGACGCCCTGGCCATGGCCGTGGCCCAGCGGCGCGGCGACGGGGCGCGCGAGACGCTGCGGCGAATTCGGGCATCGCTGACCCAACTGCACGGGCGCACCGGGCCGCAGCCGATCGGGGACTGAGAGAGACACCCATGGCCGAGCCCGCCCAAGCACCCGCGCAGTACCGCATCCTCATCATCGAGGACGAATCCTCCATTGCCGATACCCTGACCTACGCGTTGGAAACCGAGCACTTCCAGGCCACCTGGGTGGAGACGGCGCATGCCGGCCTGGGCCTTCTGTCGCAGCAGACCTTTGACCTGCTGGTACTGGATGTCGGGCTGCCGGACATGAGCGGCTTCGAGGTGCTCAAGCGCATCCGGGTCGATTCGCAGTTGCCGGTCATCATGCTCACCGCGCGCAGCGAGGAGATCGACCGGGTGTTGGGGCTGGAGATGGGGGCGGACGATTACGTCACCAAACCCTTCAGCCCGCGCGAGGTGGTGGCCCGCGTCAAGGCGGTGCTCAAACGCTTGCGCCTGCCGGCCAGCCAGAGCGCCAATGCCGACTTGCCGTTGCAGCTGGACGCCCAGACCCGCAGCGTGCAGTTCTTCGGCCAGCCGGTCAGCCTGACCCTGGCCGAGTTCAACCTGTTGGAGGCGTTGATGCGCCAACCCGGCCGGGTGCTCAGCCGCGGCCAGCTCATGCAACGGATCTGGTCGCCGAACCACCCCTCCGACGAGCGTGCCATCGACACCTATATCAAAACCTTGCGGGCAAAGCTGCGGGCGATCAACGCGGACTACGACCCCATCCACACCCACCGCGGCGTGGGTTACAGCCTCAAGGTCGGTTCGTGAAGCTTGGCTTCAGTCTGCGGATCTTCATCGTCTACTTTCTGATCATCGGTGTGCTGTCATGGATGATGCTGCAAAAGGCGCTGGATGCGCTGGATCTGAATGTCCGTCAGGTGGCCGAGGAGATCCTCGTCGATACGGCCAACTGGATCGCCACCGACTTGGGCCGGCAGATGGCCAGCGGCACGCTGGACATGGACGATCTGGCAGTGACCGCGGCCGAGTACCGGCAGCGCGTCCTCGATGCGCGGATCTACCAGGAGATCAAAGACCGGCCGGACCTGGACTTCTATATCACCGATGCCAGCGGGCGGGTGGTCTTCAACACCAGCGGCCAGGATATCGGGGCTGACTACTCGGCGTGGCGCGACGTCGCCCTGACGCTGCGTGGCGAGTACGGGGCGCGAACCAGCCCGGCGGCGTCCTTCATTGCCGAGGGCATGAACAGTGTCTTTCATGTGGCGGCACCGATCATGGACCGGGAGCGGATCGTCGGCGTGGTGACGGTGTACAAGCCGATCGCACGCTTCGGCGGCTTCCTGGCCCATTCCGCGGACCGGTTGACGACATATGCGCTGATCGTCGGGCTGATGTCGCTGGTCTTCGGCAGTGTAATGAGTCTCTGGCTCAGCCGCGCCACGCGCAAGCTGGTGGATTATGCCGATGAGCTGGCCACCAACCGGCGGGTGGCGCCGCCGGCGTTGTGGGATGCCTCCTTCAGCCGCGTGGCCGCAGCCATGGCGGCGATGCAGCAGAAGCTTGCGGACAAGGACTACGTCGAGCGCTACGTTCATGCCCTGACGCACGAGCTCAAGGCGCCATTGACCGGCTTGCGCGGGGCGACGGAGATCCTCATGGAGGACAATGTCCCGCCGGCCAAGCGGGCGAAGTTCCTGGACAATATCCGCCAGCTGACCGACCGCATGACCACCCTGGTGCAGCGCCTGCTGACGCTGGCCTCGCTGGAGAACCGGCGGGCGTTGGGTGAGGTGTCCGAGGTGGAGCTGGCCCCCATGGTTCGGCAATTGGTCGATGAGCGGGCCGCGGCGGTGGCCGCCCGTGATGTGGAGGTGGTTGTCGAGGAGGGCGCGTCGGTGGTGCTGCGCGGCGAGGTGTTTCTGCTGTCGCAGGCGGTGTCGAACCTGCTCGACAATGCGTTGGATTTCTCCCCCGCCGGCGGCCGGGTGTGCATCGCCGCCGGCCGCGATGCGGGGGGCCAGTGGGTTGCGGTGCGGGATCGCGGGCCGGGTATTCCCGAGTATGCGTTGGCGAAAATTTACGATCGGTTCTTTTCGTTGTCGCGGCCGGGCGGGGTGTCCAAGAGCACGGGGCTGGGCCTGAGTTTCGTCAGGGAGGTGATGGCCTTGCACGGCGGTAGCGTGAGTGTCGGCAATCGGTCGGACGGCGGTGTGGAGGCTGTGCTGCGTTGGCCGTAGGTTTGCGCCGACGTTCCTGCCCTCCGATCCCGCCTTCCGCGTCGGGCAGGTCGCGGGCCGACACGCTGTGAACACGTCCGTGTGAGCGCGAGGAGGGTGTCTGGCCTCGGCGTCCGTCGCGAGGGAAGTCGGGATCGAGACAGAT
>CBFGWV010000210.1:0-8784 GCA_965652545.1 uncultured Candidatus Competibacteraceae bacterium | reverse complement strand
GCCCGACGCCAGGGGCGGGATGCCTACCTGTGGAACATCGCCTGCGACTTCGTCATCAATGCCTGGCTGATGGAGATGGGTATTGGCACGCCGCCGGCCATCGGCATGCTGTACGACGCCGCGCTGAAGGATCTGTCGGCCGAAAGTGTGTACGACCGCATCGTCACCGACCTGCGCCGCTATCGAAAACTCGCCACCCTGGCCGGTGTGGGCGCCTGCGACATGATCGAGCGCCAGCCCAGCCACAGCGATGACGACTGGACCGACCTCGACCGCTTCTATCGCGAGGCCCTGGCTCGCGGCATGAGCCTGCAGGTAAGCCAGGGGCGCGGGACGATCCCTGCCGGCCTCATCGAGGAGATCCGCGCCCTGCAGCAGCCGCCGATCCCCTGGGATGTGGAGCTGGCGCAATGGTTCGACCATCACTTCCCGTTGCCGGAGAAACGCCGCAGCTACGCGCGGCTCTCACGCCGGCAGAGTGCGACGCCCGATATTCCGCGGCCAAGCTGGTCCATCGACCCGATCGCCCAGGCCGCACGCACCTTCGGGGTCGTGCTCGATACCTCCGGCTCGATGGACCGCGCGCTGCTGGGCATGGCCCTGGGTGCCATCGCCAGCTACAGCGAGGTGCGCGAAGTCTGGTCGGTGCGGGTGGTCTTCTGCGACGCCGAGGCCTATGACGAGGGTTACCTGCCACCGGCCCAGATCGCCCATTCGCTGCGGGTGAAGGGACGTGGCGGCACCGTGCTGCAACCGGGTGTCGACCTGTTGCAGACAGCCGAGGATTTCCCGCCGACGGCGCCCATCCTGATCATCACCGACGGCGAGTGCGACGTCATCCGCATCAAGCGCGAGCATGCCATCCTGACCCCGGCCGGCGCGCGGCTGCCGTTCACACCGTGGGGGCCGGTGTTCCGGCTACGTTGACCGTTGACGCCGGGTATGACCGCGGTGATACCATCGGTGCATGAAAATCGCCATCTCGATTCCCGACCCGGTCTTCGAGGCCGCCGAGCACTTGGCCAGGCGCCTTGGCAAGTCCCGGAGCCAACTTTACGCCGAGGCCGTAGCGGAATACCTGCAAGCACACCGGGCGGACGCCGTCACGGAGCGGCTGGACGCCGTCTACACCGTGGAGCGATCGACGCTGGATCCGGAGTTTCAACAAGCGCAGATCGACACCCTGCCCGATGAGGACTGGTGAATGCAGCGTGGCGAACTATGGTGGGCGTCGCTACCGGACCCATCGGGTTCGGGCCCCGGTTTCCGGCGACCCGTACTCATCGCTCAATCCAATCCGTTCAACGCCAGCCGCATTGGCACAGTGATCGTCGTTGTCATCACCTCCAACCTGCGCCTGGCCGATGCACCCGGAAACGTGAGGCTTAGCACGAGCGAGTCGGGCCTTCCGAAAGCGTCTGTCGCAAACATCTCGCAGGTGCTCACTCTGGATCGGACGCTGCTCACCGAGCGCATCGGCTCGTTGAGCACACGCGCCCTGCGTCTTATCGACGACGGTTTGCGCCTCGTGCTGGGCCTGTGAATCAACCTCGACGGCGCTACGCGTCATCCACCGCGTACCGCCTCCGTCGGCAGCAGCACCTCCCGTTTGAACAGCATGCGGGAGCGGCCGTCGGTGAATATGCGAGGGGCGCAGAGGTCCACGCCATCGGCCAGCGGGCTGGGCATGAACGGCGGATAAATCGTCACTCATGAACCCAGGCACCCGTAGGAGCCCTGCCCTCAGGGCGATTGCCCGGCAGCAGCGATTCACTTTGAGCCGATACCGCCCTTAGGCCGATCGCGCACAGGGGTGCGCTCCTACGGGTGCCGGATTCGATGTTGAGGGCAAACGCGAGACCGCGGGGTTACACGTGGTACGCCACAGCATGCGCCTCGGTCGGCAGCGGCACCTCCCACTTGAACAGCATCCGCTCGATATCGGCGTTACGCAGCGAGGTGTCACGGCGCCCGTTGCGGCGGTAGATTTCTCGCTCGGGCTGCTCCAGATACACCAACCGCACCTTGGCGTGGTAGGCGAACAGCAGGTCGAGCGTTTTCTTGCGCATCTGTGCCGAGAGGTGGGTGGCGTTCCACACGAACGGTTCGTGCCGGCGTAGGAAACTGCGCGCCTTCTCCAGTGCAAACTGCGTGGCCGCGCCTTCGTTTTCGCCGTGCTTGAGGCCCAGCTCGGTGCGCGCATCATCGAAGGAGACGACCGGCAGATCGGGGCAATGCTGAGCCACCCAGGTATTCTTGCCGCTGGCCGGCAGGCCGGACAGCACGGTGACCGCCGAGCCGGGCGGTTCATGGACGGCGTAGTCCGGCTGCACATTGGCGCCGCGAAAATACTGCATGCGGGTGTGGTCGTCCGCGAAGCCACGCGGGCCGTGCAGGCAACCCTCCTCGGCGGCCAGCTCGCGGAACAGCTCAATGTCCGCCAGCACATCGGCCTTACCCACATACGTCCGCCCACGCATATCGGCCTCGGCCACCGCGCAGAGCATCCACACCGGCAGCTCCCAGGACAGCTTGTGCAGGATGAACTCCGGGCGTTGGCCGCTGCGGTTGCCGCCCAGCGCGAAGAACGGCAACTGGTGCACGGCAATGATGCGGCACACCTGTTCGCGCAGGTGAAACGGCACCCCCGCCCGCCACAGCAGCAGACGCGCATCCACCGACCCGCGCCGCGAGTGGCCTGGCTGGCCAATGCGCCCGCTCACCGGGTCGATGACCGTGGTGTCCGGCTTGGCGATGTCGTGCAACAACGCACTGACGAACAGCACGAAACGCTGCTCGTCGGTGGCCGTCGCGTAGTCAGCCGACTGCACGAGGGCGTCCATGACCATGACGGTATGGGTCCACACGTCGCCCTCGGCGTGGTAGACCGGGTCTTGCGGTGTCTTCGCCAACCGCGCCAGCGCCGGTACGGCTTCCAGGCAGGCCTGTGTGTCGACATCACCGCCCGGCAGGGGCACGAGCGCGTTGAGCAGCTCAGCGTTCATCGTTTTCTCCTTGCACGCCCGCCCAATCCACCGTCAGGCGCGGCGCGTAGAGGTCCACGCCCTGGGCCAACTGGTTGGGGATGAAATCCTGCTCGGCATGGTGCTGACCGGCATCGATGATGGCTTGGACGAAGTCGGGACGGACCCACTTGAGCCGTCCGATGGTGTCGTCCCTCGCCTCCAGCTTCAGGTACACACCCTCCATGTGATCTGAGCGGTCGCACTGGCGCCAAGCCCTTTCCACGTCGAGGTTCTCGCGTCGGACGATGCGCTCGAAGCCCGCACGCCAGTCGGGCGACTTAGCCAGCGAATGCCCCATCAACGCCAGCAGATCGGCCTGGCGTTTTGGGGCCACGCCTGCGTACAGCACCGGCACGGACAACACCGGCCCATTGGCCAGCAACGCATGACGGGCTGGCGTGGACAGGAAGCGCCGGGTCTGCCGGTCCCAGATGTCGAACTCGCAGAAGTAGTGTGGCAACCGGTCGTAGAAGACCGAATGCTTCTTGTGCAGCCACTCGCCATAGAGGACATAGCGGTCCTCCAGGCGGCCGAGCAGCCAGTCCTCGTGGGCGACGGCCCACTGTTTGAACAGGTTGAACTGGCGCTCGCGGCCACCCCCGGTCAGGTAATGGCCACGCGATTGCAGCAGCAGGTCGCCGGCGGCGGAAAAACTGATCGCGGCGTTGGCGCCATCGAGTTTCTCTTCCACCACGATCCAGCGGCCGTGGAGTTCGGTATACGGCACCTGGCCGGCATCGTCGTCCCCGGCTTGCAGGCGCGAGCCTTGCAAGTGCGGCGTGCGCGGGTAGCGGATCAGTTCAAGGTTTTGCGCGTAAGCGCGTACATCGGGCGTCATGGTCGTTCTCCAGGTATTCGGGAGGAACCGACAACGCTCGCGATGACTGCCAGGATATGGATACGCCGTGCACGGAATGTGCACCGCCCTCAAGTCGTCAGACCGCTGCCGGGATCAGGCGAAAGGGTGGATGCAGGGCACGTCGTTCACCTTTTGCGGTGGAAGTGGATGGGACGGTCAGGCGCGGCAATGTAAGCGCGGCCCACATTGCCGTCAAGCGCCAGCGTGAGGGGCGGGACGTGGCTTCGATCGACTTCGGCTGATGGGTATCGCTTACGCTCAACCCATCCTACGAGGCCACCGGCTGCAAGACGGTGATTCCAGGGGGTGGTCTCCCGATGTCCGGTGCCGGCCCCCAGGGGCCCGCGTCAATAGGCCGCGTGGCCGGGCGTCCGCGGGAACGGGTTGACGTCGCGCACGTTGTGCAGCCCGGTGACGTAACTGACCAGGCGCTCCAGCCCCAGGCCGAAACCGGCGTGCGGGACGGTGCCGTAACGGCGCAGGTCGCGGTACCAGGCGTAGTGCTGCTTATCCAGCCCCAACTCGTCCATGCGCGCATCCAGCACATCGAGACGCTCTTCGCGCTGGCTGCCGCCGATGATCTCGCCAATACCCGGGGCCAGCACGTCCATGGCCGCGACGGTGCGGCCATCGTCGTTCACGCGCATGTAGAAGCTCTTGATGGCCTTGGGGTAGTTCATCACCACCAGCGGCCGGCCGATGTACTCCTCGGCGAGGTAGCGTTCGTGCTCGGATTGCAGGTCCAGGCCCCACTCCACCGGGTACTCGAAGGTTTTGCCCGAGCGCTTGAGTGCATCGATGGCATCGCTGTAATCCAGCCGCTCGAAGGGCGATTTAACCAACGTCTCCAGGCGGGTGATGCAGTCCTTGTCCACGCGGCTGGCGAAGAACTGCAAATCATCCATGCGCTCGGCCAGCACGGCCTCGAAACAGCCCTTGAGCAACAACTCGGCCAGTTGGGCGTTGGCCTCCAGATCGGCGAAGGCGATCTCCGGCTCGATCATCCAGAACTCGGCCAAGTGCCGGCTGGTGTTGGAGTTCTCGGCGCGGAAGGTCGGCCCGAAGGTGTATACCTTGGACAGCGACAGGCAATAGGCCTCGACATTGAGCTGGCCGGAGACGGTCAGGAAGGTCTCGCGGCCGAAGAAGTCCTTCTCGAAGTCGACGGTGCCCTCCGCCGTACGCGGCGGGTTGGCCATATCCAACGTGCTGACGCGGAACATCTCGCCGGCGCCTTCGGCATCGGAGGTGGTGATGATCGGGGTGTGGATCCAGAAGAATCCATTGTCGTGCAGCGTGCGGTGAACGGCCTGGGACAAGCTGTTGCGGATGCGCGTTGCCGCACCGATGCTGTTGGTGCGCGAGCGCAGGTGCGCAACGGTGCGCAGATACTCCAGCGTGTGCGGTTTGGGTTGGATCGGGTAAGTCTCCGGATCGTCCACCCACCCCAGCACGCGGACCGTCTCGGCCTGTAGTTCGACGCTTTGCCCCTTGCCCTGCGAGGCCTGCAACACGCCGCTGGCCTCGACGGCACAACCGGCGGTGAGGTGACGAACCTCGGCCTCGTAATTGGCCAGCCCATCGGGTGCCACCACTTGCAGCGCATCCAGGCAGGAGCCGTCGTGCACGGCCACGAACGACAACCCGGCCTTGCTGTCGCGGCGTGTGCGCACCCAGCCCTGGACAGTGACGTGGGTTCCGATCTCAAATTGCCCGGCCAGCAGTCTTGATACGCTGATCGCCTTGTTTGCTTGCATTGCCTCGTTCCGATGCCCGCTGAACACTGTGGCGCAAGCATACCTGCATGCGGGGGCGTCTTGTCCTCCCCGATGCAGGAGCATGACGGGCTGCCGATTGTCGGACTGACAGTAAGGCCACAGTGGCTTCAACACGCTTAAGCGAGGTACCTATGCGCGTCATCGCCGTGCAATACCCCATGGTCTGGGAAGACAAGCGCGCCACCATCGATCACCTGCGCATCGTACTGGATGTCTACCGCCCCGAGCCCGGTAGCCTCGTGGTGCTGCCGGAGATGTACAGCACCGGGTTCAGCATGAAGGTCGCCAAGATCGCCGAAGGGGAGGCGCGGGAAGCCGAGCGCTTCCTGGCCGAGGTGGCCCAGTCGCTGCACGTCACCGTCACCGGCGGGGTGGTCAACCGGGCGTCCGACGGCCGGGGGCTGAATCAATGCGTGACCGTCGGGCCCGACGGCAATGAAATCGCCCGTTACACCAAGATGCACCCATTCTCCTTCGCCAAGGAGGACAAGCACTATGCTTCGGGCACCGCGCCGGTGGTGTACGAGTGGGCCGGGGCGACGGTCGCCCCCACCATCTGTTACGACTTGCGCTTCCCCGAGTTGTATCGCGCCGGCGTGCGGTGCGGCGCACAATTGTTCACGGTGATCGCCTGCTGGCCGGCACGGCGCGAAGCCCATTGGGTCAATCTGTTGATCGCCCGCGCCATAGAAAACCAAGCGTACGTGGTGGGCGTGAACCGGGTCGGCGACGACCCCTGGCTGAGCTACGGCGGCCGTAGCCTGATCGTCGACCCGCGCGGGGAGATCCTCGCCGATGCCGCAGCAAGCGAAGGCCTCATCAGTGCCGAGATCGACCTCGATGCCTTGCGCGCCTACCGCGCCGAGTTTCCCGCACTGGCGGACATGCGCGGCGAGCTGCTGGGGACGCTCTGAACAAGTCTGGTGGGCCACGGTTAAGCCATGGTTCAAGCGCCTGTGGCAGGCTCATGCCCAAGACACCGAAACGACCGGAGACGCTCATGAAACACTGGCTAGCCCCCGCCGCGCTGATGGCCGTACTCGCCCTGCCGCTGCCGGCCGTCGCCCAAGAGGCCTCCGCGGACCCCCTGGAAGACGTCAAGGCCTTGTGTGCCGAGAACCCCGAGCGCTGTGACACCGTGCTGAATCGGGCCAAAGAGCTGTGTGCCCAACACCCCGAGCGCTGCAACAGCATTCGCCAGCGCGTCGCGACCTTCAAAGCCAAGTGTGCCGAGGACGCCGCTTGGTGCGAGCAGAAAAAGGCCGAGCTGCGTGAAACCGCAAAGGCCTTGCGGGCCAAATGCCAAGCCAACCCCGAAGCCTGCAAGGAGCGTCGTCAGCGCCTGATGGGGACCGAATAAGGCTTGAGCTTCTCAGCCGTTCTGGCGGTACTTCGCCAGAACGGCCTCAAGCCCGTTTGGATCGCTGGCCGCCAACGCGGCCAGCGCCGCTTCGGCGTTTCGCCGCCTATCCTGCAGATGGTCGCGCTTGACCGCCTCGACCTGCGCCCGGATGGTCTTTAGCTGCTCCAACGCGCACTTCGCGTCCTCCGCCGAAACCGATGCCGGGTCGGCCAAGGCCAGGACGACCTCCGACAAAATCCCCAACTGCTTGCCGTAGGCCGCTACCGAGGTGAACACCTCACGCTCGACCTGCGGGATGCCTGCGGACGGCTCGATGGCCCCGAACACCGTCTCGGGGGCGATATCCTGCTTGACCGAACCACTGAACGGGAAACGCAAATCGGGGGACCAGTTGACGATCCAGGGGAACATGGTGCGGACTCCTTTCGCTAAGGCCATTGGCCTCGAACTCAGTTTTTTGAACGAAAACGGTCAGGTCGTGAATCGTACCGCGCTCACGACTTAACCGAACTCGCTAGACATTTACAGATTCAGGACAGCTTGCGGGAAGCTTACTGACCACTGTACTCCAACGACGAATGGTGTACGACTATACGTAACTGACCCGAATCATCTTTGACAAACGTCCAGGTCTTGTCCACCGTCGTGACCTTACCGTCTTTGTCGGTAAACTCGACCTTGCCCATCGTGCTGGCGCTCCTGCCAGCGATGAAGATGCCGGCGTTATCGACTTCACACTTCGTCCAACTTTTCAGGGCAAAGCCACTGTCTTGGGGAAAGGCTGGGTCGCCACCGACGAAGTAAGACAGCGCGCCAGCACGCGTGGTGCGAAAAGTATGTGGGTTGACCGCAAGCGTGGGCTTGAATAAGACAATACCCATCTGATAGCCATAAGCGGCATCGATTACCTCCCCCGCCAGTGCTTTAGCGGCATCATGGCCACTCTCATCGTAGGTGTTACTGATGTCAATTAGCGCTTGGCACCATCCATTCTGCGCATCCAGCACCTCGCTTTCGTCGATGGCTTGATTGACAACGTCAGCCAAAGCCGGGGTAGCGACTGCGACCAAGGCAGTGAAGAGCATCCTGTAAGCTAGTTTCATTGAGTCCCCCTCGATATGCCCGCAGGAAAAAACACCAGGCTTGGGCAGATAGCCTCCGCCGTGGGGACGCCGGTCACTCGGCGCTCGTAGCACGGTCCCGGAATCAGTATAGTTCGAAACCCAAGAAACAAGCCCTGCACTCGAGGTGCCCACGGGTTGTTGGGCATCTGCTATGCACGCGCTGCCCAGCCAAGAAACTGCTCGATGTCATCCGCAGCGGAATGCGCATGTCCTCGGACGTACATATCAGTGTCCTTCAACGCAGCGACGACCAGTGGTTCAACGAGCGAACGGTTGAGGCGGCCGAATCGGCGCGCCAAATGGCCGAAACCAAGAATTGCGTTGCCTCGAACTATAGGGTGTGGTGACGCGGCAGCTTCTATACATAGCTGCTCCGCCTCGTATTCCTGTGGCGAGTGCAAGGCCATCCCGATAATGAGCTCCGACGCCGCCTCTAGGTCGAACTGCTCCAATGCCTCGCGCACATCGGCGGGGCTGCCAAGTCTTAGCTCCACGTATTTCATAGTTTCCACCCTAGATGCCCGCGTGAAGTGCGCCACGTATAAGCGCCACCTTTCGACGTGATAGAACCAGGCATTTACTCCCCAAGCTCACCAAGGTAGCCTTCAATTTGCTCAAGCATTACGCTATCTCC
>CBFGWV010000209.1:0-8818 GCA_965652545.1 uncultured Candidatus Competibacteraceae bacterium | reverse complement strand
CCTTACATCGGATCGGACAGATGTTACAGAGCGGTTTTTCAACGGCCTGCTAGCGACGGCGCTACCGTCCAATTGGCCAGGATTACAGCCCTTCATGCTCCGTGACTGGAACCCAATGGGCGAAACTGCCGAGGAGAGCACCATGAATCCACTGAATCGCATCCTGGCGGCAACCGATCTGTCCGCGCCGGCACGCCATGCTGTTGAACGCGCGGCTCAAGTCAGCAAAGACACAGCGGTGCCGCTCGATCTGTTGCACGTTGCCAATCTCGCACCTCTGGAGCGGCTGCGGCAGCTCATGGGGGCAACACCGGCCGACATGGAGCAGCAAGTTCTGAACACCGCAAGGCAAAAGCTTCTCGACCTCGCAGCAACGCTTCAGCAGCGCTTTGGCGTCGTTGTCGGCACGCGCGTCGTCGCCGGTTCGTTGCTGGCCGAGCTGGCCAAGCAAGCCGATGGCTTGGCGGCCGACCTGTTGGTCTGTGGGGCCAAGGGGGAAAGTCTCGTGCGGCACTTCGTGTTGGGGACGACGGCGCTGCGAATATTGAGTATGACGATTTGCCCTGTCCTGGTGGTCAAGCAGGCCCCCCGCGAACCCTACCACCGGCTCTTGGTGCCGGTGGATTTTTCGCCCTCGTCGCTGCGTGCTATCCGCCACGCACGCCGCATTGCACCCCGCGCCGACATTGTGTTGCTGCACGCCTTCGATGTGCCCTTCGAGGGGCAGTTGCGCTATGCCAGCGTGGACGAGGACACCATCCATCACTATCGGATTGTGGCCAAACATGAGGCTACTCAAAAACTTCATGCCCTGCGCGACGAAGCAGGACTCGACCGCTATGGCTCCAGCCTGGTCGTGCTGCACGGCGATCCGACCATGCGCATCATCGAGCAAGAACAGGAGTGGGGCTGCGATTTGATCGTCATGGGCAAGCATGGGGAAAACCTGCTGGAAGAGCTGCTGATCGGCAGCGTGACCAAGCACGTCTTGGCCGAATCTCAGTGCGACATATTGATTTCGGTGTGACCATGATCGAAGCCGGGCTGGACATCCTGACGCTGGCCGAGGTCGCCAGCTACCTGCGGGTAACGAAACGCACGTTATACCGGCTTGCCCAGGAAGGGACATTGCCAGCGTTCAAGCTCGGCGGTACTTGGCGGTTCCGGCGCGATGAACTCAATCAGTGGATCACTGAGAACATCGGCAAACAGCGGATCGGGGACCCATGAAATCCTCACCCGAGGGCACAACACACGGGCCACTCTGGACCAGTCGGCATCTACTGGCGGGTAGTGCCGTGCTGTTGTTGGTGATCGTTGTCAGTTGGCTGGCGAACGCCCCGATTCGAAGTATCTTTCCGTATGCCTTCGCAGTCTGGTTGGTGACCTGGAAACATGGCATGACGGCCGGTTTCCTGTTTGCCGGATTGGCCACGCTTACCGCGCTGGTCACTGGCGCTTTCCCTAGTCGCGATGAACTCAGCGGGCAGGAAGTGGGGGAAGGTCTGTATACCTATCTGAAGCTGTCAGCTGTAGCGGCGGGCGTCGCACTAGGGAAGCGGGTTAGGCGCTCTTAGCGTGCTTTATTTTCCGTTTTCTGAAGCGACCCCTGGAACAGCCAGTTGTTCCTGGCCGCGGTGAAGATCGCCCCCGCCCTGGCAGCCGGTTGCACCGTGGTACTCAAGGCCTCCGAGGACGGCCCGGCCCCGCTACTGACCTTCGCAAAGCTGGTGCACGAGGCCGGCATCCCGCCCGGCGTGCTGTCCATCCTCACCGGTTTCGGTGCCGATTGCGGCGCCACGCTGACATCCCACCCCAAGGTGTCGCGGGTGGCCTTCACCGGCGGGCCGGAGACGGCACGCCAGGTGGTGCGCAACACCGCCGCGAATCTTGCCCACACGACCTTGGAGCTGGGTGGCAAGTCGCCGGTGGTGGTGTTCGACGATGCGGACCTGGACAGCACGGCCAACGCCGTGGTGGCGGGCATTTTCGCCGCCACCGGACAGAGCTGCGTGGCCGGCTCGCGGCTCATCGTGCAGCGCGGCGCCAAGAACGCATTGCTGGCGCGGCTGAAAGCCAAGGCCGATGCCATCGTCATCGGCGACCCGCAGGCCATGGCGACCGAGGTCGGCCCCTTGTGCACGGCACGGCAGCGGGCGCATATCGCCTCCGTCGTGCACGCCTCGCTGCAGGCCGGGGCGACGCTGGTGTGCGGTGGCGAAACGCCGACGGGGCCGGGGTTTTATTACCCGCCGACGATTCTCGACTGCTCCGCGGTGCGTGCACCGTGCGTGGATCAGGAGTTGTTCGGGCCGGTGCTGTCGGTGCTCACCGTCGACGACGAGGCCGAGGCCGTCGCCCTGGCCAACGACACGCCGTTCGGGTTGGCCGCCGGTGTGTTCACCCGCGACCTGGCGCGAGCGCACCGGATGATCGCCAAACTGCGCGCCGGCATCGTGTGGGTGAATACCTACCGTGCGGTGTCGCCCATCGTGCCCTTCGGCGGCTACGGTCTGTCCGGCCTGGGGCGTGAGGGCGGTATGGCGGCGGTGCTGGACTACACCCGGACCAAATCGGTGTGGCTGCGAACCAGCGACGAGCCGATACCCGATCCGTTCGTGATGCGGTGATGACGATGTATGTGGAGATTCGCACCTACACGCTTAAAAACGGCAGTGTGCCGGCGTATCTGGATGCAGTCGGCGACACCGGTATTGAAATTCAGAAACGGCATCTGGGGCGGTTGATCGGTTATTACGCCTCGGAGATCGGGCCGATCAATCAAATCGTCCATATCTGGGGTTTCGAGAGTCTGGACGACCGGCAGCGGCGACGGGCTGCGTTGATGGCAGACCCGCAATGGCAGGCGTTTCTGCCGCGGATTCGCGATCTCATCGTGCAGGCGGAGTGCAAGATCATGAACCCGGCGCCGTTTTCACCCGGCTGAGCGCCACTCCGGCCGGTGGCCGGCGGGTTGTAACTGACTGATCGAAAAACATACCGGCTCGTACCGGGGGGTTTGTTCGCCTGATCGCAGGCTTTAGGAAAGGAGAGGACCGATGAATTACAAGACGGTATTTGGCGCGGCATTGGCCGCTGCATTCACCCTCCCCGCCGTTGCCGGCGACCTGGTATTCACCAGTTGGGGCGGTACGACACAAGATGCGCAAAACGAAGCCTGGGCGGTGCCGTTCACGGCCGATACCGGCGTCAATGTGCTGATGGACGGACCCACGGATTACGGCAAATTCAAGGCCATGGTTGAAAGCGGCAACGTGAGTTGGGACGTGGTGGACGTGGAGTTCGACTTCGCCATCAAAGCCGCCCAGGACGGCCTGCTCGAGCCCATCGATTTCAGCCTGATCGACAAGAGCCAGCTCGACCCGCGCTTTACCACCGAGCATGCGGTGGGCAGCTTCTTTTATTCCTTCGTCCTAGGCTACAACGCCGATGTGCTCAGCGAAACCCCGCAGGGCTGGGCGGATGTGTTCGACCTGGAGCGCTTCCCGGGCAAGCGCACGTTTTACAAGTGGTCCGCACCGGGGGTGATCGAGATCGCCTTGCTGGCCGATGGTGTCGCGCCCGATGCCTTGTACCCGCTGGACCTGGATCGGGCCTTCGCCAAGCTGGATACGATCAAGTCCGAAATCATCTGGTGGGGCGGCGGTGCGCAGTCGCAGCAGTTGCTGGCCTCCGGCGAGGCCCCGCTGGGCCAGTTCTGGAACGGTCGCGTGGCGGCGGTGAAGAGCACCGGCGTCAACGTGGGCATCAACTGGACCCAGAACCTCACCGCCGCCGACGCGCTGGTCGTGCCCAAGGGCGCACCCAACGCCGCACAGGCGATGCAGTTCCTGAAGGTCGCCACCGGTGCGCAGGCCCAGGCGGACTTTGCGCAGGCCTCCGCCTATGCGCCGATCAACCTGGGGTCGGACGCGCTGATGCCCCCGGAGGTCGCCGCCGAGTTGCCCAACGCCCATACCGACAGCCAGATCGACCTGGACTTGGCGTACTGGGCCGAGCATCGCGATGTGATCGCCGACCGCTGGTACGCCTGGCAGGCGGCGGACTGACCCTAAGCCAATGCAACGGACCGACGCTGCGCCAAACCCGGTGCCGACACTGCGCGGCGCCGGTCCCCTGATCCCCGCACTGTGCCTTCTGGGGTTGTTCTTCGTGGTGCCGGTGGCCATGCTGCTACTGCGCAGCGTGACCGAACCGACGCCCGGCCTGCACAACTACGCCGAGCTGTTCGCCACGGCCACCTACGCCACGGTGATGCTCAACACCTTCACGGTGGCCGCGCTGGTGACGGCCATTACCTTGCTGCTGGCCTACCCGGTGGCGTGGCTGCTGGCGATCATGCCCTCGCGCTGGGCGCAGTTGTTGTTCGCCATCGTGCTGCTGTCCATGTGGACCAACCTGCTGGCGCGCACCTATGCCTGGATGGTGCTGCTGCAACGCACCGGCGTCATCAACAAGCTGCTGATCCACCTCGGCATCATCGACACCCCGCTGCAACTGGTGAACAACCTCACCGGGGTCACCATCGGCATGGTCTACATCATGCTGCCGTTCATGATCATGCCGCTGCATGCCTGCCTGCGCGCGATCGACCCGGCCACGCTGCAGGCGGCGGCACTGTGCGGGGCCAGCCGTTGGCAGGCCTTCTGGCGGGTGCTGCTGCCGCTGTCGGTGCCCGGCATCGCCGCTGGGGCGCTGATGGTGTTCGTCATGTCGCTGGGCTACTTCATCACTCCGGCCCTGCTGGGCGGGACGTCCACCATGATGCTGGCCGAGCTCATCGCGCAGTTGGTGCAGTCGCTGCTCAATTGGGGGCTGGGCGGGGCGGCGGCGTTCGTGCTGCTGGTGGTCACGCTGCTGATCTACTGGGTGCAACTGCGTTGCGTCCAACGTCTGGCCACCCCCGGCGGAGCGCACTGACATGTTGCTGACCTATCACCGCATGGGCGCGCTGCGCGGCGTGCTGCTGGGCATCGTCACCCTGGTGGCGCTGTTCCTGCTGCTGCCCATCGTGTTCATCGTCGCGCTGAGCTTCGGCTCCTCGCAGTGGCTGCTGTTCCCGCCGCCGGAGTGGACGCTGCGCTGGTATCGCGAGCTGTTCGCCGACCCGCGCTGGCTGGCCGCCGCCTGGACCAGTGCCAAGGTCGGCGTGCTGGTTACAGTGTGCTCTGTGCTGCTGGGGCTGTTGTCGTCCTTCGCCTTGGTACGCGGCCGCTTTCCGGGGCGGGCGGTGCTGCGAGCGTTTTTCTTAACGCCTATGGTGCTGCCGGTGATCGTGTTCGCGGTGGCGATCTACGCCTTGTTTCTCAAGCTGGGCTTGAACGGCACCCTGGTCGGGTTCGTGGCCGCGCACACGGTGCTGGCCTTTCCCTTCGCCGTCATCGCCATATCCACCGCGCTGGAGCAGTTCGATACGTCCATCGAGGATGCCGCCGTGCTCTGCGGCGCCAGCCCGCTGGAGGCGAAGCTCAAGATCACCTTACCGGCCATACGCCTGGGGCTGGTGTCGGCGGCGATCTTCTCGTTCCTGATCTCCTGGGACGAGGTGGTGGTCGCCATTTTCATGGCCAGCCCCACGCTGCAGACGCTGCCGGTGCGGATATGGGGGACGCTGCGCCAGGACCTGACACCGGTCATCGCCGCCGCCTCCTCGCTATTGGTGTTGTTCACGCTGGTTCTGATGATCGGGGCGGCGTTGCTACGCAAAGGTAACAAGCCATGACGCAGCCGTTTTTGAGCATTCGCGGATTCAATAAGTCCTTCGACCGCTTCACCGCGGTCGAGGACGTCTCGCTGGAGATTCCCCAGGGCGAATTCCTGACCTTTCTCGGCCCCTCGGGCTCAGGCAAAAGCACCACGCTGTTCTCCATCGCGGGCCTGGACACCCCCAGCGGCGGCGACATTCTCATCCAGGGCCGCTCCATCCTGGATGTGCCGCCGAACAAGCGGAACATCGGCATGGTGTTCCAGCGCTATACCTTGTTTCCGCACCTGAGCGTGCGGGAGAACGTGGCCTTCCCCCTGCGTGTGCGCCGCCGGCCGGAGGGGGAGATCCAATCCAAGGTCGACGCCATGCTCGCACTGGTGCGGCTGGAGGCGTTCGCCGACCGTCTGCCGGCCAAGCTCTCCGGGGGCCAGCAACAGCGCGTGGCCCTGGCCCGTGCGCTGGCCTACGACCCGCCGGTGCTGCTGATGGACGAGCCGCTGTCGGCGCTGGATAAGAAGCTGCGCGAGGACATCCAGCTGGAGATCCGCCGCATCCACCAGGAGACTGGCGTGACGATTCTCTATGTCACCCACGACCAGGAGGAGGCGCTGCGCTTGTCCGACCGCATCGCGGTGTTCAACAACGGACGCATCGAACAAGTGGGCAGCGGCGAGTGCCTCTACCGCGACCCCGCCACCCGCTTCGTCGCCGGCTTTATCGGCGATTCCAATTTCCTCACCGCCCGCCTGACAGCGGAGGCCGGGGGCCAGTGCACCGTCGTCCTGCCGGATGGCACCGCATTCGCCGGCGCCCGGCTGCATGCCAGCGGCGCGCGCGATATGACAGCGGCCGAGATCATGGTGCGTCCCCATGCTGTGCGCTTCGCCGATGCCGATGCGTCTGCCTGGGGGCTGGCTGTGGACATCCGCGACATCACCTTTCTGGGCGATACGGTCAGCGTGCTGCTGGAGACCGCCTGGGGGCAGACCTTATGGGCACGAGCCCCCGCCGGCACCGTCAATGGCCTGGCCTGCAGCACCCGCACTCGGGTGCAGTGGGACCCGGCCGCCTGCCACGTCTTTCCCGCTTGACGATAACCAGAACGCGGCTGAGAAGCCGCGCACCGAATAGCAGCGAACCTCAGTAGGAATAACAACAAAAGGGAATCCTCATGAAGAAAACGCTGTGGCTTGGTTTAGGCCTCATTAGTCCGTTACTGATCGTCGCCGTCATTGCCTTGCTGACCGGCCCCATCGGCGGCAGGGAACCGCCAACCGACGCACGCGCCGCGGTACCCACCCCCGCCGCACCGGCGCCGCAACCGGTCGCCGCGGCCGTCCCCGCCACCCTGCCGGTGGCCACGGCTGAACCGGCGACGGCGCCAGTACCGGCGAGTTGGACCCCACACACCTTGACCGCAGTCTCCTGGGGCAGTGCCTATCAGGAGGCCATGCGCGCCGCGCTGTTCGAGCCCTACCGGCAGGCCAGCGGACGGGCACTGGCCGATACCTCCTACACCGCCGGCACACTCGATGAACTGCGCCAAGCCGTGGCCGGCGGCGGCAATTGGGATGTGGTGGACCTGGAGCTCTCGCATGTACGCGCCGGTTGCACAGCCGGCGTGCTCCAGCCCATCGACTGGTCACGCATCCCCGACCAGGCCGATTTCATCCCCGCGGCCAAGGAACCCTGCGGCGTCGGCAACGTGGTTTGGGCGTACGTGCTGGCCTACGACCCCGGCACCTTGCCACGCAACCCGGTGTCCTGGGCCGACTTCTGGGATGTCGCCGGCCTGCCCGGTCGCCGCGGCCTGCGCAACCAGGCGCAGTGGAACCTGGAAATCGCCCTGCTCGCCGACGGGGTGCAAACCCGCGATGTCTACACCGTGCTCGCCACCCCGCAAGGCGTGGACCGCGCGTTCGCCAAACTGGACCAATTGAAGCCCCACACCCAATGGTGGGCCGCGGCCGCCGAACCCATGCAGATGATCGCCGACGACAGCGCCGTCATGACCACGACCTATAACGGCCGGGTCAACGATGCCCAAAAGAACGGGATCCATGTCCAGACCGTCTGGCACCACATCATCTACACCATCGACTACTGGACGCTGGTCAACGGTTCACCAAACACCGATGAGGCCTACGATTTCATCGCCTTCGCCAGCCGCCCACAGCCCCTGGCCGACTTGGCCGGCCACTTGCCGTACGGTCCGGTGAACATGAAATCCATGCCCTTGATCGACCCGGCCGTGGCCAAGGAGCTGCCCACCCACCCAGCAAACCTGCGCAACGGCATGGTCTCGGATGCGGATTTCTGGAACCGTCATGGCGAGGTGCTGGAAGCCCGCTTCGCCCAGTGGATGACGCTGTGATTCGAACCGAGGTGGATATCGCCTACGCCAGCAGCCCCGTCCTGGGGCCGTTGCCGGGGTGGCAACGGTCCGTTCGCCTCAGCCACGCAAAGCACCGCCGCATCGGCTTTCTGCTACTGCCGGGCTTCAGCCTGCTGGGGCTGGCCTCAGCACTGGACCCTTTACGCATCGCCAACCGCTTGTGCGGGCAGCGCTTGTACGACTGGGTCGTGTGCTCCTGGACTGGCGCGCCGGTGCACGCCAGCAACGGCGTGCCCTTGGCAGTGGAGCATGGCGCAGACGCGCTGACCGGTGCCGAGCTGATCCTACTCTGCGGGGAGGCCGATACCGGGCTGTCCGCAGCGGACGGTCTGCCCGCCTGGCTGCGTGCACAGGCCCGTCGCGGCGCGCACCTGGGTGCCATCGGCGGCCCCCCCTGGGCGTTGGCCGGTGCCGGTGTGCTGAACGGCTACCGCTGCACCATCCACTGGGAATACCTGCCGGACCTGTACACCGCGTTTCCGAGGCTGACGATCTCCCGTCGGCGCTTCGAGGTCGACCGCGACCGCCTCACCGCAGGCGGCGGGACCGCATCCATGGGCTTGATGATCGCCATGATTGCCTACGACCATCACCCCTCGCTGGCCAACGCCGTATCCGAGGTGCTCATCTGCGATGACCATACCGGTGATGCCGAGCAACCGCAGCGCATCCCGCTGCGCCAGCAACACGGCCGC
>CBFGWV010000208.1:0-8834 GCA_965652545.1 uncultured Candidatus Competibacteraceae bacterium | reverse complement strand
TACGATGAAGTTCTTGAGTACCGCGTCTGGCTGCATCCTGAGAACGGAGCCGAACCCCTCGCTGGCGAAAGTGATTACTTCGCCGCCTTCGCTCAATACGAGCCAGCGCTAAAATTCTCTAAAGCAACACTCGGCGCGGAGCCGCCTCTCGCTCTAGTCCGCCAAATCGAATTCATCGACGAGCCGAGTCCTGGGGTGTTCGAGTGGATGAAAGAGGAGCGCGTTACGGAATGGCAAGTTGAATGGCTAATCGATAGTCATCGTGAGTCAGATAGCATCTCAACGTTCTTGTCAGAGCATGGAACGCCCGGCAAGTAGGTCGTTGGAATTTTATAGATGCCGCCAAAGGTGTGGGCGGTTCATAGCTTCTAACCGACGTCCTTGCCCTTAGGCCTGAGCCCCGCCGATCTGATTCGTATTTGGGTGCTTAAGCGGACTGCCGCTGAAAGTCTTCACACTCACAAGACTCAGGACACACTCGATCAGCCACCACAACCAGCCATGCGAGTCGGGAAATGAGCGCCCACGCGTCTGAGGCTCCCGCAGCTGTCAGCCCATCGCATAGGCCAGCGCCAGCCTGGGCCGATCGCGGTGAGGGCACCACTCCTACAAATGCATTCGTTCTGTCCGTGGGGGGGCGGGGTGTGGGCACCCGACGGCGAGACCAAAAAGCCGCCCCGGCTTAACCGGGGCGGACGCTCGATCCTTTGCGTTGTATGAAATGAATGGCACAGCCCCAAATGTTCACCGCGTTAGCATTGTTTTTCCGAGTACCAAACGCATTATTCGGTACCGCGATAGAACACCTCACCGGCCTCAATAAAGGCTTGAGCGTTCTGCCATGCCCTGGCATCCGAGCGCTTTGGCGCCTTGAAATCCTGCCCCATAAAATGGGCCATCCCACCACAATCCGGACATTTATACGACCGACCCTTTTCAAATTTTCGGGCGTCTTCGCTTTGCCCACGCAACTGATCAGAAGTCATGAACCGATTGCGGGACTCTGAGAACTGTGGACGCTTGAAGCTCTTGCGGCAGTTAAAGCAAGCGTACTGTAATAGGGTACCGGCACTTTTCATGAGAGCCATTTGCTGACAGCCGTGGCATGAGGATCCTTTATAGCACCCGGCTCGGGCAAGTCGAGCCGGGTCGCGCTGCTCTCACTGACGGGCCTCACATGAAGCCACCGAAGCCAGCCTTGCGGGTCGGGCAGGCCTCATGCAGACCGTCGGCAGCATGGATGCTGCCGTCGAGCTCACACGGACGTGTTCACAGCGCGTCGGCATGAGGCCTGCCCGACTCGCAAGGCGTGAAATGGGTGCCCACGCGTCCGGGGCTCCCGCAACCTCAGCCCATTGCATGGGCCGGCGCCAACCTGGGCCGATCGCGGTGAGGGCACCGCTCCTACGGGTGCGTTCGTTCGTGTGGTGGGGGAGAAGCAGGATGTAGGTGCCCATGGCGAGACAAAAGAAAGCCGCCCCGGTATAAACCGGGGCGGCCGTCAGCTACCCAGTCGCGGAAGCTGGTGCAACACCTGCTCCAGGCCACCCACGACCGTCAGGCTGCCGATGCGCTCGGACACCCGCTCCAACGCCTCCAACTCCTTGAGGCGCAACAACGTCGGGCTGGTCTCCATCAGCTTCGCGGTGTTCAGCAAGCTACGGGTCGCCGCCGTCTCCTCACGCCGACGGATGACATTGGCCAGCGCCTGCTTCTCCGCCTGCACCACCTGGTTCAGGATCTCGCGCATCTCACCGGGCAGAATGATGTCCTTCACACCCACACCCAGCACTTCGATACCCACATCCTGCACCCGGGCCACGACCTCCCGCGCCACCACCGTATCGAGCTCGTCCTTGGCACCCAGCAACTCATCCAGCGTGCGGGTACCCATGGCCTGACGCAGCGCGAACTGCAACGCCCGATACAAATGCTGCTCGATGTCGCTCACCTTGCTGCGCGCCAGCAACGGATCGGTGATCCGGTAGCCGGCCGACAGGTTGGCACGCAGACTCACCTTGTCCTTGGTGAGAATCTCCTGCCCACTGACCTCCACCGTCTGGGCGCGCAGGTCCAGCACGTCGATCTTCACCGAGCCGGCCAGCGACCAGTACGCGTGCACGCCGGGTGCCAACAGGCACTGCACCTCACCGTCACGGACCAGCACACCGGTCTCGTGGCTGGCGATCTCACGCTGCACCAGCACCTGCGCCAACTCGCGTGCCAGGGCGACCCCGTTGATCGTCCGCAACAGACGAATCAAGTCATGCGACAAAGCCGGCTGCGCCACCACGTCGATACGCTCCACCCGCACCGGCAGCGAGCCGGTCCAGTACAGCTGGCGCGTACCGGGGCGCAGCAAACCACTCAGGCGATCGGCCTTGTACACCAGGCCGACTTCCGTCGCGCCCATGACCACCTCATCCACATGACCGGCCAAGTGCTGCGGGCAATCGCGCAGGTAGACCTCCGCATGCGGGAAGTTCACCTCGGGCTGGCTGATATCCTCCACCAGCACGCGCACGCGGTCCTTGCCCGTCCAACGGTGGTACACGCCGGGACCGAGAATGGCCACCAGTCGGCCGTCCTTCAATTCGATGCCCCGCTGATGCTGGGCGATGACAATACGCTGCAAACCCCACATGATCGTTCTCCTTCTATAGGGGCTTTCACACACGCCTTTTGGGCGTACTGCAACCAGGTGCCACCCCGCGGGTCGTGAATGGGTGGCGGGCGGGCGCCTACACCCGGCACCGGCGGAGATAGCGGCCGGCTGTCGGCTACCAGGCTCGCCGAAGCCAATCCACCCTCTGCACCGGGCCGCGTCCGCAAGTGCTGGCCCATCACACAAATCCACGACCCGCCGCGCCTGAGGACATCGATCTCCCCCACCGTGTCGCCACGGTAAGGGCGGCATCCTTGCCGCAGGCGCCGGGGTGTCAGCCCGGGGTGCCCGAAGGCACCGGGGTACTACTCGACTGGGCCTTTTAAGCCCAAGAGGGTGACTGTGGGATTCGAACCCACTACCCGCTGATTCAAAGTCAGCTGCTCTACCAGAATGAGCTAAGTCACATCGTCGTGTTGACGGGATTCGAACCCGCGCCCTCCGGCACAATGCCGGCGCTCTGTCCACTGAGCTACATCACGTGCACGCCGCCTCAGTGCGCGGTAACCGGCGCGTCAAAGACGACCGGCCCAGACGGGATTCAAGAACCCGTTATCGCTGACACAAAGAGACTGACCATGCTCCTTTTGGCGAATGGCAGACTGCACCCATTCACCGAAATACCGTGCATTCAAATACGCAGGGCAATAGACCATCCTGGGATTGAATCCCATTCAAAAAACGCCTACCGCAATGGCGCCAAAACGAAAAAGCCCCCGGTCGTTTCCCACCGGGGGCTTCTCTCCCCGGGGACCGATCAAGGCCCCGGCGGCTGATAATCAGCGACTTAGGGCTTGAGCGAGCGAACACTCGTAAACAGACGGACTATGGCGCCGAAGGCCATTGGCTGTTTGCAACGTTGGTTTCGTAGATACCCGGTCATGGGTGCCGCCCTTTGTTCGGTTTAACAACAGAGGGAGCGAATTATGCGCATTGGGAAAACGATGTCAACGCTTTTTTTAATATTCGCGCTTCAAAGAATGATGACGGGTACGAATCGACCCAAAGCGGCATTAAAAAGACGTTTCTAATACCATTTCTCCACCTGGAGTGGCCCGACCAACCTCGCCCTGATCAGCCACCGCAGTGAGCCCGGGATGAGCCGGTGGGTTGTGGTCAGACCGTCGGCCGCAGGGATGCGGCCGTCGAGCGTACAGGGAAGTATTTACAGCGCGTCGGACCACAACTCACCGGCTCATCCCGGGCGGGGTTAGGCGCCCAACCAAGACGCCAGCACCCCATCACCCATACGCCAACGCCGGTGAGGTAAACACGGAGGGAAGCGACGCAGCCGCCTGCCGCCCAATGACCAGGTGCCGGTCGGCGACTTTGCGCACCAGATCGGTATCGTGGCTGATCAACAGCACACCGCAGTGCCGCTCGCGGGCCAACTCGACGATCAGGTGCATCGTCGCCTGTTGAGTGATCATGTCCAACCGCGAAGTCGGCTCGTCCGCCACCAGGAACACCGGGTCCAGCATCAGCACCCGCAACAAGGCAAACCGTTGCAACTCACCACCGGAAATCGACCCCGGCGGCCGCTCCAGCAACTCAGGCGCCAGACGCAGACGCTGCATCCATCGCACCACATCGCTCCAGGCAAGCTGATGACGGCGCACGAGATCGGACAACGCCGTCTTGATCGGCCAATGAGGCGCAAAAGCCGCGGGTGGGTCTTGATACAGCTTCTGGAACCGTAGCCGTGCCACGCCCGGCGTTCGCCACACTGTCCCGCCGTCGGGGGACAGCACACCCAGCAGCGCATCGCCCAACGAGCTCTTGCCGCAACCGCTCGGGCCGGTCACGCCGACGATCTCACCTGCGGCGATAGCCAGGTCGACGCCCTCCAACACGCGCCGGCCACCTCGGCTAAGGGCAAGATCGTCGGCGCGGATCACCGGCTCGCCCGGTACGCCTCGCGGCGTGTCCGTCCAAGCCGCCGGCTCGGCCGCAACCAGTTGGCGGGCATAATCCGAACGGGGACGCTCCAGGACGGTGGCCGCCGCCCCTCGCTCGACCACCCGGCCATCGCGCATCACGATCACCTCGCCACCCAAGCGGCGGGCAACGGCGATGTCATGGGTAATCGTCAGCAGAGCGCCGCCAGCCTCGACCTCGTGCAGCAGCAATTGCACCGCCTCGTCGCGACGGTCGGCATCCAGGCCTTTGGTGGGTTCGTCGGCGATGACCAGTTGCGCTCCACCGGCACGTGCGGCAGCAAACGCCACCCGTTGCGCCATGCCACCGGAGAGCGCACCGGGCAAGCGGCCGGCGGCATCCTCCAGACCCAGCGCAGCGAGGTCGCGGTCCGTTGCGGTGCCGGCCGCCGGCCGCGACAACCCGCGCACCCAGCGGTAGGCCTCGCGGATCTGGCCACTCGCACGCATCAACGGGTCCAGGGCCAGCCAGGGCTCCTGCGGCAGCAAGGCCATCCGCCGCCCCCACAAGGCGCGCCGGGCCGCCGCCGGCAGATCGCTGATGCACTGCCCATCCAGATGGACCCGCCCCCCGGTGATCAGCCCGGAGGGCAGGTTACCCATGATGGCCTGAGCGAGCAGGCTCTTGCCCGAACCGGTCTCGCCCACGATCGTCAGCGGCATCCCGGCGCGCAGGCAAAAAGACAACGGATGGACGATCGGCGCCTCAGCGCCGATCGTCAGCTCGTCGGCCGTCAACACAGCCGTCATCGCGGGTCACTCCCGGCCATCAAGTTCAGCCCCAGAATCAACAGGAAGACCACAACGATGGGCTGCACCAGCACCCATGCGGCCTCGTGGTAGTACGGCAGCAGTTCGGTCATCATCTGCCCGAGCTCCGCCTGCGGCGGTCGCAAGCCCACACCGACGAACCCCAGGGCGGCGATGGCCATGACCGCCGTGGCCGCACCAAAGGCCGCCAGGGTAAGCACGGTGGGTGCAAGCACCGGCCACAAATGGCGCCGGAGGATGTGAACCGGCCCGAAACCCAGCAAGCGGGCGGCCTGCACCGGTGCAGAGCCGACCAGCGTGCGAGTGCTTGCCCGTACCACGCGGAAGTACTCCACCCACAACACCAGTGCGAGCCCCAGGTACAAGGCCCAGAAACTGCCCGGAGCGATCGCCACCAGCAGCAGCACGATCAGCAAACCGGGCAGCGCCAGCACCGCATCCGCCAGCATGACCAGTGCCCGTTCGACCCAGCCGCCGCGCCAGCCGGCCAGAACACCCAGCAGTACACCGGGAACGGCGGCCGACACCACACCCAAGAGCGCCAAACCCAGAGACAGCCGTGTCGCCGACGTCACGCGCGCCAGCATGCTGCGGCCCAGGTGATCGGTGCCCAGCGGCTCGGCCGCACTGGGCGGTTGCAGGAAGCGGGACAAGTCCTGGCGCGCCGGGTCGGCGTCGAACAGCACTGGTGTCAACCAGGCGAAGGCGATCACCAACAGCACCACAGCCGCCCCGCTCCAGCGGCGCAGCGGTACGGGGGCTGCGGTCGGTACACCCGCGAGCACAGCGCTCATGCCAACCGCTTCCGCGGGTCTAGACCGAAGCACGCAGCATCCACCAGCGCGTTGAGCAAGACGAAACCCAGCCCCATCACCAGCGCTGCGCCCTGGATCATGGGGACGTCGCGGGCAACAATGGCATGGACCAGCGCATGCCCCACGCCCGGCCAGGCAAACAGCGTCTCCACCACCACGACCCCTTCGACCAGATAGACGAACTGCACCCCGAGATAAGCCACCATCGGTACCGCCGCATTGCGCAAGCCGTGCCGTATGAACACCCGCCACTCGCCCAGGCCCTTGACCCGGCCAAATTGATAGAACGGTGAGCGCACCACCGCCGCCATGGCATCCCGTGCCACACGGCTGGATACCGCGGCCAGGCCCAGCCCCAGGGTGAGCGCCGGCAGGATGCGGTGGGCAAACCCGCCATGGCCGGCCGCCGGCAGCCAACCGGCACCGACGGCAAGTAGCAGAACAAGCACCAGCCCGAGCACGAACGGCGGCAGGGAACGCAGCACCACAGACACGGCAAGCGATAACCGGTCCACCACCCCGCCCGGACGCCAGCCGGCGATCAGCCCAATGGGCAAGCCAAGCAGCAACGACACCACGATGGCCGACAACGCCAAGTCCACTGAATGCCCCAGTTGATGGGCCAGCTCGCTGATCACCGGCGCGCCGGTGACTTGCGAGCGACCCAGGTTGAGGGTCAACAGATCGCCCAGCCACTGCCCCAACGCCATCCAAACCGGCTGGTCCAACGCCAGTTCCTGGCGCACAGCCTCGGCCGCGGCACTGTCGACCCGGTCGTAGCCGTAGCGCCCGGCGGCGATGCGATAAGCCGCATCCCCCGGCAGGGCACGCACCAGCACGAAGGTGAGCATGCCGACCATGACCGCGACCAGCCCGGCCTGGAGCAGCCGTTGCCAGAGCGCACGGGTCATGGTGCCCAGCGAATGTCAGTGATTCGGTAGCTACGCTCCAGCGGGTCGATGCTGAAGCCCTCGATCGTGGCGGATACCGCCGCAGTGTGCTGGTACCAGGCCACCGGAATCACCGGCCGCTGCGCCAGCAAGACATCGCTGACCTGCCGCCGCTGGCGGGCGACCTCGTCAGCATCGGTGGCGGCCACCAAGCCGGCCAGGGCATCAGTCATCCCCGTGTCGCTCCAGTTCATGGCACCCCAGTCGCCACCGTCGGGGCCAAAGTCCTGGAGCAGCGTGCCCAACGGGTCGGGAATCAACCCGAAGTTGCGCGCCATCAGCGCCAGCTCGAGGCTGCCGTCGCGATGCCCGGCGGGGATGTCGCTGGAATTGCCGATGGTCACCTGCATATCGATGCCCACGGCACGGAACTGATCCTGCAGGCTGGCGGCGATCAGCGGCAGCTCCGGCCGATCGGTGAAGGTGCGCAAGGTGACCTGGAAGGGCTCGCCATCCCGCTGCAGCATACCGTCGGCGCCCGGTGCCCAACCCAGGCCAGCCAGCAGCGCCTGCGCGCCGGCCGGGTCGTGGGTCGGCCCGCCGAGCGATGCGACATGCCAGCCGCCCAGCGCCGGCGGAAACATCTGATTCGCCGCCGCCTGCGGCGTGCGCAGAATGGCCCTGGCGATGCCTTGGCGGTCGATGGCCAGGCTCAGCGCCTCGCGTGCAGCGGGCTCGGCGAGGAACGGGTGGCCCGCATTGACCTTCAGCGCCAGGGTGCGCGGGATGGCCACCGAATGCACTTGCAGGGCCGGATTGCGGCGCAGCCGCTGCTCGCTGGCCGGGTCCAGGGTGAAGACCACATCGGCGTCGCCGCTCTCGGCCATCAGCGCACGGGTCTCGCCGCGACCGGCAGCGAGATAACTGGCGCGCTTCACCGTCGACTCCACACCCCAGTAGCCCTCAAAGTAACGCACCGTCATACGCTGCGGCGGGGCCAGCTCATCCACCTGATACGGACCAGTACCGATCACCCGCGTCACCTCGCCATTGCCGTCATACGACGCCGACGCCAGGATCTGCGTACTGGTGTGCGCCAGTAACGCCCACAACGGCGCGAACGGCGAGGCCAGGTGGATCGCCAACTCATCCTCGGCGGTCACGGCAATGGACTCGATGGGGGCTTGCGACAGTACGCCGGGCTTGGCGCGGGCCTGCTCCAGACTGGCCACCACAGCATCCGCCGTCACCAGGCTGCCGTCATGGAAGCGAACCCCCGGACGCAGGGTAAACCGCCACAAGAGCCGATCCTCCGACACCTGCCACGCCGCGGCCAGCCCCGGCACCGGCTGGCCCTCGGCATCGACCTCGATCAACGTTTCGGCCACCTGCATGCGAGTGAAGACATAGCCGGACGTGGACGGGTCGATGCTGGTGATTTCCCAGGGCGCGACGATGTCCAACACCTCGTCGGCCGCCGCAGCGACGCCAGCACCCGATGCGACAACGGCCAACAGCACCACGGAAAGCCACTTCATGTTGCGTCCTTCGTCTTATCGAGAGGGCGAAGATTATTCTGTTATAACATTGCAAAATCAAGCGACCCCTACCCATCTCAATAAGCGCGGCTGCCACGCGACCGCACCCTCGATCGGCCACGGCAGTGAGCCCGGGATGAGCCGGTGGGTTTTTGGGCGACCCGCGGCAGCCAGGGAGCGGCCGTCGAGCGGAACCCGCCGGGTTAACAACGCGTCGG
>CBFGWV010000207.1:0-8859 GCA_965652545.1 uncultured Candidatus Competibacteraceae bacterium | reverse complement strand
CAACATGGCCAATCGTCCCCACGTTTACATGCGGCTTGGTACGCTGGAATTTTTCTTTGGACATCGACCGACTCTCCAAGAAAGCTCAAGACTTGCGGCCCGAAACGGACTAAAGCATTAATAAGAAAATGGAGCCCATGACCAGATTTGAACTGGTGACCTCGTCCTTACCAAGGACGTGCTCTACCGACTGAGCTACATGGGCTTAAGTTTCTAAAACCGTTCTGGAGCGGGTGATGGGGATCGAACCCACATCATCAGCTTGGAAGGCTGAGGTTCTACCATTGAACTACACCCGCAGACCTTTGACCTTAAGCCGGCACATCCAGAAACCTTAAATCTGGTGGAGGGGGTAGGATTCGAACCTACGAAGGCTGAGCCGGCAGATTTACAGTCTGCTCCCGTTGACCGCTTGGGTACCCCTCCCAAACCGAGCTCGCAATTCTTTTGCAGAAAAGCCATCGTGTCAAGGGTGAAAGCGATCTTGAGCGAAAAGATTTTGGTGCTGGCGGACGGAATCGAACCCCCGACCTGCTGATTACAAATCAGCTGCTCTACCGACTGAGCTACGCCAGCGTCTCAGGGCCGGCAGTCTACTCCAGGCCCGGCATGGGCGGCAACGCATCCGCCCACAGTCGCAAGCCCTCGAGTACAAGACCGGGGCGGTGCAGCCAGCCGCTCGCCAGCCAGGGCAGGATCTGCTCGGCCCCGCCGCCGGTGATCACCAGCATGGCCTGACCGCCAAGCGCGTGTACCTGCTGCCGCGCGATGGCGTCGATGGCCGCCGCCACACCGAGGATGCACCCCCCGCTGACGCCGCTGCGGGTGTCGCGGCCCAGGGGTGCGGCGGGCGCCCAGGGTTCGTCCGGGATGCCGCGGGCCCGCGCGCTCAGCGACTGACGCTGCAGCTCGGGTCCGGGCAGGATCACACCGCCAAGGTGGCGCCCGTCGCCGGCCAGGGCGTCGATGGTGATCGCCGTTCCGCAATCGACGATCACCGCCGGCGCCAAGCCTTGATGCCAGGCGGCAATCAGGGTGAGCCAGCGGTCCACGCCCAGGCGCGCGGGCTCGGCATAGGCGTTGCGCACGCCCAAGCCATGTGCCGGACTGACCAAACGTACCGGGTCGATCGACCAGTGCTGCCGCATCCAGTCCGCCAGGGCGTCCGTGACCGCGGGCGCAGCGACGCTGGCGATGACGACCTGCTGCGGTGGCGCCAGGGCGGCGAAGCAGCGCTCAGCCAGCGCCATGCCATCAGTACCGTGATGCTCGGCGCGATCAGCGGCCAAGAGATGCCCCTGCTCGAGCCACCATTTGATCCGGGTATTGCCCAGGTCCACCAGCAAGCGGCGACTCATGGAGCAAGCCTCAGGCTCACCTCGCCGGCCAACAGGCGCTGGCGACCGCGCGGGGTGTCCACCAGTAAGGCACCATCGTCGTCGACGCCGCGGGCGACACCCTCGATGCGCTCGGTGCCGTGGTGGATGGTTACCGGCTGGTCGCGTGTCAGGTCGAAGTCCTCCCATAGCACGGACACCGGCCCGACACCGTGGCGGTCGATATCGATGAAATCCCGTGTCAGCGCCTCGATCAGCGCCGCCGCCAGTGCATTGCGACCGATGCCGCGCCCGCCGGGCTGCGCGTGCATGTCCGTCCAGGGCTGATCGATGAGTGCAGCCGCGGTGGACGGCAGGGCGACGTTCAGGCCGACTCCCGTTACCACGACACTCGGCCCGCCGCTCTCGCCCTGCAGTTCCATGAGAATGCCACCGAGCTTGCGCCGGTTGACCAACAGGTCGTTGGGCCATTTCAGGCCGACCCCAGGCAGTCCCAGCGTCCGCAGCACGCCTGCGACCTGTGCACCGACGCGCAACGATAAGCCCGACAGGCGGTCTGGCCCGCAGTCGAAACGCCAAAGCATGGACAGGTACAGGCTCGCCCCGAAGGGCGAGGCCCATTGCCGACCGCGACGACCACGGCCGGCCGTCTGCCGCTCCGCGAGGCAGACGCGGCCACTGGCGGCGTTGAAGCGCGCCTGCCGCCACAATTCGTCGCTGGTGGAATCGACGGTACCGCGCAAGTCCAATTGGACCCGCGTCGAGACCGACGATGGGAGGGCGTCCGTGACGGCTGCCGCATCGAGCCAGTCGGTCGGCTGATTGAGCCGGTATCCACGTCCGCGGACCGCTGAGATATCCAGGCCGAGGTCGCGCAGACGTTTGACCGCCTGCCACACCGCGGCCCGACTGACGCCGATCTCGGCGGCCAGTGCGTCCCCGGACACGGCAGCCCCGCCCTGCAAGCCGGCGAACACGCGTGTCGGCAAGCCGGGCGGCAGACCGATCGGCACCCCGGACACGTTCAGAGGATGACGGAGAAGAAGCTGATCCAGGCGATGACCACCAGGGCGATGATCAGGGTCAGCGGAAGATTCTGGAATGAAAACATGGCAATGTCTCGCGGCGTCTGAATAGGGTTCAACGGGTCTTGGAACGTCGATGACGCCGCGGCTGCGGTATCCGCGGGTCGTCATCGTCATGCAGGATACGGTGTGCCGGCCCCTCGAGGTCTTCGAACTGACCGCTTCGAACCGCCCACCAGAACCCCGCCAGGGCCACACACATCAGGCCGATGGCGATGGGAATCAACGCGTACAGGATCTCCATGGCGCTACTGCCGCAGCCGCAAGGCGTTCAACACCACCAGCAGCGAGCTGAGCGACATGCCCAGGGCCGCCAGCCAAGGGGTGATCAAGCCGGCCGCCGCCAGCGGCAGGGCGATCAGGTTATAACCCAGTGCCCAGGCGAGATTTTGGCGGATGACCGTGCGCGTCTCGCGGGCCGTGTCCCAGGCGTCCACGACGCGCGCCAGTTCGGCGCTGTTGAGCACGAGGTCAGCGCTGGCCCGCGCCAAGTCCGTGGCCCCGGCCACGGCAACGGAGACGTCGGCGGCGGCGAGTAGAGGTGCGTCGTTCACACCGTCGCCGACGGCCAGCACGCGCTCACCGGCAGCCTGACACGCAGTCAGGGCATCCAGTTTGTCCGCCGGGCGCAACCCCGCGCGGGCATCGTCGATGCCCAGCACCCGCGCCACCGCTGCCACCGCGCCGGGGCGGTCGCCACTGAGCACGGTCACCGGCAAGCCCCGCCGACGCAGCCGCTGGATGGTGCGCTCGGCGTCGGCCCGCGGCCGATCGAACAAGCGCAGGCGCGCCAGCAGGCGACGGCCATCGCCCAGCCACACGGCGCTCTCACCGCCTTCGGGCTCGATGGCGTGAGCCCCCGGCGCGACGAAACGACGCCGACCGATGGCATACACCCGATCGGCGACACGCCCGCGCACCCCTTCGCCGGGCACGGATTCCACCTCGCTGGCCGGCGGCAAGGGGCCGGCGGTCATGGCGGCGATGGCGCGGGACATGGGGTGCTCCGAATGTCGTGCAAGGGCCGCGGCGATGCTTTGGCAGCGGCCGAGCGGCACATCGGCCAGGGTATCGACGCCAACGACTTCGGGGGCGCCGACGGTGACCGTACCGGTCTTGTCGAACACCACACGGGTCACGCGGGCCAGTCGCTCGAGGGCATCGGCGCCGACAACGAGAATACCCAGCCGCGTCAAGCGCCCGGTCGCCGCGGTCAGCGCGGCAGGCGTGGCCAGGGCCAGGGCACAGGGGCAACTGACGACCAACACGGCGATCGCCACCGGCAGTGCGCGCGCCGGGTCCAGCCATAACCCCCACACCGCCGCGGAGGCCGCCGCCAACAGCAACACCAGCCCTGTAAACCAGCCGGTACCGCGCTCGAAGCGCTGGGTCATCGCCGGCCGGGCGCTTTGGGCACGCGCCAGCAAACGGGCGATGGTGCCGAGGGTGGACTCCGGCCCCACGCCGGTCACTTGGATCTCCAGCGGGCTCTCGCGATTGACCGTACCGGCGGCAACGGCGTCACCGGCCACTTTGGAACGCGGCAGGCTCTCGCCGCTGATCAGCGCCTCGTCTACGGCGCTGCGACCGGAGATCACCATGCCATCGGCCGGCATCGACTCACCCGGCAATACGCGAACGCGATCGCCGCTCACGAGGCTGGCCGAGGGCACCATGGACTCGCCCTCGGGGCCCAGCCGCCGAGCGAGCGCCGGCTGCAGGCGGGCCAATGCCTCCATCGCCTCGCCGGATCGATGGCGCGCGCCCTGCTCGAGGAAGCGGCCGGCGAGCAAGAATGCCAGGAACATGACCACGGATTCGAAGTACACCGGACCGCCGACCACTGTGGCCAGAACACTGCTGGCATAGGTTGTCAGCAAGGCGATCGCCACTGGGACGTCCATCCCCAGCGTGCCTCGCCGCAGGTCGCGCAGCGCGTTGGCGAAAAACGGCTGGCCCGCGTAGACGAGCACCGGCGTGGTGATCAGCAGGCAGGTCCAGCGCAGGAAGGTGACCATGCTCTGGGACATGCCGTTGTGCTCGCCCAGCCACAGGGCGACTGCCACCATCATCACCTGCATCATGCCCACGCCTGCGACTGCCAGCCGCCGCAGGGCGCGGGCGCGCTCGCGCCGACGCAGCTGTTCGCCGCGATCCGGGTCGTACGGGTAGGCTTGGTAGCCAACCTCGCGCACGGCCGACAGGATGCGGCTGATCGGTGCGCGTGCCGGGTCCCAGGCCAGGTGGGCCCGCTGGGTGCTGTAGTTGATCTGGAACTGCGCCACGCCATCGAGCGCGCCGACATGACGTTCGAGCAGCCACACGCAGGCGCCGCAGACCAGCCCTTCAAGCAGCAGGTCGGCTTCCCGTAGGCCGTCCGCGCGCTCGCGCACGAAGCGCTCCTGGACCGCAGGGTGATCGTAGGCCGCCAAGTCCTCGTCGACGGCCTGTGGCGGCTGCCCGGGAACGGCATCACGATGCTGGTAGAAGCGGGTCAGCCCAGCGCCGGCGATCACCTCGGCCACCGCGCGGCAACCGGCACAGCAGAACGGGCGCTCCTCGCCGTCGATCGGGGCATGGATATCGGCGCCCGACAGCGGCAACCCGCAATGGAAGCAGGCATCGGTGGACACGGCCCGCGACACACTCATGACGGGGACACCTCCGTGCGTGCGCGGACCTCGTGGCGATCGCCATCGACGGTGATGTCCATCACCAGATCCCACCGGCCCGGCAGCGGGAGGCGGATGTCGCCCTCGTAGCGCCCCGGCGCGACTTCGACAAGCACGAAGTCCTGGTCCTGGCGGCTGTCGGCCGTGCGCACGAAACGCCCGTCCACCACCGCACCGCTGATCGGCGCGCCACCGGCATCGCGGGCTTCGACACGGAAGCGGGCGGCACGGCCTTCGACCACCGGGCCGACCCAGCCTTTGCTGACCTGCCAACCGCGCGCGGCCTGATCGGCGCGCCGTTCCAGGTAGGCATTGAACTGCGCCTCCTTTTCCTGGAAATCATGAGTACTGACGCCCGGGAAGCCGAATGACACGGTCGTGGCCTGACGTGGCGCCGGAATGACGGTACCGACCATCCACACCGGAAGCCCGTGACGGGCGGCGGTGATCAAGGCCCCATCGACGACCGCAAGCACGACGAAGAACATGACCAAGGTCACTGGCCCCCAGTGCCAGCGACCCTTCTCACCGCCACCGGCAAGCAGTCCATACGCCAACGGAATCAACAGGAACACGCCCAGGTGGATGGCGAAGACATCCGCGCCCGGCCAACGCCACAACGCCACCGGCGAGTACACCAGGATCACGGCCATGGCACCGAAAGCCGCCGCAGCGGTGCCGTCCAGGTGGAGCAGGCGACGCGCGGCCAGGATAGTGGTCACGGTAAGCGCCGAGCCCGACAGCAATGTCAACAGCAACAGGTCACTCATGATTGAGCCCGCTACGGCGTACTGAACGCCGCCTCCAGAGACAAGGGCGCGGTATCGCCGGCACCGCGAACCACGAACTCGAACCGCTCGGCACCACTACCCGCCGGCCGTTTCACCCGTGCCAGTACGCGCAGACGCTGTTCCGGCGCCAATGCCACGCGGGGTGCGGGGAGCACCTCGAGTTCGGCGTCGGGCAGGCCATTCAGCGATACGGTCACGGTCATCTCGGCCAATGTCTTGTTGTTGAATTTAAGCTCATAGCTGTTCTGGATGCGGCCATCGGACAGTGTCACAAACAGCGGCTGGCGAACCTGACTGACCACCGCGTCCAACGGCGCCTGGCTGGCGATGCTGTAGGACAGCGCAGCGACCGCCGCCACCAGCACCACACCGTAGCCGACCGTCTTGAACGTCAGGAAGCGGGTTTTTCCCCCGCTCTGTTCATTCTCCGAGGAGTATCGGATCAACCCCTTGGGCCAACCCAGGTTGTCCATGATCGTATCGCAGGCATCGATGCACAGGGCACAGTGAATGCACCCCAGTTGCAATCCGTTACGAATGTCGATGCCGGTAGGACACACTTGCACGCAGTAGCCGCAGTCTATGCAGTCGCCGACCCCAGCGGCTTGACGCTGATCACGTGCGCGCAGGTCTTTGCTTGGCCGCGCGCGGCCGTGCGCGCCCTCGCCGCGGGCTTGGTCGTAGGCGACGATCAGCGTGTCGCGATCGAACATCGCGCTCTGGAAGCGCGCGTACGGACACATGTACAAACAGACCTGCTCTCGCGCCAGGCCGGCCATGACGAACGTGGTGGTCGTCAGGAACACGGTCGTGGCGTATGCCGGGAACGGGGCGCTGCCGCTGAGCATCTGCGCGATCAGGGTCGGCGCGTCCGCCCAATACAACGTGAACGTCACCCCGGTGGCCAACGACACCCCCAGCCATAGCGTCCAGGTGACCAGATAGCGCACGCCCTTGGACACCGACCAGGGCGCCTGTGCCAAACGGATGCGCGCCGGCCGCTCGCCCTGGACCCAGCGTTCGATGGTCATGAACACATCAGTCCATAAAGTCTGGAAGCAGAAGTACCCGCAGAACACCCGCCCGGCGATGCCGGTGACCATGAACAACAGCATTGCGGCAATGATCAGCAGGCCGGCCAGCCAGAAGATGTCCTGGATTTGGACGACCAGATCGAACAGATAAAACCGCCGCCCCGGCAAGTCGTACAACACCGCCTGATCGGCGATCCCCTCGGGTCGGTTCCAGCGCAGCCAGGGCAGTAGGAAGTAGACGCCGTAGGCGAGGACCAGCACGGCCGTTTTGATCCGGCGGTAGCGACCTTGCACGCTGCGCGGATAAACCGGAATGCGCTTCTGATAAAGCTGCGGTTCGGACATGACTGCTTAGCCTGCGCGTGTGGGCGAAGACCGCCCACGTGCCCCTACGGCGATGCGCGGCGGGGCGCGCGCCGATCTGCTCTTATTCTCCGCCGCCCAATTGGTGTACGTAGACGGCAAGCAGTTTGATCTCGGCCTCGCTCAGTCGCTGCGACCAGGCCGGCATCACCCGCTGCCGGGTTCCGACACCGGCGCTGATCATTGCACTGACGACAGCACGCTTGCCGTCGGCATCCGTTTGTCCTGGAACATCCGCAATCGTCCAGATGGCATCGGTCAGGTTGGCCGAGCCCAGGCTCTCGATGCCTCTGGCATCGCCGCCATGGCACTGGAAGCAGCCACCTTCGTGCCCGTGGAAGATCGCTTCGCCGCGGGCAACGGCTTCACTGTCGGCAGGCACTTCAGCGGACAGGCTGAGCACATACTCGGCGACGTCGGCCCGCTGGTCCGCATCGAGCACCGAGCCGAACGCCGGCATGAAGCCGTTGCGCCCGCCGGCCAGCGTCGCTTGCAGGGTTGCCATATCGCCGCCCCATAGCCAATCGTCATCGGCCAGGTTGGGGTACAAGCCGACCACGCCCTGGCCACCGCTGCCGTGGCAGGCCGCGCAGTTGTCACCGAACAGCACGTTGCCGGCCGAGCGGGCGAACGCCAGCATGTCCGGATCGTTGCGGATGGTGTCGAAGTCCGCGGCGGCCACCTGTTGCAGGAACTCCCGCTGGCGCACGGCCGCGCTGCCCTCATGAATATCCTCCAGCAGCTTGCTGCGGGTGTTCCAGGGCAGTGTCCGTGCCTCGCCGGCGGCATTGGTGTAGGTCACCTCCGCCATGCCGCTGGTCCAGGTGTTGGCGTACGGCCAAGTCGGAAACACCAGCCAATAGATGATGGCGAAGACCACGGTCCCGTAGAAGCTCCACACCCACCAGCGCGGCAGCGGGTTGTTGAACTCCTGCAAGTCGCCATCCCAGGCGTGTCCGGTCGTTTGCACCGCGGTGCCGCGGGCGATGTCTTGGGAAGGGTTCGGCTCTCTCATGACCGCTTGTCTCCGGAGGACGCATCGTCCTGCTCATCCTCCAGTGGGATGTACTTGTACGATTCCAGACGCTGGCCACGCCGGCGGTTCGTCAGCACGTACAGAACGATGGCGCAGAAGGTTGGAAACAACAGCAACAGCGCCAGGGTTTTGCTTACGTGTAACTGGCCCAGCCAGCGCAGCAGATCACTCAGCACGTCCATCAGCGGAATTCGGCAAAGTAGCCTTCGTCATACTGGCCGAAGTCCACCAACGTACCGAGCATCTGCAGATAGGCCACCAGTGCGTCCATCTCCGTGATCTGAGTCGGATCGCCGTCGAAGTTGCCGGCCCGGGCCTCGGCTTTCAACGTCTCTTCCGCCAACTCGATATCCAATTGGTCGGCCAGCTCCGGACCGAACGCCGCGACATTGGCCTCGTACTCCGCCGCCGTGTACGAATACGGCACACCGGCGCGTCGCAGCGCGAGCATGCGCTTGCCGATATCGCCATAGGCGAGTTCGGTCTCAAGTAGCCAGGGGTAATTGGGCATGATCGACTCGGGCACCACCGAGCGCGGGGC
>CBFGWV010000206.1:0-8887 GCA_965652545.1 uncultured Candidatus Competibacteraceae bacterium | reverse complement strand
CGGCGTACACGCTGTTCTGCCGCCCGCGGGATCCGCATCTGGAGACCTGGAACGGTCGCCGTGTCGGCCCGCAGGGTGCCATCGAGCACTACGGCGCCGAGGCGGCCTACCCGCTGGCAGAGCTCGATACGCGCATGCCCGCCTTGCTGGCCGGTTGCCGCCGCATTTTTTATCCCTTTGGTGTCAGCGACAGCTTCGATAGCCGTGTCCGCCACTGGCTGGCCGCCGCCCGCCCGCAGGCCCGGCGCGGTGTGCGTGTCCCGGATACATTGGCCGACAGCACGCCATTGATCGCCCGCGCAAGACTGTTCAAGGGCAGCGTAGAGGTCGAGCTCATGGCCGAGGCCGGGCGGATCAGCAGCGAGGCCCATCGCGCCGCCATGCGCTGCTGCCGTCCGGGGCTGTACGAGTACCAGGTGCAGGCCGAGCTCGAGCACGTCTTCGGCTGGCACGGTGCGGCATGGGCGTATCCGTCCATTGTTGCCGGCGGTGTGAATGCGACCATCCTGCACTATGTGGAGAACGACCAGCGCCTGAACGCCGGCGAGCTGTTGCTGATCGATGCCGGCTGCGAGTTGGCCGGCTACGCCGCCGACATCACCCGAACCTTCCCCATCGATGGTCGGTTCACCACCCCCCAGCGCGACCTGTACGCGGTCGTGCTGGCCGCCCAGGACGCCGCGCTGGGCGCCGTTGCCCCGGGCCGGCCGTACAACGACTTTCACGATGCCGCCGTCGGGGTGCTGGTGCAGGGTTTGGTCGATCTGGGTTTGTTGCCCGGGCCGGTGGATGCCCGCATCGAGGACGGCAGCTACCAGCGCTTCTACATGCACCGCACCGGCCACTGGCTGGGGCTGGATGTTCATGACGTGGGCGCGTACCGCGACGAGGCCGGCGACTGGACGCGCCTGGCCGCGGGGATGGTGGTGACGGTGGAGCCGGGGCTGTACATCCCCGAGGATGCCGACGATGTGCCTGCGCATTGGCGCGGGATGGGTATTCGCATCGAAGACGATGCGCTGCTCACCGACGATGGGCACCGGCTGTTGACGCGCGATGCGCCCAAACGCATCGAGGATATCGAAGCCCTCATGGCCGAGAACTCATGAACGGCGATCTGCACGACGTCGCCATCGTCGGTGCCGGCCCGGTCGGGCTGACCCTCGCCACCGCGCTGGCGGACCAGGGGCGCGATGTCGTGCTGATCGACCGCGGCGGCGCGCCGGCCGCGGATACCCGGGCGCTGGCGCTGGCCTGGGGCAGTCGTCAGATTCTCTCGGCGCTGGGCGCCTGGGAGGGCCTTGCCGGGGACGCCGCCCCCATCGAGACGGTACACATCTCCGAAACCGGGCGCTGGGGTGTCACCCGGCTGACCGCCGGTCAGGAGCGGGTGCCGGCACTGGGTTATGTCGTCGGGGCCGCAGCCGTCCACGGCGCCCTCGACATGGCCGCCGCCGCACGCTCAGGCGTACGCCGGGTGCAAGGCAGCGCCGTAGCGGTGGATCAGGGCATTGACCGTATTACCGTGCATCTCGATACCGACACGGCGGTCAGCGCACGCCTGGTCGTCGCCGCCGACGGGGCCGGTTCGCCGCTGCGCACGCTGCTGGGTGTGGACGCCTGGTCGCTGGACTACCGGCAATGCGCCATCGTGTGCGACGTCCAGGCGCCCCGCCCCTGGCCCGCCACGGCGTTCGAGCGATTCACCCCCGAGGGCCCGCTGGCGCTGCTGCCGCGGCGACCGGCAGGGCGATATGCCCTGGTGATGACGGTAACGCAGCCCGACCGCGACCGCGTCATGGGCCTGGATGACGAGGCGTTCGCGGCCGTGCTCAACGCCCGCTTCGGCCCGCGGATGGGCGGGTTGGCCGCGGCGACGCCGCGCCAGGCTTGGGATTTGAAGCTCATCCGCGCCCAAGCTCACACGGCCGGACGGGCGGTCGTTCTGGGGAACGCGGCCCACACCTTGCACCCGATCGCCGGTCAAGGCCTCAATCTGGGCTTGCGCGATGCGGCGGCGCTGGTGGACCTGATCGCGGCAAGCCCTGACGACCCGGGGGCCGATACGGTGCTACGGGCGTATGCCGACTGGCGGCGCTGGGATCAACGCGGCGCCACGGTGTTCACCGATGCCCTGGCACGGGTCTTCGCCGTGCCCCTGGCCGGCCCTGTGCGGAGCTTGGGGCTGGCAGCGCTGGACCTTATGCCGCCGGTCAAACACTGGCTGGCGCGCCAGACCATGGGTGTCGGGGGACGACCGGCCAGACTCTCTCTCGGCCGAGCCCAGGAGCCCCGATGACGGATATCCGGCATGTCGATATCGCCATCGTCGGTGGCGGAATGGTCGGTACGGCGTTGGCGGCGGCGCTGGGCCAGGGGCCGTATTCGGTGGCCTTGATCGACGAGCGGGTGCCTGCCATACCCAACGGCGAGCCGCAATTGCGGGTCTCGGCCCTCAGCCTGGCGTCGCAGCGCCTGCTCGCGGCCTTGGGTGCCTGGCCGGCGATCGAGGCCAGCGGTCGTGCGCAGGCCTACGACGGTATGCAGGTCTGGGATCGCGACGACGCGGCCGATATCCGTTTCGATGCCGGCGAACTCGGCCTGGCAACCCTGGGGTGGATCGTCGAGAACGACACCGTCCAAGCGGCCTTGTACGCGCAGCTCACTGACGATACCCAAGTGAGCGTGCTGCACACCACGGTCCAGCACCTGGCCTACGGCAACGACCGCGTCCACCTGCAACTGGCCGATGGCCAGGCGCTGAGCGCAGGCCTCGTGGTGGGGGCAGACGGGCATGACTCCATCGTGCGGGCGTTTGCCGGCATCACCCTGCGCGGACGCGATTACCAGCAGCAGGCTGTTGTCGCCGTGGTGAGCACGGCGCACCCCCACGGCAGCGTTGCCCGCCAGCGCTTTCTGCCCGGCGGCCCACTGGCGTTCCTGCCGCTGTACGACGGCCGGTGCTCCATCGTGTGGACCTTGCCGACCGCCGAGGCCAAGGTTGTGCAGTCGCTGCCGCCTGCCGAATTCTGCACCGTGCTGGGTGATGCCTTCGGCCACAAGCTGGGCGTGGTCACCGGCTGCGGTCCACGGGCGGCGTTTCCCTTGCGGCTGCGTCAGGCGACGCACTATGTCGCCTCGCGTATCGCGCTGGTCGGCGATGCCGCGCACGTCGTCCACCCATTGGCGGGCCAGGGCGTGAATCTAGGTTTTCTCGATGCGGCAGCACTTGCCGAGGTGTTGCTCGATCACCGTCGCGATCCGGGCTACCCGCCGGTATTGCGCCGTTACGAGCGTTGGCGGCGCGGGCACAACCAGTTGATGGCCACCGCCCTGGACGGTATCGAGCGCTTGTTCGCCACTGATGCCGGGCCTATCCCCCGCATCCGCGCCTTGGGCTTGTCGATGACCAACCGCCTGGGACCGGTCAAGGCCATGTTCGCCCGTCAGGCGATGGGGCTGGGTGGCGATTTGCCGCGGTTGGTGAGAGACGGCAGCCGGTGAGCCGGCGGCTGTGCCGTGTGACCGATATCCCCGATGGTGACAGCCGCGGCTTCGACACCGGCGTTCACGGCCTGCCGGCCCGGTTCTTCGTGGTACGGGAGGGCGAGCGGGTCTGGGCGTATATCAACCGCTGCCCGCACACCGGGGCGCCGATGGAGTGGCAGCCGCACCGCTTTCTGGATCTGACCGGCAGTTACATAGTCTGCGGCGTGCACGGCGCGCTGTTCCGTCATAACGACGGCTACTGTCTCAGCGGGCCTTGCAAAGGGCGCAGCCTGGAGACCCTGGCCGCCCGGGTCGAGGACGGCTGGGTCTGGCTGGACGAGGAGGGGTTATCGCCTACTGGCGAATGCCCTCGATGAACAGGTTCAGCGTCACCTCGTTGGCCGTCGGACCCAGGTCATAATCCATCCCGAAGTCGGTCCGGTCGATCGTCGTCGTACCTTCGAAGCCGACCCGGTAACCACCCCAGGGGTCTTCGCCCTCGCCGATCTTGGTCACGGCCACCTCGATGGGGGCGCTGGTGCCCAGAAGCGTGAGGTTGCCGGTGAGGACGCCGGTGCCGTCACCGTTGTCGGTGTAACCGGTGGACTCGAACGTGGCCTCCGGGTGCGCGCCGACGTCGAAGAAGTCGCCGCTTTTGAGGTGCTTGTCGCGCTCGGCAAAATTGGTGTCCAGGCTCTCGGTGGGCACCGTCATCATGGCGCTGTTGGCATCGGGGTTGTCGGCGTCATAGCTGAACGTCCCGGCCACCTCGTTGAACTGGCCATGCAGGGTCGAGAACCCAATGTGCGACACCTCAAAGGTGACGAACGAATGGGCCGGGTCGATGGCATAGTCGGCCGCCAGGGCCGGTGCCGAGGCCAAGAGTACGGATGCGGCTAGGAGGGATGTGCGAATCATCATACGAGTGACTCCAATGTCGGTTTGAGGGGTTGCTCAGGGACGACCGCGCACCATGCGCATGAGGGTGCCGTCGCGATTGATGAACTGGTGTTTGAGCGCCGCGGCGATGTGAAGCAGCACCAGCCAGGCACCACCGAAGGCCAGCAGGTAGTGCACTTGCCCGGCAACGGTCTCCATGCCCTCGACCGGACCGAACATTGCCGGAACCTCGAACAGCCCGAAGACCGAGAAGGCGCGTCCGTCGGCGGTAGAGATCAGGTAGCCGCTGATCGGCAGCGCGATCATCAGCAGGTACAGCACGATATGGGTCGTCTTCGCCGCCCAGCGCTCCCAGCGCGGGCCGGGCACCGGGGCCGGATGGCGGTCGAACAGCGCCCAGGCGATGCGGGCGGCGATCACGACCGAGACGATGATCCCGATCGACCGATGCAGGTCCACGCTCGATTTACGCCAGGGGTGGTAATACCCCAGCCCCACCATGTACCAGCCCAGACCGAACATACCGGCAAGCGCCAACGCGAGCAGCCAATGAAACAGCCGTGCCCCCGCCCCGTAGCCGTGCTCCGTATTGCGCCACATGGGTTCGTCGCTCTTGTCTCGTGAAGTACGGCAGACACGCTAGCAAGGGTCAAAGTTGCAATAATCGTCGCAACGGGAATTACTTTGGTGCCCCATGTTCAACAAAGAGGGTGTGTACGGTGCCAGCGGCGAGCTGCTGTTGTTCGCCGAGATCGTCGAAGCGGGCAGCCTGACCGCGGTTGCGCAGGCCCGCGACCTGTCGCGCTCGCTGTTGAGCAAGCGGCTCAAGAACCTCGAGCGGCACCTTGGCGTGCGCCTGCTCAATCGCACGACCCGCCGTATCAGCCTCACCGAGCCGGGCGAGCGCCTGTACCGGCATTGCCGCCGCCTGCGCGAGGTGCTGGAGGACGCCGACAGCGAGATCGCCGGCTTAGGGAACACCCCCCGCGGCGAGTTGCGCCTTACCGTGCCGGTTCCGCTGGGTCAGCACCCGGTGGCGGCGTTGTTGGCGGAGTTCCTGACGCGGTATCCCGACGTCCAGGTGAACCTGAGTCTGGATGAGCGGTTCATCGACTTGGTGGAGGAGGGCTACGACGTGGCGATCCGCATCGGCCAGTTGGACGACTCGTCCCTGATCGCCCGACGGTTGGGCAGCACGCGCATCCACTGCGCCGCGGCGCCGGCGTACCTGGACCGTTACGGTATTCCAGGGCACCCGGACGAACTCATCCGGCACAATTGCCTGACCTATCGCCATGCGCGCGAGCGCAGCGATGTGTGGGTGTTCAGCGACCAGGGGCGGCCGCTGGCGGTGCGCGTCAAAAGCAGCCTGCGCGGAGACAATGGCCTGGCCCTGTGCCAGGCCGCCGTGGCGGGGCTCGGTGTGGTGCGCATGCCCAGCTTCATCATCGGCGGGCATCTGACCCGCGGCAGGCTGGTACCGATACTGGCCGACTACCTGGACGCGCACCTGCCGATCTACGTCGTCTACCCCTCTGGCAGCCACCTTCCGGCCAAGACGCGGGTGTTCATCGACTTCCTCATCGACGCTTTCGATCGTTACCGGGATTGGGACTAGCGTTCCCCGTGCGCATTCCCCGGAACCTGGGCACCTGTAGGAGCGCACCCCTGTGCGCGATTCGGCCCGGGGTTGGCGCCAAACCGGCAGGGGGTCGGTGCCGCCTGCGACAATCGCCCTGAGGGCAGGGCTCCTACGGGTGCCTGGATCTACCCCTGCAGATGCCTGAGCTCGTTGCACCCGATGGCTTCTGAGCAATCCCTTACAAGACGCGCTATCGAACCCCCACTTACTGTGTGCTGACTTATGTGACCTTGCGGGAGAACATCGATGGCGGACTGGGAACTGGCCGAACTGAACATTGCACGATTGAAGGCCCCGTTGGACTCACCGGTGATGGCCGACTTCGTGGCCAATCTGGATCGCATCAATGCCCTGGCCGATACCTCCGAGGGTTTCGTCTGGCGCCTACAGACCGACGAGGGCGATGCCACCGCGCTACGGCCGTTCGGCAACGATATCCTGGTGAACCTGTCCGTCTGGCGTGACGTGGATGCCTTGCGCAACTATGTCTTCCATTCGGCCCATACGCCGTTCCTGGGCCGGCGGCGCGAGTGGTTCGAGCGCATGGGCGAGGCCTATGTCGTCTTGTGGTGGGTGCCTTGCGGACAGCGGCCCACGCTCGCGGAGGCCCACGCCCGCTTGCTCGCACTGCGTGCCCACGGGCCGCGGCCCGATGCCTTTACGATGGCTCAGCCGTTCCCCGCACCGGTATCGGCGGCGGTTGGGGCCTGAGGCTGACGAATGCCGCGGGCGTAGACCGCCGGCGTCACCCCGGTGATGGCCTTGAACGCATGGGTGAAGTGACTCTGGTCGGCGAACCCCGTCGCCAGCGCCACCTCGGTCAGCGGCAGGCCGGCCGCCATCGCTTGGCGTGCCCGGTCCAGCCGAACCAGACGGTGGTACGCCGATGGCGTCAACCCGGTGATGCGGTGAAACAAACGGCTGAAGTGATAGCGGCTGATGCCCAAGGCCGTGGCCGTTCGCGCCAGGTCGAAGGGCTCGCTCCAATGCGCCGTCAGCCAGGCGCAGGCCTGCGCCACCACCGGAGGCAGCGGTGCCAGGGGTTCGATGGCCTGCCCGTGCGCGTTGGCCAGGGCGCGAATGGCGGCGGCGGCCTTGCCCGTGTCGTCATCCGCATCCAATAGAGCCGACACGGTGCGGGCCGTTTGCGTATCGGCAATGACCGGCTGGCAAAAGGCCAACCGGCCGGACTGGCCCTGCAAGGCTTGGTGCATCAAGGCCGCGGATGGGTGCACGACGCGGTAGCGCAGCTCCTCCCCGGCGGGTGTGCCGGTATGGACGACATGCGGGTTGATGAAGAACGCCTGTCCGGCCCGCGCGATGCGTGGCCTGCCGTCGCACAGAAACGCGCACGCCCCCGTTTCGATCACCCCGATGGTGAACTCCCGGTGGAAATGCGGGGCAAACCGGTGACGCGTGTAGCGGCCGGTGAACACGGTACTGCCACTGGCGGGGGCCAGCGCAATCCGGCCGGTGTCGATGGGCATGCGCATGCCGCGAGTGTAGCGGATGCGTCGCTGCCGTCGTGCTGTTATCCTTACGCCCCTGAAAATTCGTAGGTTTTTCCCATGCTGTACCCCGAGTCGTTCGATGTCATCGTCATTGGCGGGGGGCACGCCGGCACCGAAGCGGCCTTGGCTGCGGCACGCGCCGGTGCCCGCACGCTGCTGCTGACCCACAACATCGAAACCATTGGCCAAATGAGCTGCAACCCCGCGATCGGCGGGATCGGCAAAGGCCACCTGGTGCGCGAGATCGACGCCCTGGGCGGGGCCATGGCGCGCGCGGCCGATCGCGGCGGCATCCAGTTCCGCACCTTGAATGGACGCAAGGGGCCGGCGGTGCGAGCCACCCGCGCCCAGGCCGACCGCAGCTTGTACAAAGCGGCCGTGCGCAGCATTGTCGAGAACCAGCCCGGGTTGGTGGTGTTCCAGCAGGCGGTGACCGACCTGGAGCTCACCGGCGAGCGGGTCACCGGGGTACACACCCAGGCCGGCATCGTCTTTCGGACTGCCACGGTGGTGCTGACCGCCGGCACGTTCCTGGCCGGCAAGATCCACGTCGGGCTGAGCCACTATGCCGGTGGCCGCGCCGGCGACCCGCCGGCGGACCGGCTCGCCCAGCGGCTGCGCGAGCTGCCGGTGAACACCGGCCGCCTCAAGACCGGCACCCCGCCCCGCCTGGATGCCCGCAGCATCGATCTCACCCGTCTTGCCGAACAACCCGGCGACACGCCCACGCCGGTATTCAGCTTTCTCGGGTCGGTCGCCGAGCATCCGCGGCAAATCTCGTGCTGGATCACCCACACCAATGCGCAAACGCACGAGATCATCCGCGCCGGACTTGATCGCTCGCCCATGTACTCGGGCGTCATCGAGGGCACCGGCCCGCGTTACTGTCCCTCGGTCGAGGACAAGATCGTCCGCTTTGCCGACAAGGCCAGCCATCAGATCTTTCTCGAACCCGAAGGGCTGGACACCCACGAGGTGTACCCCAACGGCATCTCGACCAGTCTGCCGTTCGATGTGCAGTTGGCGCTGGTGCGTAGCATCGCGGGCCTGGAGCGTTGCCATATCACCCGCCCCGGCTACGCCATCGAGTACGACTTCTTCGACCCGCGCGATCTGCGCTACAGCCTGGAGACCCGCCATATCGGCGGCTTGTTCTTCGCCGGGCAGATCAATGGCACCACCGGCTACGAAGAGGCGGCCGCGCAAGGCCTGCTTGCCGGCCTCAATGCCGCCCGCCAGGCGCAGGACCTCGCCCCCTGGTACCCGCAGCGCGACGAGGCCTACCTCGGTGTGCTGATCGACGACTTGATCACCCAGGGCACGAGCGAGCCCTACCGCATGTTCA
>CBFGWV010000205.1:0-8907 GCA_965652545.1 uncultured Candidatus Competibacteraceae bacterium | reverse complement strand
CCTGCTGCTGGTCGGCCCGCCCGGGGTGGGCAAGACGTCCATCGGCCGCTCGGTGGCCGATGCACTGGACCGGCCGTTTTACCGCTTCAGTGTCGGCGGCATGCGCGATGAGGCGGAGATCAAAGGCCACCGGCGGACGTACATCGGCGCCATGCCCGGCAAGTTCGTCCAGGCCTTGCGCGAAACCGGCGTGGCCAACCCGGTGATCATGCTCGACGAGGTGGACAAGATCTCGGCGTCCTACCACGGCGACCCGGCCTCGGCGTTGCTGGAAGTCCTGGACCCGGAGCAGAACAACGACTTTCTCGATCACTACCTGGATGTGCGCCTGGACTTGTCCAAGGCCTTGTTCATCTGCACGGCCAACCAGCTCGACACCATTCCCGGCCCCCTGCTCGATCGCATGGAGGTCATCCGCCTGGCCGGCTACATCACCGATGAGAAGCTGGCCATCGCCAAGGATTACCTGTGGCCGCGCCAGTTGGAGCGCGCCGGTGTGAAACGCAAGCAGTTGAAGATCACCGACCGCGCCCTGCGCGATGTCATCGAGGGCTATGCCCGCGAGGCCGGCGTCCGCAACCTGGAGAAGCAGCTTGGGCGGATCGTACGCAAGGCGGCGGTGAAGCTGGTCGACGGCCACAGCGACACCATCCGCGTGGGCGTGAAGGACCTGGACGAGTACCTCGGCAAGGCGCCGTTCCAGCGTGAACGCGCCCGCAGCGCCGTGGGTGTGATCACCGGCCTGGCCTGGACGGCCATGGGCGGCGCCACCTTGAGCATCGAAGCCAGCCGGGTGCACACCAAGAACCGTGGCTTCAAACTCAGCGGGCGCCTGGGCGAGGTCATGCAGGAGTCCGCCAACATCGCCTACAGCTATATCAGCGCCAACCTCGACACCTTCAAGGCGGACTCGACGTTCTTCGACGAGGCCTATGTTCACCTGCATGTGCCCGAGGGCGCCACGCCCAAGGACGGCCCCAGCGCCGGCATCACCATGGCCAGCGCCCTGTTGTCCCTGGCGCGCAATGAAAAACCCAAGCGCCCGCTGGCGATGACCGGCGAGCTCACCTTGACCGGGGAAGTCCTGGCCATCGGCGGGGTGCGGGAGAAGGTCATCGCCGCGCGGCGGGTGAAGATCAGCGAGTTGATCCTGCCGGAGGCCAACCGGGGCAACTTCGAGGAGCTTCCCGACTACCTCAAAACAGACCTTACCGTGCATTTCGTAAGCCATTTCCGCGAGGTGGCGCGTATCCTGTTTACAAGTTAGGGACCGCAACGGGGAGGTTGGCATGCGTTTGCCGCAAGTGTTGGGCGTGTTGTTGATACTCAGTGGCCCGGCAGCGCAGGCAGCGTGTGACGACCCTCCCAACCGCCGGGTGGACTGGCAGGGCTGCGAGAAACCGGGCGAGGACCTCAGCGGTGCGGACCTGCGCAGCGCCATCCTGGTGGGGATGGATATGACGGGCACGAACCTCTCGGACGCCAACCTCATCGGTGCCGATCTCGGGCGTGCCCGGCTGGACGCCGCCAGCCTCATCAACACCCGCCTCTCGGGCGCGCGCCTGGTCAGCGCCCAACTGGGCGGGGCGGCATTCACCGGCGCGCACATGGATGGCGCACGCCTGGACCGGGCGAACGCGCAAGAGGCCGACTTCACCAGCGCCGACCTGCGCCGGGCGCGGCTTTACCAAGTGCGCTTCGACCGCGCCAACTTCGGCGACGCCCGGCTGGCGGATGCCGACTTGCGCCAGGCCCGCGGCGAAGAGGCCAACCTGGTTGCCGTGGATGCGTCACGCGCTGATTTCAGCGACGCCGACCTGGAATACGCCAGCTTCGTCGACGCCAAGCTGATCGAAGCGCGCTTCAACGATGCCAACCTGATCGGCGTGAACTTCTACGGCGCCGACCTCAGCGGGGCCGACCTGCGCGGCGCCCGCATCGACGGGACGGACTTCACCGACGCGAACCTCTCCAGCACGCTGTGGGTCAACGCCAAACGCTGCCGCCCGGGGTCCATCGGCGAGTGCCGCTGACGCCTCATCATTCAGCCTGTGTTCCGAGATGCTTATGAATAGTCCGCGCAGATGACCCGCCTGCGCCGTTCGGGCGTCGTCGTGATCAAGCCCCGCAAGGATGCTGTCGGATCGTTGAGCCATCGAACAGCCTCCTGAAAACGCGGTCTGTGACGTACCTCACCCGCGAATGGATGCCATGACTCTCAACTCTGCCGCTCCCCGCATCAGCGTCGTTATCCGCACGCGCAATCGCACGCATCTGTTGACCGACGCCTTGGCCTCGCTGGCCGCCCAAACCCGGCGCCCGCAGGAGGTCATCGTCGTCAACGACGGTGGCGAGCCCATCGAGCACGCCGTCGCCGAACACCGCGAGGCCTTTGCGTCCTTGACCGTCGTCGACCTGCACCCTGCCCAAGGCCGGTCGGCGGCCGCCAACGCCGGGCTGGAGGCCGCCACCGGCGATCTCCTGGCCTTGCTGGATGACGACGACTGGTGGCTGCCCCCGCATCTCGACGGGCTGGTCGCGGCGTTGGACGCACACCCACAGGCCATTGCGGCCTATGCCGGCGTCGACTGCGTACAGCTCACCCCCGAGGGCCGGGCGGAGGTGGTGCGCACCTACAACACCCCCTTCGATGCCACCCGTTTGAAGGTGGAGAACACCATCCCGATCCACGCCGCCCTCTTCCGCCGCGCGGCATGGACGGCCGGCTGCCGGCTGGACCCGGCCCTGGATATTTTCGAGGACTGGGACTTCTGGCTTCAGTTGAGCCAACTGGGCCACTTCGTCCATGTCGATGCGATCACGGCCATCTACCGTATCCACGGTGCGAGCGGACAAGGCGTCCGCAACAGTGCGGACGATGCGGCCCGCGGCGCGCTGGAGACCTTGCTGGCCAAGTGGCAGCGGCGCTGGTCTGCAACGGAGCTGGCCGACCTCTGGGCACGCGATCGTCACCTGCAAGTCCTGCTCGATGAGACCGACGCCGCCCGCCACGCCCAGGCGGTGACCTCGGACAGTCTGCGCCTGGAGTTGCAACAGCAACACCAGCACGTCAATGCGCTCATCGAGCAGTTGGAGGCCCAGCAAGCCCAGGTGCGCACCCTGGAAGGCACACTGACCCACACTCGCCAGGCCTTGGAGAGCGCGCGCAACGACGCCGACGAATGGCAGGCCCGTTTCGACTGGGTGATCGGCTCCCAATCCTGGCGCCTGACCGCCCCGCTGCGCGCCGCCAACGCAGCCGCCCGCGGCGCCGTGCGCCGGCTGCTGCAAACGGCCTGGACACTGACCCTGGCCGCGTATCGGCAGAAGCACCTGCGCCGCGCATTCGCCCTGGTGCCCTACGGCATCAAGCAACGCGTGCGGGCCTTGCTGGTCCGCGGGCGCTCAGAGCCGCGCCCACCCGCTGCCGCGACGGGCATCGCCGGCCGGGTGAGCATCGTCATACCCGTCTACAACCATGCGGACTTCCTTGAGCGCTGTATCCGCAGCGCGCTGGAGCAGACCTACGCGGATGTGGAGGTCATTGCCGTCGACGACGCCTCGAGCGACCCGCGCGTGGGCGAGATTCTCGACCGCCTGGCCGATCATCCACGGCTGACGATTCTGCGCAACGCCACCAACATGGGTATTTCGCGCACGCAGAATCGCGCGCTCGAGGCCAGCACCGGGTCGATCATCGGCTTTCTCGATTGCGACGATTACCTGACCGCCGATGCGGTCGAGCGCTGCGTGCAGGCCTGGCAGCCGGCGACCGTGTACCTGCATACCGGGCGCATCAACATCGATGCGCAAGACCGGGAGGTCAGCCGGATCTCGTTCGAGCACCTGCCACGGCAGGATTACTTTGCCGAGAACCTGGAGCGGATGTACGCGACGCATTTCAAGCTGATCAAGCGCGAGGTCTTCGCGCGCGTGGGCTTGTTCGACCCGCGCTTCGACTCGGCGCAGGATTACGACATGCTGATGCGGATCGCCTTCCACGTCCCCAGCATCGCCTTTCAGCACCTGCCCGAGTTCGTCTACATGCATCGCTTCCATGGCAACCAGGCCACGGAGAGCATGAACGCGCACCAGAACGACCACACCCGCACCATCCAGAACGAAGCCCGGCTGCGCGATGCCATCCGCAACGGCCGTTTCCACAAACGGCTATCGTTCATCATGCTGTCCTTCGGCAAGGCGCGGCAGACCCTGGCGGCCATCGAGAGCCTCGTCGCCACCGTGCGCGTACCGCACGAGATCATCCTGTTCGACAACGGGTCCGACCCGGAAACCGTCGATTTCCTGAAAACGCAGATCGACGGCCGCTTCGATACCGTCAACGTCATTTATAACGACCGCAACCTGGGACCGGCCGGTGGCCGGCGCGAGGCCTTGCGCCACGCCTGCGGCGACTGGTTCATCATCTTCGACAACGACGAGCGGGCCGAGCCCGGTTGGCTCGAAGAGCTGTTGGTGCGGGCCTGCCAGGATGACCGGGTCGGCGCGGTCTGCTGCCGGGTGATCTTCCCCGACGGTCGCCTGCAATTCTCCGGTGGCTACATCAACCACCTGGGCGACGATCTGATCGAGCTGGCCTTGTACGACCGCGACCAGTCGGTCGACGACTTGAGCACCACCCGCCTGCGCGAGCTGGACTGGTCGCCCATCGGGGCCACGCTGTTCACCGTCAACCCGGCCCGCTACCTGCACGACGGCTACCCCAACGTGTTCGAGGACGCCGGGCTGTCGATGGCCCTGCGGCGCGAGGGCAAAGTGCTGGTCAACAGCCCCGCCTCGCGGGTATGGCACGACCACTACATGTACCAGGACGACTTCGAGATGAAGGCGCGCTACCTCAAGGAGCGCTACGACCCCAAGCGCATGATGGTCAGCCTGGCGAGCTTCTACCGCGAGAACGGCCTCATCATTTTCGACGAGTACGTGTGGCGGGAGAACAAGCTCGATCGCGCCGATGTCGAGACGCTGAAATCGCAGCTCGGGCGGGTTGCGGCGTAGGACGCTTTATGGATTCCAATCAGATCGCGACGGGGCTCCCCTCCCCCCTGGCGGGGGAGGGGCCGGGGGAGAGGGGGCCAGCTTGAATTGGCGATGATCCCACGTCGGTGGCTGGCCCGACATCCCCCTCTCCCCAACCCCTCCCCCGCCAGGGGGGAGGGGCTTTGTGGCCGACCTGCACGGAATCCATAGAGAGCCAAAAAGAAGGTCGGCAGCACAGTGCTGCGACAGCCTTTTCCGGCGGAACGCCACGCTGGCCACCCTCCACGCGCCCGAAGGTCGCAATCGGCGCTACCCCCTGTCATCGACGCGGAAGGCGGCGACAGCACTGGCATAATCGGGTCCTCTCTCGCCCTCGGCCCCGCATCCGACATGCTCGATACCGTAATCCGCAATGCCCTGGTATTCGACGGGCAGGACCGACCGCCGCAGCGGCGGTCGGTCGGGATCCGCGACGGACACATCACGCACATCGCGCCGACCCTGGACGAACCGGCACGCGAGATCATCGAGGCCGATGGCCTGTGGCTGGCACCGGGCTTCATCGATATCCACACCCATTACGATCTTGAAGTCGAAGTCGCCCCGGGGCTGACCGAGTCCCTGCGTCACGGGGTGACCACGGTGCTGATGGGCAATTGCAGCCTGTCGGTGGCCTGCGGTGCGCCGGCCGACCTGGCCGATATCTTCCAACGTGTGGAAACCCTGCCGATCGAACTGATCCGGCCCTGGCTGGCCCGCGCAGTCGGCTGGGCGACACCGGCGCAGTACCTGGATCACCTCGATAACCTGCCGCTGGGCCCCAACGTCGCCGTGCTGCTGGGCCACAGCGCGGTGCGGGTGGCGGTCATGGGGCTGGCGCGCAGCCTGGCCGGGCCGGCCACGGCCGAGGAGATCGCCACCATGCGGCGGCTGACCGACGCGGCCCTGGACGCCGGTTTCTGCGGCTTCTCAGTGGACATGGTCCACTGGCACAAAGTGCACGGCGAGTGGGCCGGCCGGGCCTTGCCGTCCCATCACGCCGACTATGCGGAATACGCCGCCCTCGCCGCGGCCTGCCGCGAGCGCGACGCGGTGTTCCAGGTGACGCCCAACCCCGAATCCCGGCGCTCGGTATGGCACATCCTCAAGCTCGGCTGGGGCGGCCCGTGGCGGCCACCGTTGCGCATGACTTTGCTGTCCGCCCTGGACCTGGACACCGCACCGTGGCTGTGGCGGCTCTACCGGCCGTTGCTGTGGGCGTACAACCGCCTGGCCGGCAACAACCTGCGCATGCAGACCTTGACCGACGCCTTCACCATCTACGCCGACGGCCCGATCACGCCGCTGTTCGAGGAGTTCGCCAGCGGGGTGGCGCTCAATAACATCCGCGAGCCGGCCGGGCGGCGGGCCTTGTGGGCCAGCGACGGCTTTCGCCAGCGCTTCGCCGGCGACTGGCAGCAACCCGGCGTCAAGACTTTTCACCGCGACTTTGCCCGCATCCGCGTGGTCGATGCACCGGATGCGGGCTGGGTGGGGCGCACCGTCGCCGACATCGCGGCCACGCAGGGCAAGCCCCCCATCGACACCTTCATGGACGCACTGGCCGAGCACGATGAGGCCTTCCGCTGGGTGGCCAGCGGCGCCAACAACCGCGACACGGTGCGGCGCCGGCTCATGGCCCAGCCGTATGTCCTGCCGGGCTTTACCGACGCTGGCGCCCACGGCCGCAACCTGGCGTACTTCGACGGCGGCCTGTCGCTGCTTCGCCAGGCGGTGCAGACCGGCTTCATGAGCCCGCAGCGGGCGATCCACCGGCTCACCGGCGAGCCGGCCGCCTGGCTCAATCTGGACGCCGGCCGGATTGCCGTGGGCGCACGCGCCGACCTGGTGCTGCTGGCCCCGCAAGCCCTGCATGAGCCGTCGCCCGCACCGGTCGCACTGGCCGATCCGGTACTCGGCGGCGCCACCCGCCTGGTCAACCGCGACCCGGCCACCGCCGTCCGCCGGGTGCTGGTCAACGGCCTGACGCGGGTGGTCGACGGCGAGCCGCTGCCCCAGGCCGGGCGCGAGCGCGCCGGGCGCCTGTTGCGGCCGCGATCGCCCGTCCACGGCCTGACCGCGGTGCGCCGCCGCTATCGCGACCGCATCGACGACCTGCACTATGACCATGGCCTGAGCGCTTACTGGGACATCTTCGTGATGAAGCACCAGCACCCGATGAACGTGCGCCTGCACGCCGTGGCCGTGGTCATCATGCTCGGCGCCGCCGTGCTCGCGCTGGCGACCCTGAACCCCTGGTGGCTGCTGGGCGTGCCGGCATCCAACCTGCTCGGCCAGTTCGGCCACGCGCGCTTCGAGCCCAGCCATGTCGATGCGCGCGACGCCTTGTTCTCCTGGCGGGCGATGGGCGCGTTGATTCGCCTGGCCTGGCTGACGGCGACCGGCCGTTATGCGGCCGAGCTCGCCCGGGTGCGTGCCCTGGTGGCCGCATGAGACCGCTGCCGCCTATCCAGGTGGGTAACCGGGCCGTCGCCCTGGCCGCCGGCTATGCGGTGTTCTGCGTGCTGTACCTCGGCAGCTTCGCCGTGTCCCACCCACGCGCGGTGTATCTGGCGCCGGGTTGGCTGGACCTTGCCCTGCCGGCATGGCCGGGCAGCCTGTGGCTGTACCTGTCGCAGTTCATCCTGCTGCCGCTGGCGTTCGCGCTGGAAACCCGCAGCGAACGGCTCACCCACGCCTTCTACGCGATGCTCACCGCAACGCTCGCGAGCTGCGCGGTCTTCGTGCTCTGGCCGACCACCGTGGGCCAGACCATGCCCACGGCGCCCGCTGACCCGACGGGCGTGGCCTGGCGCTGGCTCTACACCCTGGACGTGCCCGGCAACTGCTTTCCCTCGCTGCACGTGGCGCTCGCCGCACTGGCCGCCTGGTTGCTCGCCGGTCGCGGCGGCCCGTGGCGCATCGCCGCCCCCGTGTGGGCGCTGGCCATTGCCGTGTCCGTCGTCACCACCCGGCAGCATCGCGCCATCGACGTGGCCGGCGGGCTGGCAGTGGCGCTGCTGGCGGCCTGGGTCGTTCGCCGTTTGCCAATGGTTATCCCGACGGAGCCTTTGCATGCTCAGCGCTGAACTGCACCCGGTCGACGCACTGGACGCCCCGACCCGGCGGGCGATGTACACCGTGCTCAGCCGGCACTACGGGGCCACCTCGCCGGCGCGCTTCGGCGACGACCTGGCGGCCAAGGACTGGGCTCTGGTGCTGCGGGACGAACGCGGCACCGTGCAGGGGTTTTCCACCTTGCAGGTGCAGGCGCTGGACTTCCACGGCACGGCCTGCCGCGTGCTCTACTCCGGCGACACCGTGGTCGACCGCGCGCACTGGGGCGAGCAGGAACTGGCCTTTACCTGGCTGCGTCTGGCCGGCAGCCTGTGGGCGGACGACCCGACCCGCGTGCCGTACTGGTTTCTGATCTCCAAGGGGCACCGCACCTACCGCTACCTGCCGGCGTTCGCCCGGCGCTTCCTGCCGCACTGGTCGCAGACGGCGTCACCGTTCGAGCTCGCCCTGCTGAACCACCTGGCCCGTGCGCGTTTTGGGGCCGACTACGACGCGCAGGCCGGTGTGGTGCGCTTCGCCGACTCGCGCGGGCACCTGCGTGAGGACCTGGCGCAGGTGAGCGAGCGCGAGCGACGGCTGGACGCGGTGCGGTTCTTCCTGGAACGCAACCCGGGCTACCGGCGGGGCGATGAGTTGTGCTGCCTGTGCGCACTCACGCCCGAGAACCTGCGCCCCCTGGCCCGACGCCTGTTCGAACGCGGGCTCGATGCCCCGGTGACGCTGACGGCCAGCGGGCCGCGGCGGGTGGCCGGCGCATGAGTGGACTGACAGCACTGACGCGCTTCAACC
>CBFGWV010000204.1:0-8970 GCA_965652545.1 uncultured Candidatus Competibacteraceae bacterium | reverse complement strand
CACGGACGTGTTCACAGCGCGTCTGAATACCTCCTGCCCGACCCGAAAGGCGGGGATAGGCCGCCGCACCGCCAGAGCGCGACTGACGTGACTCCAGGGGCGCTACAGCATGTTGAGTTCGATCTTCGCTCGCATGGACATCATCTCGGGCGTCCACATCGGCTCCCACACCATCTCCACCTCGGCCTCGTCGATGCCCTCGACGCTCTCGACCGCATTCTTCACCCACTCCGGCATGATGCCGGCGACCGGGCAACCCGGCGCCGTCAAGGTCATCTCCACCCGGCACTGCCGGGCCTCCTCATCGATATGGATGCCGTAGATCAACCCCAGCTCATAGATGTCCACCGGGATCTCAGGGTCGTACACCTGCTTGAGCACGGCCACGACCTGCTTTTCCATATCAGTGAGCTCCGGCGCTGCCGCCGCGGTATTCAGATCAGCCTCGGTCATGTTCCGTCCTCATTCGGTTTGAACGGGTTCAGCACGTTCTTCCAACGCTGCCTGCAACGCATGCCAAGCCAGCGTGGCGCATTTCACACGGCTGGGGTAATCACGTACACCGGCCAGCACCGCCAGCTTGCCCAGCTCCGGCGGCGGGGGATCATCACCGGTGACCACATCGTGGAACCGCTCGAACAGACCATGGATCTCCGCCAGCGGCCGGCCCTTGATCGCCTCGGTCATCAGCGACGCCGAGGCTGTCGAAATCGCGCAACCCGAGCCCTGGAAAGCCACATCCGTCACGATGCCGTCCTCCACGTTCAGGAACACGCTGACCTTATCGCCGCATAGCGGGTTGTAGCCATTGGCCCGGTGCGAGCACGGGTCGATGACGCGGAAATTCCGCGGTCGCTTGTTGTGGTCCAGGATCACCTCCTGGTACAGATCGCGAAGATCGTCCATCACGCAAACAACTCCTTCACCTTGCGCACCGCCTCGACCAGCACATCCACCTCCGCACGCGTGTTGTACACCGCGAATGACGCGCGGGCCGTAGCCGGCACACCGTAGAAGTCCATCACCGGCTGCGCGCAATGGTGGCCGGCGCGCACCGCCACGCCCTCACGATCCAGAATCGTACCCATGTCATGCGGATGGACACCATCCAAAGTGAACGACACCACAGCGGCTTTGTTTGCCGCCGTACCCACCAGGCGGACGCCGTCGACCTCGACAAGCCGGGCCTCGCAATAGCGGCGCAGATCGTCCTCGTGCGCGGCGATGTTGGCCATGCCGATGCGGCCGACCCAATCCAGCGTGGCGCCGAAGCCGATCACATCGGCGATGGCCGGCGTGCCGGCCTCGAACTTGTGCGGCAGCCCGGCGTACTCGGTGTGCTCGAAAGTCACCAGCCGGATCATGTCACCCCCGCCCTGGTACGGCGGCATGGCCTCCAGCAGCGCTTCCTTTCCGTACAACACACCGACCGGCGGGCCATACATCTTGTGCGCCGACACGGCCAGGAAATCGACATCCAGCGCCTGCACATCCACCGGCAGATGCGGCGCGGCCTGGGCCGAATCCAGCAACACCGGGACACCGCGCTCGTGCGCCATGGCGATCAACTGCTTGACCGGGTTGATGGTTCCCAGGGCATTGGAGACATGGCTCAAGGCCACCATGCGGGTGCGGTCGTTGAGCAGGCCGGCGAAATCCTCCACCACCAACTCGCCGGCCTCGTTCATCGGTGCCACGCGCAGGGTCGCGCCCACACGCTCGCACAACATCTGCCAGGGCACGATGTTGGAGTGATGCTCCATGGCCGAGATGACCACCTCGTCCCCGGCGCGGACGTTGGCACCGCCGTAGCTGGAGGCCACCAGGTTGATGGCCTCGGTCGCGCCGCGGGTGAAGATGATCTCGCGGATCGAGCGGGCGCCCAGAAAGGCGCGAGCCTTCTCGCGCACCGCCTCAAAAGCCGCTGTGCTCTCCTCGGACAGGGCATGCACGCCACGATGGATGTTGGCGTAGTAGCGGCGGTAGCAGTCGGCCATCGCCTCGATGACCGGCTCGGGCTTCTGGCTGGAGGCGGCATTGTCCAGATACACCAGCGGCTTGCCGCGTACCTGGCGTGCAAGCACAGGGAAATCGGCGCGAATCGCCGCCAGGTCAAGGACCGGCCGGTCGGTGGCGCGGATCGGTTCTACGACGCTCATCAGCGATCCTCCACGAATCGGCTCCATTGAGCCTCAAGCAGGGTTTCCAAATGGTCCCGCAATGCCGGTATGTCCACCCGCTCCAGGCTGTCACGGGCAAAGGCCGCCACCAGCATGCCGCGGGCGACGGACTCCGGAATGCCGCGGGCGCGCAGGTAGAACAGCGCATCGGCATCCAGGTAACCGGCGGTCGAGCCGTGGCTGCATTTGACGTCGTCGGCGTAGATCTCCAGCCGCGGCATGGCCAGGCCCTTGGCCTTGGGCGAAAGCAGCAGATTGCGGCTAGTCTGCGCCGCGTCAGTCTTCTGCGCCCCCGGGGCGACATGGATGAGGCCGTCGAACACCGCCTTGCCCGCATCGCGCAGAATGCCGCGAAACACCTGCTCGCTGGTGCCGTGAGGCACCGCGTGCTCCAGGCGGACGTGGTGGTCGCCGACTTGCTGGTCGCGCGCCAGCACCAAGCCATCGAGCGTGGCGTTGGCCGTCTCGCCGGCCAGACGCACCCACAGATCGGTACGCGCTATGCGGCCACCGGCATGCAGGCTTTGCAGCACAAGGTTAGCGCCAGCGCCGACCTGTGCCCGCACGCTGGCCATATGCCAGGCCTCGAGCGCATCCGACTGTACTTGTACCAACGTCAGCCGGGCGTCATCCGCGACCCGCAGGTCGACCAACGGGGCGGATAGGTAGCGCCCTTCGCCACTGTGGGCGATGAACACGGCCGCGCGGGCGCCATCGGCGACCTCGATGCGCACGCGCGGCAAGACCATCGCGTCGTCGCCGCGATTGACGACCAGGACCGACAGCACGACCCCGGAGAGATCGGCACCGGCAGCGACCTGGACACGCACCGCGTCGGCCGCGAAGGCTTGGCCCAGCGCGGCGAACGGGTGATCGAGCAGCGCCGGCTCATCGGCCAGGGCGTCGATCATGCCGGCATCCGCACCGCCCTCGATGAGCGAGGTGACGCTCAGGCCGTCCGGCAGGTCGGCGAGGTTCGACAAACCCGCATGCATCCGGCCGTTGACCAGAACCACCCGCGGACCGGTTGGGTGGGCAGGCAACGCAGCGGCATCCAGCGGCACGTCGGTCGCCAGCGTGAAGGACTGTTCGCCCAGGCCGGCCAGCTCGGTGAACCGCCAGGCCTCTTGGCGACGCCCCGGCAGGCCCAACGCCTCGAAGCGCTCGAAGGCCGCGCGGCGCAGCGTCTGCAACGCACAGGGGACATCCTGCGCGGCGTCGAAGGCATCGAACTGCGGCCGGTAGGCGTCGGGTAAGCGTAGTGCGGCATGTGCCATATCAGCCCCCTTACGCGCCGACTCGCGAATGGCCCGCTTTCGCGCCTTGATACAAGGCGTAGCCCTGGGCCTCCAACTCCATCGCCAAGGCCTTGTCGCCGGACTTGACGATGCGTCCGTTGACCAGAACGTGCACCACATCCGGGACGATGTAGTCCAGCAGGCGCTGGTAATGGGTAATCACCAGGAAGCCGCGATCGGGGCCGCGCAAGGCGTTGACGCCATCGGCGACGACCTTGAGCGCATCGATGTCCAGGCCCGAGTCGGTCTCGTCCAACACCGCGAACGCGGGCTCCATGACCGACATCTGCAGGACCTCGTTGCGCTTCTTCTCACCGCCGGAGAAGCCTTCGTTGACCGGGCGCTTGAGGAAGCTCTCGTCCATTTTTACCCGCGCCATGCGCTCCTGGACCAGATGGTAGAAATCCATGGCATCCAGGTCGTCTTCGCCGCGCGCCTTGCGCAGAGCATTGAGCGAGGCCTTCAGGAAGTACAGATTGTTGACCCCGGGGATCTCCACCGGGTATTGGAAGGCCAGGAACAACCCCGCCCAGGCACGCTCCTCGGGCGCCAGTGCGAGAAGATCCTTGCCCAGGAACCGCACTTCGCCGTCAGTGACCTCATAGCCTTCACGACCGGCGATCACATTGGCCAGGGTGCTCTTGCCGGAGCCGTTCGGCCCCATGATGGCGTGCACTTCGCCCGCGTTGACGGTCAGGTCGATGCCCTCGAGGATGCGCTTTCCATCCACGGTGACGTGCAGGTTCTTGATCTCAAGCATGGTGTTATCGACTCTCCGATGACTGTTCGCGACGTTCATGGCCGCCGCTTTGGATGTAAGGATTAACCGACGGTGCCTTCGAGCTTCAGCTCGATGAGTTTCTGGGCCTCGACCGCGAACTCCATGGGCAGCTCCTTGAACACCTCTTTGCAGAAGCCGTTGACGATCAGGCTCACCGCATCCTCGGTGCTGATGCCCCGCTGGTTGCAGTAGAACACCTGGTCTTCGCTGATCTTCGAGGTGGTCGCCTCATGCTCCACTTGGCCGGTGGGCGTCTGCACGTCGATGTAAGGAAAGGTGTGCGCCCCGCACTGATCGCCCATGAGCAAGGAGTCGCACTGCGAGTGGTTGCGCGCATTGGTCGCCGTCGGCGTCATGCGCACCAGCCCGCGATAAGCGTTTTGCGCCCGTCCCGCCGAAATGCCCTTGGAGACGATGGTTGAGCGCGTGTTCTTGCCGATGTGGATCATCTTGGTGCCGGTATCGGCCTGCTGGCAGTCGCGCGTCAGGGCGACGGAGTAGAACTCGCCCACCGAGTCGTCGCCGCGCAGCACGCAACTGGGGTACTTCCAGGTGATCGCCGAACCGGTCTCGACCTGGGTCCAGGAGATTTTCGAGCGCTTGCCCTTGCACAGGCCGCGCTTGGTGACGAAGTTGTAGATACCGCCCTTGCCGTCCTTGTCGCCGGGATACCAGTTCTGCACCGTGGAATACTTGATCGTGGCATCGTCCAGCGTGATCAACTCGACCACCGCCGCGTGCAGCTGGTTTTCATCGCGCTGGGGCGCCGTGCAGCCCTCGAGGTAGGAGACGTAGCTGCCCTCCTCGGCGATGATCAGCGTGCGTTCGAACTGCCCGGTATTGGCGGCATTGATGCGGAAATACGTGGACAGCTCCATCGGGCAGCGCACGCCCTTGGGGATGAACACGAACGAACCGTCGGTGAACACCGCCGAATTGAGCGCTGCGAAGTAATTGTCCTTCTTCGGCACCACCGTACCGAGGTACTGACGGACCAGTTCCGGGTGCTCCTGCACGGCCTCGGAGAAGGAGCAGAAAATGATGCCCTTCTCCTTGAGCTTGCCCTTGTAGCTGGTCGCCACCGATACGGAATCGAACACCGCATCGACGGCCACACCGGCAAGAATCTCCTGCTCGTGCAACGGGATGCCCAGCTTCGCGTAGGTGCGCAGCAGCTCGGGATCGACCTCGTCCAGACTCTTGGGGCCGTCGCCTTTTTTCTTCGGCGAGGAGTAGTACGAGATGCCCTGGTAGTCGATGGGGGCAATATTCAATGCCGCCCAGTCGGGCGATTCCATGGTCAGCCAGTTGCGGTAGGCGTCCAGACGCCAGTCCAGCAACCACTGCGGCTCGTCTTTCTTGGCCGAGATGAAGCGGATTACATCCTCGTTCAGCCCCGGTGCCACCGTGTCCTGCTCGATATCGGTGACAAACCCGAACTTGTAGCCTTGCTCGGTCAGTTGCTCGAGTGTCTGAGCGGAATCAGTCATGGTCTAGACCTCTATCACATGGGGCACGATCGCAGCGGGCTCGGTCACCTCGGGCAAGGACACCTTGCCGTTCAATGCGAGGGAGGCCCGGGGGATGAACTCGACGGGGTGTTGCACCTGGCTCAATTCACCCAGGCTGATGTGTTCCAGTGCGGTGCGGATGGCTGTATTGATGCGCATCCAGTGGTTGGACATCCCGCAGTGCCCTTCGTGTACACACGCGCTGTCGTCCTGAGTGCACTCGGTGATGGCGATCGGGCCCTCCAGGGCCTCGATGATCGAGGCGGCGGAGACTTTCTCGGGCGTCATCGCCAAGCTGTAGCCACCCTGGGCGCCACGGCGCGACTCCAGGATACCGGCGCGGGCCAGCGCCTTGAGCACTTTGCTTACCATCGGCACCGGCAGGTGCTGGCGCTCGGCGAGGCTGGCCGCGGTGAAGGCATCGTCGCGATGCCTGGCCATGTCGGTCAGCAGCACGATGCCGTAATCTGTTTCTCGGGTGATCCGCAACATGGGGCACAGGGCTCCAGTTAATTCGTACCGAATTGGTACTATATCGTCCGCCAAGGTTCCCGGCAATCTGCCCGAGCGACGCCAAAGCGATGCAAAGGCGTCGTGGCGACCGGCCCCGCTGGGTATACTGGGCCGCTAGAGTTCGTCCAGGATCGTTCATGTACGCGGCGCATTTCGGGCTCCGGGACCAGGCGTTCTCCATTACGCCGGACCCGGGCTTCATCTATATGAGCCCCCGCCACCAGGAGGCACTCGCCCATTTGCTTTACGGCATGGGCGAATACGGCGGTTTCGTCCAGCTCACCGGGGAGGTGGGCACGGGCAAGACGACGCTGATCCGTGCCCTGGTCGAACAGCACCTGGATGCCGTCGACCTGGCCCTGGTCCTCAATCCGCGACTCACCGTGGATGAGTTTCTCGCCGCGATCGCCGACGAGCTGCGTGTCGACTACCCGCGCCCCGCGCCCACCCTCAAGCAGCTCACCGACGCCCTGAGCCGCTACCTGCTGGAGGCCCATGCCCGCGGCCGGCGCACCGTGCTAGTGATCGACGAGGCGCAGAACCTCAGCCGAGATGTGCTCGAACAAGTGCGCCTGCTGACCAACCTGGAGACGCACAAGCACAAGCTGCTGCGCATCATCCTGGTCGGCCAGCCCGAACTCGCCGAGCTGCTCAAGCGGGAAGACCTGCGCCAGCTCGCCCAGCGGATCACCGCCCGTTATCACCTGACCCCGCTCAGCCGCGAAGAAACCGACACGTATATCCGCCATCGGCTGACCGTCGTGGGCTGCCGCCGTCCCCTGTTCACCCAGGCGGCGGTCGCCGCGGTATACAGCCGCTCCAATGGTGTCCCACGCCTGATCAACATCATTTGCGATCGCGCGCTCACCGGCGCCTACGCCGCGGAGAGTGACCGGGTGACCGCCGGTGTAGTCCGTCGCGCGGCCAAGGAAGCCCTGCGCGGCACCCGCCCGCCGGGCGGATTGCGGCCGCTGTGGCTGGCCGCCGCAGTGCTTGGCGGCGCGGTGCTCGGCGCCAGCGCGGTCATGGCCTTCCGCTACCCTGAGGGCGGCATGGACGCGCTGCTGGGCTGGTGGGCCGATCCGGAGCCCGCCGCCGTGCCGGCTGCCACCTCCGCCGACCCGCCGGAGACGGTGGCGCAACCGCCGCGTGTCGACCCCGTCGTGCTCACCCCGATGAACGCGCCACCGTCGGCCGCACCAGCCCCATCGACGCCGGTACCGGCGCCAGCACCGGCCACACAGGCGGCGAGTGAACAGCCGCTACCCCTCAACGGGCCAGTATTGTCCACGCCCCAGCCGGCACCGCCGCCCGAACCCGAACCAGACCCGCTGGACTTGGCTCTGGCGACCGACCCATGGGCCCGCCTGGCGCAGCATTGGTCGCGGGAGGCCACCGACGAGCCCAGCCGCGTCTGCGAATGGGCGCTGCGACAAGGTCTGCGGTGCCTGGACGGCATCGTCGACTGGAACGCCATCGAACGCTTCCGCCTGCCGGTGGTGATGACCCTGGACCTTGGCGACCGCTATGACGACATCCTCGTCGTGCGCGCCGACGGTGACAAAGTGTGGGTCGATACGGGAAACGGAAGCCGTCCGGTACCACAGTTGCTGATCGACGGCCTATGGACCGGTGACGCCGTCATGCTCTGGCAACCTCCGGTCGAGAGCGTACTGATCGGACCGGCCAGCCGCGGTGACGAAGTCCTCTGGCTGCGTCGCCGGCTGGCCCAGGTCACCGGCGCCGGCGCGGAAGCCGGCGACGGTGTCGGCACCTTCGACCAGGCACTCGGGCAGCGGATCCGCGCCTTCCAGGCGCAGCACGGGCTCACCGTCGACGGCCTCGCCGGTGCCCGCACATTGATCATGCTCAGCCAATTGAGCGGCGAACCAGTACCGCCCTGGATCGGCTCGGACGAGGCGCGCCCCTGATGTCCTACCTGCTGGATGCCCTGCGCAAGGCCGAACAGGAACGCAACCTGGGGCAACCCCCGGACCTGCGGGCACTACCGCCACCCTCGGCCGAACGCCGCGGCAGCCGGTGGCCGTGGATCGTCGGCGTGGCCGTGCTCCTGATCGCCAACGGCGCACTGGCCGGCTGGCTGCTGTGGCCACGCACACCGGCACCGCAGATCGCAGCGCCGGCCATGCCGGCACCGCCGATGAACCCGGTAGTGTCCGCACCATCACCGTCACCAGCGCCCTCGCCCGCACCCACACTTGCACCCGTCGAGGCGGCGCCCGCCCCACCGCCGCCGGTCGTGACCGAAACCGCGGTGGCACCAGACCCGCCGCCTCCACCGGTGACCGTCGAAACCTCACTGCCGCCACCGTTGTTCGCCATGCCCGCGGGCTTTCGCCAGGCGCTGCCGCAGCTGAACCTGGACGTACATGTGTTCAGCCCGGAGCCACAGCGGCGCTTCGTGATGATCAATGCCGTGCAGTACCGCATCGGCGACAACCTGCGCGAGGGCCCGCAGGTGCAGGACATCGTCAACCAGGGGGCGATCCTGACCTTCCTCGGGCAGCGCTTCCTGCTGCCGGTCGAGCGCTAACAAGTCAGACCGACCACCGCGGCGGTGGATGGGCGAGGCCCCCGCAACCCGGCGATACCGGACTGCACGGACATCAAGCAGGTCGACGCTGTAACCCGGCAATCGCGCACAGGGGTGCGCTCCTACGGGTGCC
>CBFGWV010000203.1:0-9008 GCA_965652545.1 uncultured Candidatus Competibacteraceae bacterium | reverse complement strand
GCGAGTCGGACCCCAGGGCACCCGACCCGCAAGGGCGGGGTGTGCAGCACAACCCCAACCCAAGTCACCGAACGCTTACTGCCCCGCCTTGGCCTCACGCCGGCGCCGATGGAGAACCGGCTCGGTGTAGCCATTGGGCTGCTCCCGTCCCTTGAACACCAGATCGCAAGCCGCCTGGAAGGCGATCGAGCCCTCCGGGTCCGTGGCCATCGGCCGGTAGGCCATATCGGCGGCATTCTGCCGGTCCACCACGCCGGCCATCCGGGTCATGGTCTCCCGCACCTGCCCTTCACTCACCAGCCGGTGATGCAACCAATTGGCGATGTGCTGGCTGGAAATCCGCAGCGTCGCGCGGTCTTCCATCAGCCCCACATCCTCGATATCCGGCACCTTGGAGCAGCCCACGCCCTGATCCACCCAGCGCACCACATAACCGAGAATGCCCTGGCAATTGTTGTCCAGCTCCTGCTGCACGGCCTCGGCGGTCAGATCCTCCGTCAGCAGTGGCAGGGTGAGCAGGTCGTCCACACTGGCGCGACGCTGGCCAGCCAGTTCGTCCTGGCGTGCGGCGACATCCACCTGGTGGTAATGAATGGCATGCAAGGTCGCCGCAGTGGGCGAGGGCACCCAAGCGCAATTGGCGCCGGCCCGCGGATGGCCGATCTTGGTCCTCAGCATATCGGCCATCAGGTCGGGCATGGCCCACATGCCCTTGCCGATCTGGGCGTGTTCCTTCAGACCGCAGGCCAGGCCCGTGTCCACGTTCCAGTCTTCGTAGGCGATGATCCAGCGCTGCGACTTCATCGCGGCCTTGCGCACCACCGGGCCGGCTTCCATGCAGGTGTGGATCTCGTCGCCGGTGCGGTCGAGAAAGCCGGTATTGATGAAGATCACCCGCTGGCGGGCGGCCTCGATACAGGCCTTCAGATTCACAGTGGTGCGACGCTCTTCGTCCATGATGCCGATTTTCAAGGTGTTGGGCGCGAGCTTCAGCGCCTGCTCGACACGGTCGAACAGCGTGCAGGCGAAGGCGACTTCCTCCGGACCGTGCATCTTGGGCTTGACGATATACATGGAGCCGGTGCGGCTGTTACGCAGGGTGTTCAGGCCCTTGAGATCATGCAGCGCGATGAGTGCCGTGACCATCGCATCCAGCATGCCTTCGGGGACTTCGTTGCCCTCGCCGTCCAGCACCGCGGGGGTCGTCATCAGGTGGCCGACGTTGCGGATCAGCATTAGCGAACGGCCGGGGAGAGTGAAGGCCTTGCCGTCAGGGTCCAGGTAGGCCCGGTCCGGGTTCAGGCGGCGGGTGACCGTCTTGCCGCCTTTCTCGAACCCCGCTTCCAGGTCGCCCTTCATCAGGCCCAGCCAGTTGCGATAAACGATGGTCTTGTCCTCGCCATCCACGGCGGCGACCGAGTCCTCGCAGTCCTGGATCGTGGTCAGCGCCGACTCCATGATCACATCCTTGACACCGGCTGCATGCGTCCTGCCGATGGGGTGGTCGGGGTCGATCTGGATCTCCGCATGCAGGCCATGGTGGCGCAGGAGAATGGCCGTCGGTGCCCTGGGCGCACCCTGGTAGCCAGCCAGTGCCGACGGGTCGGCAAGTGCCGAGCTGCTACCGTCGTTGAGGCTGGCGCGCAGGCTGCCCTCGATGACCGCATACGCCGTCACATCGGCGTGGCGCCCATTGGCCAGCGGGGCGATGTCGTCGAGCACGGTGGCGGCGAAGGCCACGACCCGGGCGCCGCGCACGGGGTTGAACCCCTCGCCTCTCTCCGCGCCGTCGGTTTCCGCGATGGCATCGGTGCCGTACAAGGCATCGTACAACGACCCCCAGCGCGCATTGGCCGCGTTGAGCGCATAACGGGCGTTCATCACCGGCACGACGAGCTGCGGACCGGCGACGGCGGCGATCTCTGGGTCGACATTGGCCGTAGTGACCTGCACCGATGCCGGCTCGGGCAGCAGGTAGCCGATGTCCTGGAGGAACGTCTTGTAGGCGGCCGCGTCGTGCGGCTGGCCCTTGCGAGCCGAATGCCACTGGTCGATTCGCGCCTGCAAGCTGTCCCGCTTGGCCAGCAACTCACGATTGCGCGGCGCCAGGTCGGCAACCAGTCGGGCAAAGTCGCTCCAGAAACTGTCGGCATCGATACCCGTCCCGGGCACCGCCTCAGTTGAAACGAAATCGTACAGCGGCTTCGCGATATGCAATCCGCCAATGGTGACGCGCTCGGTCATGGCAACGAACCTCGATCAGGAAGTCAGACGTGGTATTTCCGAACTGTGGAAATGATTTTCGCAGTTCGGAAACGCAGGTTCAAGCTACTTGGCTCGCCCATTCTCAACTCGACTTTTGTGACATCCTTCGCTGGCGGCGTTCCTGGCCCTGGGGTAGCTTTTGAACACCTGTTCAATTGGAACGGACTTTCGCACAGGGCAGTGACATGCAAGCAGGTCGTCAAACCGTCTCCGTCGTGTTGTGGGCTGCGCTGTCCGGCTGCGCCACCACTGCACCCGAAACCCCGCCGGGGCCGGATACCGCAGCCGCGCATGCGGACTACCGTGCCGCCATCACCGATGCGGCTGTCATCGAAGCGGCAGAGATCCAGCCGTTGCCGGTGATCAATGCGCCGGTGGCCACGGTGGTCACCTGGACCGAATTCGCCGACGGCTATCCGCCGGGTGCGGATATCACGCTGGAGCGCGGAGATGTCTGGGTCACCCTGGAAGGCGCCGTGCAGACGCGGTGCCAAGCTTTTGCACCGCGGATGCGCATGCTCAACCTCCAGCAACTCCTGGGCTTGCCGCCCAAGGACAACGATCAGCGCAAGTTCGTCACCCTGGCGGTGAATACCGACGACATGTTCCGCCCCTGTGCCGATCCCAGCCTGGCGAACAGCCGTTGCCATGCGGATTTCCCGGCCGAGGTGTCGGATGAATACCGCACTTGGTTCGCCAATCGTTCGGCCATGTCCTACCAGTCGCCCAACGGTTATCCGTGGACGCGTCTGGGGTACACCTTCAATTGGAACCCGGCGGCGGACAAGGTGGGCCCGGCCGAGTTCGTCGTCCGCAACCGGGCGACGGCGACCGTGCTGGCCGTGCAGGACACCGATGACTACTGCGCCGGTGCCCGGGTCGCAGGTTCGGCGACGAGCCTGTAAAAAAAAACCCGCCATCAATTGCTTGACGGCGGGCTGGGGTGTCACAAGGATGCGACTACTTGTTTGGCTGCGGGGTGACACGCAGATAGGGCTTGAGCGCCTTCCATCCTTTGGGGAAGCGACCCTTGGCATCCTCGTCCGACAAGGCCGGGACGATGATCACATCATCGCCGTCCTTCCAGTTCACCGGTGTGGCCACTTTGTAGCCGTCGGTGAGCTGGAGTGAGTCGATCACCCGCAGGATCTCATCGAAGTTGCGCCCGGTGCTAGCCGGGTAGGTGATGATCAGGCGGATCTTCTTGGCCGGGTCGATGATGAACACCGAACGCACGGTCAAGGTGTCGTTGGCGTTGGGGTGGATCATCCCGTAGGCATCGGAGACCTTGCGCTGCGGATCGGCCAACAGCGGAAAATTCAACGCATGGCCCTGGGTCTCGGCGATGTCTCCGGCCCACGCGTTGTGATCGGCCAATGGGTCGACCGACAAGCCGACGACCTTGACATTGCGCTTGTCGAACTCCGGCTTCAGCCGGGCCACCTCGCCCAGCTCGGTGGTGCACACCGGGGTGAAGTCCTTGGGGTGGGAGAACAGCACACCCCAGCTATCGCCCAGGTAGTCGTGGAAGTTGATCTCGCCCGCGGTGGATTCAGCGGTGAAGTCGGGGGCGGTATCGCCCAAACGTAAGCTCATGGCATACCTCCTGCGAGTCGTCATTGTGGAAACTCACCGAGCCTAGCACGCCCTTCCGCGCTGTGAACGATGGATTCGGCATTGCGTTATACCGTGCCGTTTGGTGGTTTCACCCCGCCCAGCACCTTGATCGCGACCTGGCGAGCGGTGCCCACGAAATCGCGCATATAGGGCAGCCTGGCATCGTCCACACGCATGGCCGCGCTCAAGGTGATCCAGGGCGGATGCTCACCGATGGGGCGGGAGGCCACATAGTCGCGCGCCAGGTACTCGCCCATCACCCAGTTGGGCAGGGCAGCGACGCCGCGTTGGCTGGCCACCAGTTGCATGATCATCACCGTGAGTTCGGTGAAGCGCACCTCGGCCGGCTCCACACCGGCGGGGTCGAGAAAATACTTGAAAATATCCAGCTTCTCTCTGCCCACCGGGTAGCAGATCAGGATCTGGCCGGCCAAGTCTTCCGGTGCGATCCACTCCTTGGCCGTCAGCGGGTGGTCCTTGGCCAGCGCCAGCAGGCTCTGATAGCGGAACAGCGGCTCGTAGTGGATGGCCGGGTCGTCGACCGGGTCGCTGGTGACCATCAGGTCCGCATCGCCGCGGGTCAGCGCATCCAAACCCTGGAAGCTCAAGCCCATGAGAATGTCCAACTCCACCGCCGGCCAGGCATCGCGGAAGGTGTCCAGCGTGGGCACCAGCCAGTCGAAGCAGGAGTGGCACTCCATGGCGATATGCAGGCGCCCGGCCTCGCCACCGGCGAAGCGCGACAGGTCACGCTCGGTGGCGATCAGCTCGGGCAGGATGCGATCGGCCGCGTTGAGCAGGCGCTGGCCGGCTGCGGTGAAGCGCACCGGGCGGCTCTTGCGCACGAACAGGCTCAGTCCGTAATAGTCCTCCAGCGCTTTCAACTGGTGCGACAAGGCCGACTGGGTCAGGTGCAGGCGCTCGGCCGCCTGGGCCAGGGAGCCGGCATCACGCAGCTCCGCCAGGGTGCGCAGGTGGCGCAGTTCCAGGTACATCAGCGCGCCTCCGTTTTTTCTTTGCCGCAGCGGGCACAGCGATAACGCGTGACCAGTTTGCCCTGCTTCACATCGAAGGGTGTGCCGACCGTCTGCCATTTGTGAAACCCCGACTCGCACAGCGCGCGCTTGTTGGGGTCGGGCTTGGGTTTGCGCTTGAACGGGATGATGTCGGCCATGGGTCCGCCCTCCAGACATTTGTCCGTAATTCTATTCAAGTTAATCCTGAAAAACCTGAGCTTGTCTCAATTTGTGAGCAATGGCCTACTGATCATTGGCGCACGCTGACCCATCACCGGAGACACCATGAGCAACCCATCCACCCGTCTGGCCCAGGCACTTGCCCAGCGCATTCTCATCCTGGACGGGGCCATGGGCACGATGATCCAGAGCTACAAACTCGGTGAGAGCGACTACCGCGGCGAGCGCTTCGCCGACTGGGCGAGTGACCTCAAGGGTAACAACGACCTGCTGTCGTTGACCCAGCCGAACATCATCCGCGACATCCATCGCGCCTACCTGGATGCCGGTGCGGACGTCGTCGAAACCAACACGTTCAATGCCAACCGCATCTCCATGGCCGATTACCACATGGAGGATCTGGCCTTCGAGCTCAACGAGGTCTCCGCTCGCCTCGCCCGCGACGCGGCACAGGCCGCCGAACGCGCCGATGGCCGGCCGCGCTTTGTCGCCGGTGTCCTCGGCCCCACCAGCCGGACCGCGTCGATCTCCCCCGATGTGAACGACCCCGGTGCCCGCAATGTCGATTTCGACACTCTGGTCGCGGCTTATCGCGAGGCTGTCGAAGGCTTGGTGGCCGGTGGCGTCGACGCCTTGTTGGTGGAGACCATCTTCGACACTTTGAACGCCAAGGCGGCGATTTTCGCGATTCTTGCCCACCGCGCCGACACCGGCGTGGAGTTGCCGGTGATGATCTCCGGCACCATCACCGATGCCTCTGGCCGCACCTTGTCCGGCCAGACCACCAAGGCCTTCTGGGCCTCCGTGCGTCACGCCCGGCCGTTGGTCGTCGGCCTCAACTGTGCCCTGGGCGCCGACCTGATGCGCCCGTATGTCAAAGACCTGGCCGATACTGCCGACACGTTCGTCAGCGCCCACCCCAATGCCGGGCTGCCCAACGAGTTCGGCGAATACGACCAGACCCCCGAGGAGATGGCCGCCATCCTGCGTGAGTTCGCCGGCAGCGGCCTGCTCAACCTCGTCGGCGGTTGCTGCGGCAGCACACCGGACCATATTCGTGCCATTGCCCGCGCGGTGGCCGAGCTGCCCCCGCGCCAATGGGCGCAGGAGGTGGCGGCATGAGTGCCGGTCGACCATTGATTCTCTCGGGCCTTGAGCCCTGCGTCATCGATGACGATTCGTTGTTCGTCAACATCGGCGAGCGCACCAACGTCACCGGCTCCAAGGCCTTCGCGCGGTTGATTCTGGGCGACGACTACGCCGCGGCGCTGGATGTCGCCCGCCAGCAGGTCGAGAACGGCGCCCAGATCATCGACGTGAACATGGACGAGGGCATGCTCGATGCCCAGGCTGCCATGACCACGTTCCTCAACCTGATCGCCGGTGAGCCGGACATCGCTCGGGTGCCGGTGATGATCGACTCCTCGAAATGGTCGGTGATCGAGGCCGGGCTCAAATGCGTGCAAGGCCGCTCCATCGTCAACTCCATCTCCTTGAAGGAAGGCGAGGCCGCGTTTCGCAAGCAGGCCGAACTGACCTTGCGCTATGGCGCGGCCGTCGTCGTGATGGCCTTCGACGAGACCGGCCAGGCCGATACCCTGGCACGCAAATGCGAGATCTGCGAACGCAGTTACCGCATCCTTACCGAGCAGGTGGGCTTCGCACCGGAAGACATCGTCTTCGACCCCAACATCTTCGCCATCGCCACGGGTATCGAGGAGCACAACAACTACGCGGTGGACTTCATCGAGGCCACCCGCTGGATTCGCGCCAACCTGCCGCACGCCAAGGTCTCCGGCGGGTTGTCCAATGTCAGCTTCTCCTTCCGCGGCAACAATCTCGTGCGCGAGGCCATCCACACGGTCTTCCTGTATCACGCGATCCGCGCCGGCCTGACCATGGCCATCGTCAATGCCGGGCAGCTCGGCGTGTATGACGATTTGCCCGACGACCTGCGCGAACGGGTCGAGGATGTGGTCCTCAACCGCCGACCCGACGGTACCGAGCGGCTGCTGGAGATCGCCGAACGCTACAAGGGCAGCGGCGGCGGCACGAGCCGGCAGGAGGATCTGGCGTGGCGGGAATGGCCAGTCGACAAACGCCTGGCGCATGCCCTGGTCAAGGGCATCGACCAGTACGTGGTGGACGACACCGAAGAAGCGCGTCTGGCGGCCGAGCGCCCGCTGCATGTCATCGAAGGCCCGCTGATGGACGGCATGAACGTCGTCGGCGACCTGTTCGGCGAGGGCAAGATGTTCCTGCCCCAGGTGGTGAAGTCCGCCCGTGTGATGAAAAAGGCCGTCGCCCACCTCATTCCTTATATAGAGGCGGAGAAAGACGCCGACAGCGAACCCAACGGCCGCATCGTCATGGCCACGGTCAAGGGCGATGTCCATGACATCGGCAAGAACATCGTCGGCGTGGTGCTCCAGTGCAACAACTTCGAGGTCATCGACCTCGGGGTGATGGTGCCGGCCGAGAAGATCCTGGCCACGGCCAGGGAATGCAATGCCAACATGATCGGCCTCTCCGGGCTGATCACCCCGTCGCTGGACGAGATGGTCAACGTCGCCAAGGAGATGACCCGCCAGGGCTTCGAGCTGCCGCTGCTCATCGGCGGTGCGACCACCTCGATGGCGCACACGGCGGTGAAGATCGACCCCAACTACGATCAGCCCGTGGTGTACGTCAAAGATGCCTCGCGCGCCGTCGGCGTCGCCCAGAAACTCCTGTACCGCGAGACGCGCGAAGCATTCCGGACCGAAATCAAGGCCGACTATGCGAAAAAGCGCGAACAGCACGCCGGCCGGCGCAAGCGCGAAGTCCTGCTCACCCTGTCCGATGCCCGCGGTAATGCAGCCACGCCGGACTTCACTGCGTACACACCCAAAACACCGGGCTTTCTGGGTGTAGAGGTGCTCGACAACTACCCGCTGGCCGATCTCATCGAGCGCATCGACTGGACGCCGTTCTTCTCCACGTGGGAGCTCGCCGGCCGCTACCCACGTATTCTGGACGACGAGATCGTCGGCTCTCACGCACGCCAGTTGTTCGACGATGCCCACGCGATGCTGCGGCGCATTCTCGACGAGCGCTGGCTGACCGCACGGGCAGTGTTCGGCTTCTGGCCGGCGAATCGGGACGGCGACGACGTCATCCTCTACACCGACGATACCCGCACCACCGAGCTCAGCCGCTTGCACGGTCTGCGCCAACAGAACCAGCGCCCGCCGGGCAAGCCCAACCAGTGCCTGTTCGACTGGATCGCCCCAGCCGGCTCCGGCGTGGCCGACTACATCGGCGCCTTTGCCGTCACCACCGGCATCGGCATCGACGAGCCGGTGCGTGCCTTCGAGGCCGATAACGACGACTACAGCGCCATCATGCTCAAAGCCTTGGCCGATCGGCTGGCCGAGGCCTTCGCCGAGCGTCTGCACGAGCGCGTGCGCAAGGACTTCTGGGGCTACGCCGCCGATGAGCAGCTCGACAACGATGCCATCATCGACGAGCGTTACCAGGGCATTCGTCCGGCACCGGGTTATCCGGCCTGCCCCGAGCACACTGAAAAACGCACGCTCTGGTCGCTGATGGATGTCGAGGCGAAAATCGGCCTCAAACTCACCGACAGCTGCGCCATGTGGCCGGCCGCCGCGGTCAGCGGCCTGTACCTGGCCCACCCCGAATCGCGCTACTTCGGCCTGGGGCGCATCGACAAGGACCAGGTCGAAGACTACGCCCGCCGCAAGGGGTGGTCGGTGAATGAGGCCGAACGCTGGCTGGGGCCGAGCCTCGCGTACGATATTTGACCCGCGCCATGCAATGGACGCCTCGGCCCCGCCCCTGAAGCCCAAAGCGGTTAGGATACCCACAGCCGTCGTCGCCTGAGGGGGTGCGTCGTGACCGCTTTCGATATGTCCGGGTTGGTGTCCG
>CBFGWV010000202.1:0-9159 GCA_965652545.1 uncultured Candidatus Competibacteraceae bacterium | reverse complement strand
CCGTCGGCCGCAAGATGATGGTGCGGCTGGTCAAGGGGGCGTATTGGGACACCGAGATCAAACGCGCCCAGGAGCGCGGCCTGCCGGGCTATCCGGTGTTCACCCGCAAAGCGAGCACCGACGTCTCCTACCTCGCCTGCGCCCGCAAGCTGCTGGCACGGCGCGATGTGTTCTACCCGCAGTTCGCCACCCACAACGCCCATAGCCTGGCGGCGGTGGTGGAGATGGCCGGCGAGCAGCGCGGAGGCTTCGAGTTCCAGCGACTGCATGGCATGGGCGAGGCGCTGTACACCGAGGTGGTCGGCAAGAACAAGCTGGACATCCCCTGCCGCATCTACGCACCGGTGGGCAGCCATGAAGATTTACTGGCCTACCTCGTTCGCCGCTTGCTCGAGAACGGTGCCAACACCTCATTCGTCAACCGCATCGTCGATGAGAAAGCGCCGATCGACGAGATCATCGCCGACCCGGTCACTCGCGTCGCGGCGCTGACCAAGGTGCCGCACCCGAACATTCCCCTGCCGCGCGATCTCTATGGGCAGGCTCGCCGTAACTCGCTGGGCGTGGACCTGAGCGACATCGACGCCCTGACCCGCGTACAAGCGGGCATGAACGCCGCGGCGGCCGGCACCTGGCGTGCAGGCCCCATCATCGGCGGGGTCATGCGCGAAGACGACGCACGGCCGGTGTACTCCCCCATCGACCGTGGTTTGCAGATCGGCATGGTCAGCGATGGCACCGCAGAGGATGTAAAGGACGCCATCGGCCGCGCCGCCCGCGCCTATCTGCCCTGGGACCGGCAACCGGCCGGTGAGCGCGCAGCGATTCTGGATCGCTGCGCCGACCTTCTCGAGGCCGACATGCACGTCTTTCTGGCCTTGTGCACACGGGAGGCCGGCAAGACCTTGATGGACGGCGTCGCCGAGGTTCGCGAGGCAGCCGATTTCTGCCGCTATTACGCCATGCTGGCGCGTACCCATTTCGCCAACCCGCAGACCTTGAACGGCCCGACCGGCGAGCTGGACCAGTACCAGCTCCACGGCCGTGGCGTGTTCGCCTGCATCAGCCCGTGGAACTTCCCCCTGGCCATTTTCGCCGGCCAGATCAGCGCCGCCCTGGCGGCGGGCAACGCGGTGGTGGCCAAGCCGGCCGAACAGACCGCCTTGATCGCCGCGCACGCCGTGCGCCTGATGCACAAGGCCGGCGTACCGGACGATGTATTGCAACTGATCCCCGGCGATGGTCCCACGGTCGGCGCGGCACTGGTCGGCGATGTACGCATCGCCGGTGTGGCCTTTACCGGGTCGACTGAAACGGCCCGACTGATCAACCGGACATTGGCCGAGCGCAACGGCCCCATCGTACCGTTCATCGCCGAAACCGGCGGTATGAACGCCATGATCGTCGACTCCTCGGCCCTGCCCGAGCAGGTCGTCGCCGATGTCCTCGCCTCCAGCTTCCAGAGTGCCGGACAACGCTGCTCGGCGCTGCGTATCCTGTGTGTGCAAGAGGATATCGCCGACCGGCTGATCACCATGCTCAAGGGCGCAATGGCCGAACTGCGCATCGGCGACCCTTCGCTGATGGCCACCGACGTCGGCCCGGTGATCGACACCGACGCACAGATCATGCTGCAACGGCATATCGACCGCATGGACCGCGAAGCCAAATGCCTGCACAAGGTGACGCTGCCCGAGGCCACCCGACGCGGCACGTTCGTTCCGCCGGCCGCCTATGAGATCAAGGGCATCGATGTGCTGGAGCGTGAGATCTTCGGCCCCATCCTGCATGTGGTGCGCTACAAGGCCAGTCAGCTCGACCAACTCATCGATGCCATCAATGCCACCGGCTATGGCCTGACCTTCGGCATTCACAGCCGGATCGACACGACGGTCCGTCACATTATCGAGCGGGTTCACGTCGGCAACGTCTACGTCAACCGCAACATCATCGGTGCGGTCGTGGGGGTCCAGCCCTTCGGCGGTGAAGGGCTCTCGGGCACCGGTCCGAAGGCCGGCGGGCCGAACTACCTGTTCCGCTTCGCCGCCGAGCGCTCGGTGAGCATCAACACGACAGCCGCGGGCGGCAACGCCTCGCTGATGTCGCTGGAAGAAACCGAACTCTGACGTTCGACTCGAATGCCCCGCCGATGTACCGGCGGGGCCCGCCATCCGAGCAGGGCCACAGGAATTCGAAATCGCCATGTTGATCGGCTACGCAAGAGCCTCCGAGGCCGACGCCCCGGAGACACTGGATAAACAGCTCAACGCCCTGGTTGCTGTCGGGGTCGACCGCGCCAACATTTATACGGATACGGGTAGCATCGGCCCAACCCGGCCGGGCCTGGACAATTGCCTGTGTGCCCTACGTGCCGGTGACACGTTGGTCGTATGGAAGCTGGATCGCTTCGGCGGTGACCTGGACCATCTGATCAACCTGATCGCCGAGCTGTGCGAGCGCGATATCGGCCTGAAAGTACTCACTGGCAAGGGTGCGGTCGTGAGCACGCTGCCCAGCCAGGGTGATCAGGTCACCGACCTGTTCGATGCCTTGTCGGAGTTCTCCCACCGCATCAAGTCCGAACGCATCCGCATCGGCAAAGCGGCCGCCAAAGCCAAAGGCCGGCCCAGCGGCCGACCGCCCCTGATGACCGCAGAGAAAGTCCTGCGCGTGCAGCAGGAGTTCCGCAGCGGCCGTGTCAGCTTGAACCAGCTCTGCGCCGAGTTGGGAGTCTGCCGCCAGACGATCTACCGCTACGTCGGTCCGGATGGTGAACTGCGCGATCGGGCCATCCGCCTGATCAAAGCCAACAACGAGCCGGCTTGATCAACTGTCGGACATCACCAAGGCTTCACCGCGGCCCCGTACCTCCAACAGGTTGACCAGGTCGGCGAGAATCCGCGTCGTCTCGGACAGCAAGACATCGGGCAGTTTGTCCTCTTCTTCCGTCGCGAACGCCTCTTCCTCCTGGCTTTCGATGTCCGACCCGGTGGGCCGCTCCACCGGCTCCAAGCCCATGGCGACGCGGATCTTGTTCTCGCGCATCAGCGAGGCAGCCTCGCGTTGCGTGCGCTCCTCACGCCGCTTGCTTTCGCTCAGCGACAAGCGCGTCGTCTTACGTATGATCTCCGCGGCGTCGATATCCTCCTGCAAGGCCTGAAAAGCCGGGTCCTGGTCGATCCTGGAGCGGTGACGCGACGCGATTTCGGTCACCAGACCGGACAGATGCCCACTGGGGCGGAAGCTCACCGGCGGGATCTCGTCATACGGCAGGGCACGGGGTTGGGCACTCTCGCCCACATCGTCAGCGACAAATGGCGAGGGCAAGGCGATATCCGGCGTCACACCACGGTTCTGGGTGCTTCCGCCACTGACCCGATAAAACTTCGCAATCGTCAGCTTCAACTGGCCCAACGGATCGTCGCTGCGCGGCAGGAAGCGCCCAAGGTCGATCAACGTCTGTACCGTACCCTTGCCGAAAGTGGGGTCGCCGACCACCAAGCCACGGCCATAGTCCTGAATGGCCCCGGCGAAGATCTCCGACGCCGAGGCGCTATAGCGGTCGACCAGGACCGTCAGCGGCCCGTCATAGGCCACACGTGGGTCCGGGTCCGTCTCGACCTCCACCTCGCCGGTGGAACTGCGCACCTGGACCACTGGCCCCCCGGGAATGAACAACCCGGTGAGCTCTACGGCCTCTTGCAGCGACCCACCGCCGTTCTGGCGCAGGTCGATGACCAGGCCGTCGACCTCATCGTCATCCAGCGCCTCCAACAGGCGGCGCACGTCCCGCGTCGTACTGCGGTAGTCGGTCTCACCGCGCTGCGCGGCGGCAAAGTCGCTGTAGAACGTCGGGATGGTCACGATGCCGAGACGGTAGCTGCGCCCGTCCTGCTCCACTTGGCGGATCTCGCTCTGGGCGGCCTGCTTCTCCAACTGCACGGTTTCGCGCACGATGCGCACGGTCTTGGTCGTACCCGGCACCGAGTCGGCCGGGTTCATCAATAGCCGCACCACGGTGCCTCGCGGGCCGCGGATGAGATCGACGACATCGTCGAGACGCCAGCCGACGATGTCGACCATTTCGTCGTCATCGCCTTGCGCAACGCCGACGATCACGTCTCCCGGCCCGACCTGGTCGGTCAGATCGGCCGGCCCGCCGGGCACCAGTTCCTGGACGGTGACCTGCTCTTCCTCCATGCGCAACACCGTCCCGATACCTTCGAGCGACAAGCGCATCTGGATGTTGAAGTTCTCGGTCGCCCGCGGCGAGAAATAGGCCGTGTGCGGATCGAAACTGCGCGAGAGCGCATTCATGTACGTCTGAAACACGTCCTCACTGTTGGACTGCAAGGTCCGCCGCAGGCGCGCGTCGTAGCGTTCCTCCAGCGTCTTGCGGGCATCGGGTTCGGACTTGCCGGCCAGCACCAGATTCAGCGCCTCGTGCTTGAGTCGCTTGGCCCAGATGCCATCGAGCGTACTGAGATCGCCCGCCCATGGGGATTCCTGGCGATCCAGCTCGACGTACTCGTCGGCGGTGAAGTCGAACGGGGTGGCCAGCCGTTCATGGATACGCTCGGTGCGCTCGACGAGCCGCTCCTGGAAACGCAGGAAGATATGATAGGCCGGCGTCAGATCGCCGCGCTTGAGCGCATCGTCCAGCCCCTCGCCGTAGCTGGCGCGAAACGCCGCCACATCACTGGCCAGGAAGTAGAGGCGGCTGAAGTCCAACGCCTCCAGATAGTTGTCCATGACCAGACGCGACAATTCGTCGTCGAGGTTTGACTTGCGATAGTGATAATGGCTGAGCAGCCCGGCGATGGCCTGATCCACATTGCTGTGCTGGGGCTCCGGCGACAGCTTGACCGGCGTCGGTAGCGCGCCATGGGCCGGCATGCCCGTGGAAACCACGAACGCCAGAACGATAGCCGGCAGACAATAAAGCAACTTCATGGCGCGCACGTGCATGAGCGTCAACCTCGACAAGGTGAGCGAAAGCCCCTCAACCCGCAGACACCAGCGATATATCGGTGGCTGCCGGCTGTTTACCGTTGGGTTCGCTCAGCGTGAACTCGAAGACCAGTTGGCGCGACGGCAAGCGCGCCACGTTGAATCCGTCTGGCAGGTTGGAATCGTGAAAAAATGCCGTCCGAAATGGCGATTCGGCATCCCGCGAGTCGGTTTTCCACAGATAAGGCGACAGGCTCACCAGAAAACGCATGAAACCGAAGCCTTTGAAATCGTCATGGTGATAACAGTATCCCCGCACCCGGGAACCCAGCTCCCCCCAGGGCGCCGCTCCCGGCTCATCGCCGCGGCTGCACGGTGTCAACCCCGGCACCAGATAACCGGAGATATACAGGTCGGCCTCGCGCTTGAGGTCTTCCGAGACGTTCTCGAACGCCAGCACCTCGACACGGCATCCCTTGTTCTGTAGCGCCCGAACCACCTGCACGAAGTCTCCATCTCCAGTGACAAGCAAAACACGGTCCAGGTTCTCGGACTGGAGCAACAAATCGACGGCCATATCCAGGTCGGCGTTGGCCTTGCCGATGCGGTTACCGGCATCATCCTGGTACCACTTCACGCGCTTCTCGATGACCTTGTAACCGAGCTCACGCAACGCGCCCTGGAAAGCACGGGCCCGCTCCCGGTATCCGGGGTTGGTGTCCGCGCGCTCCTCATCGTAGGTGACATAGACATTGAGGCGCTGGGCCTCGGCGTGATCACGGCACGCGAACTCTCGAAGGACATCGAACTGCAACTGCTTGCCGCCGTTTCGACCGATGTTGGCTGCATCTACGTAAACGCCAACTTTGGCCAACGATCGATAAGGAATAGACATAAAGGTATTGTATCCGTGTTGAAGCGGGCCATTCACTGTACACGTATCCGCGGAACGCCCGGCAGGGAGTTGCCTCTAACTGTGCCGCCGTCCCGCGACGACGTCAAAAAACCTGAACGACAAGGAGCCTCTCATGATTGAAGTTGGCCAGACCATCCCCGATGTCACCGTACACCACATGACGGCCGAAGGACCCAAGGCGGTCACCACCGGTGAGCTCTTCGCCGGCAAACGGGTCTTGCTGTTCGCCCTCCCCGGTGCGTTCACCCCCACCTGCTCCGCCGCCCACCTTCCCGGCTATGTCGTCAATGCCGAGGCCATCAAGGCCAAGGGCATCGACCAGATCATCTGCCTGTCGGTCAATGATGCCTTCGTCATGGACGCCTGGGGCAAGTCCCAGAACGTGGACGACAACATACTGATGCTGGCCGACGGCAACGGCGATTTCGTCAAAGCCCTGGGCCTGACCATGGATGGCAGCGGCTTCGGCATGGGGACACGGTCCCAGCGCTTCGCCCTGCTGGCGGACAACGGCAACGTCACCGACCTGCAAGTCGAGGCGCCGCGTGAGTTCAAGGTCAGCAGTGCCGAGGCCATGCTAGCGCGGCTGTAAATCGCACACCGGGGGCTTGGCCACAGCGCCAAGGCCCCGGCTCTCGCACCCGACAAGCGCCTAAAACAACAATCCCAGACCCAACGCCAACAGCGAGGCCACGGCGCCCAACACCAACGCCGCCGTGGCCTTCTGCTCCAGGTGCTTGATGCGAGCATCCGGCAGCATCAGGCCGATCCGCTCCTCGACCATGAGATCGGCACTCTCTTTGGCTGTTTTATCGGCCGCGAGAACCAAGGCATCGCGCATCTCGGCCATCTGCCTGTCCAGCCGGGTCTGCACACCGCCCAGACGGGTGCCGACCGAGGCGTCCACAAGCTCGGAAATCTGCGCCTCATCGAACTGCGGCGACATCTCCTGCATACCGCGGGCCACATCGCGCAGTATGGATTTGCGCAAGGTGTCCTGATCGGTTTGCAGCGTCTTGGTGCGTTCGGCAAGCGCAGATTGCGCCGCGGCAACCGCTTGCGCCTGCACCTTGGGCAGGCGGGCTTCCAGCCCCCGCTCCAGCGCATCGTCCGCCGCCGCACCCACAATGCTGTGAGCGAGACGATCGAGCTGCGTCTTGATGGTCTCCTCGGCCACCTGACGGGCTGACCGCTCAGCCGCGCTCGCGGCCATCTCCTTGGTGGCCGCCTCGGCGTTGAGCACGGTCTCTTTGGCCACATGGCTGGCCGCCGTCACCGCCGCGGTGTCGACCATGCCGGGGATGACACGCTCGGCGATCTCCTTGACCGACCGCTCGACCGTTTCCCGAACGGCGCGCTCCACCGACTCTCGGACGGTCCGTTCGACCGCCTCGCGCACCATACTCTCGATGAGATCGCGATCCACCGCCGCGGGGGCGGGTGCCGGGCTGGGGCGGTACGGCGCGGCCTCGCCATTGGCGCCGACGGGTACCGCCGCCGGCTCCACTGGCGGTGGCGCGTGCCTGGGTTTCGCGTTTGCCGGCCGGATCGCCACCTCCGCCACCGTCTCCAGTACCGAACCCAGTTCTTCCGGCGTGTACGGCTTGGACAGAAACCCGATGGCGCCGCTTCGCTTGGCCTGGGCCTGATCGTCCTCCGACGCATTGGCCGAGCACATGACGATCGGCGGCGCGTTGAGCGAATCGTCCTTGACGATGCGGCCGCTGGTCTCGAAGCCATCCAACCCGGGCATCATGACATCCATGAATACCACATCGGGCGCCTGAGTCCGCAGGTACTCGATACCCGCCTCGCCCGAATCCACCCAATCCACCGCAATACCGCGCTCGGTCAGCATCTTGCGCAATGTGAGGTGTGCGACTTTGGAATCATCAACCACAAGTGCCTTGCGGATGCTCATCGGGTTCTCCTGGATATCATCCCCGGTCGCACCTCAGGTGACGACGCTGCTGTACGAAATACATTAGCAAGAATTACCTGCAGGGTGCCTGTTACCGATCATGCCCGGTGTCGTTGAAACCCGTCCATGAAATCGATCAATGCCTCTACCCCGGCTTCCGGCATGGCGTTGTACAGACTGGCCCGCATCCCCCCGACCGACCGGTGCCCCGCCAGCCCGACCAGCCCGGCCTCCGCCGCCTCAGCCAGAAAACGCTTCTCCAGCGCCGGCTCCGCCAGGGTAAACGGAACGTTCATGCGCGAGCGGTCGCCCGCGGCGATCGGGTTGGCATAAAACCCCGACCCGTCGATATAGGTATACAATGCCAGCGCCTTGCGGCGATTGCGCTCGGCCATCGCCGCCACTCCACCCTGCCCCTTGAGCCAGCCGAACACCAGCCCCGCCAGATACCAGGCGAACGTCGGCGGCGTATTGAGCATCGAGCCCTTGTCCGCCACGTGCCGATAATCGAACACCGTCGGCGTCGCCGCCCTCGCCCGGCCGAGCAAGTCCTTGCGGACGATCACCAGCGTCAGCCCCGCCGGGCCGATATTCTTCTGCGCGCCGGCATAGATCAACCCAAAACGCTCGATCGGCAGCGGTTCGGACAAGATCATCGACGAGCAGTCCGCCACCAGCGGCACCGCACCGGCATCGGGAATCGCATGTACTGCCAACCCGCCGATCGTCTCATTGGGCGTGTAATGCAGGTACGCCGCCCCGGCATCCACCTGCCAGCCAGAGCGCGCCGGCACCGCCGTGTACCCATTGCCCTCGGCACTGGCCACCACATTGACCCGCCCATAACGGGCCGCTTCCGCAATCGCCGAGCGCGACCAAATACCGGTGTCCAGGTAATCCGCCGACCCACCCTCCGGCAGCAGATTCAAAGGCAGCAGGGAAAACTGCGCGGTCGCGCCCCCTTGCATGAACAACACGCTGTGCTCATCGCCGATACCCATCAACTCGCGTAGATCGCTTTCCGCGGAGTTGGCGATCTGCGTGAACTCCGGGCTGCGGTGACTCATCTCCATCACCGACAAACCGCGGCCCTGCCAATCCATCAACTCCGCCGCGGCCTGGGCAAGAACAGGCTCCGGCAGCACCGCGGGACCGGCGCTGAAATTGAACACTCGTGACATGGGGCTCCAACCGTCGAGGCGACCAAGCGACATCATACCGTTTGGACGCGACATCGCACCGGGGCCATTCGTACCGGGGGGGAGAATTCGGGGACATCGCGGCATCCGTGGCCGGGCTGCGCCCGGCTGCCGAGTACAACTGAAGCGCTCCCAGGGGGTGGCCTCAACAGGCCAGGAGCATCACTCCAGGA
>CBFGWV010000201.1:0-9257 GCA_965652545.1 uncultured Candidatus Competibacteraceae bacterium | reverse complement strand
CCCAGGGTATGAACCTGATCCACGTCGGCCGCCAGGGTCTGGCCGCTGACCGCTTCGGGCAGCAGGTCGATATCGTGCGGTCGGGCAAACGCGCAGGCCGGCATTTCGATGGCGTCGCGATACTCCGGCGCAGGTTGGCGCACGCTGCCGATCAGCACCTCGCCATGATCGAGCTGAGCTGAGAAGCGGTTCACATCGCCCAGGAAGTGGTAGACGAACGGCGTCTGCGGATGCTGGTAGATCTCATCCGGCGTGCCGATCTGCTCCACGCGACCCTTGTTCATGACCACGACACGGTCAGCCACCTCCAGTGCCTCTTCTTGGTCGTGGGTGACGAAGACACTGGTGATGTGCAGATCGTCGTGCAAGCGCCGCAGCCAGCGGCGCAGCTCCTTGCGTACCTTGGCATCCAGGGCGCCGAAAGGCTCGTCCAGCAACAACACCCGAGGCTCCACGGCCAGCGCCCTGGCCAGAGCGATTCGCTGGCGCTGGCCACCCGAGAGCTGGTTGGGATAGCGGTCGGCCAGCCAGTCCAGTTGCACCAGCTTGAGCAGTGACATGACGCTGTCGCGGATCTGTGTATTGGACGGGCGGGTGGCGCGCGGCCGTACGCGCAGGCCGAAGGCCACGTTCTCGAACACGCTCATGTGCTGGAACAGGGCGTAATGCTGGAACACGAACCCGACCTTGCGCTCGCGCACGTGAGTGTCGGTGGTGTCCTCGCCGTGAAAGCGGATGGCGCCGGTATCGGGTGTTTCCAGCCCGGCGATCACCCGCAACAAGGTGGTCTTGCCGCAACCGGAGGGGCCGAGCAAGGCCACCAATTCCCCATCCGGCACTGCGAGGTCGATGCCATCCAGGGCGGTGAAATCGCCGAATCGCTTGCGGACGTCGCTGATCTCGATACTCACACGGTGTCTCCCGAAACAGGCCGCGCGCGGCCGCTCTGCCATTCGATGATCGACTTGGCCACCAACATCACCAGGGCCATCAGCGACAGCAGCGAGGCGGTGGCGAAGGCGGCCGCAAAGTTGTACTCGTTGTAGAGAATTTCGACGTGCAGGGGCAGCGTGTTGGTTTGTCCGCGGATATGGCCGGAAACCACCGACACCGCGCCGAACTCGCCCAATGCACGGGCGGTGCACAGGATTACCCCGTACAGCAAACCCCATTTGATATTGGGCAGGGTGACCCGCCGGAACGTCGTCCAGCCGCCGGCGCCCAGCACGATAGCCGCCTCTTCCTCATCGGTGCCCTGGGCCTGCATCAAGGGGATGAGCTCGCGGGCGATGAACGGCACAGTGACGAACACCGTGGCCAGCACGATACCGGGGACGGCGAAGATCACTTTGATGTCATGGGCGACCAACCAGCCGCCGAACCAGCCGTTGGCGCCGAAGATCAGCACGTAGATGAGACCGGCGATCACCGGCGACACCGAAAACGGCAGGTCGATGAGCGTGGTCAGAAACTGCTTGCCACGGAATTCGAACTTGGCGATGGCCCAGGCGGCCGCCACGCCGAACACCAAATTCAGCGGCACGGCGATGGCCACGGTGAGCAGCGACAATCGGATCGCCGCAAGCGCATAGCGGTCAGTGATGGCAGCGATGTAGACCTTCACGCCCTGGCTGAGCGCCTCGGTGAACACCGCGGCAATGGGAATGAATAGGAATAAGGTCAAAAAGACCAATGCAAGCGTCGTCAGCAACCAACGCATGGGCGCGGATTCGCCGATCGGCCGTGTGCGGCGTGAACGCGGTGCGGACATGGTGGCGCTCCTTTAGCGGCGACGCCGCCGCTGGCCCCAGGCCTGCAGCAGGTTGATGGCCAGCAGCATCACGAAGGCGATCAGCAGCATGACCACGGCGATCGCCGTCGCACCGGCGTAGTCGTATTGCTCCAGCTTGGTGATGATCAGCAGCGGGGTGATCTCCGACACCATGGGGATATTGCCGGCGATGAAAATCACCGACCCGTACTCCCCCACCGCGCGGGCAAATGCCAAGGCAAAGCCGGTCAGCAGCGCCGGCCACAGGGCGGGCATGATGACCCGGGTAAAGGTCTGGAGCCGGGTGGCGCCCAGGCTGGCGGCCGCCTCCTCGACCTCCGTGTCCAAGTCCTCCAGCACCGGCTGGACCGTACGGACGACGAAGGGTAGACCGATAAACGTCAGCGCGACCACCACGCCAAGCGGGGTGAAGGCGATCTTCCAGCCCAATGCGGCCGCCCATTGGCCGATCCATCCATTGGGGGCATACAACGTCGCCAGCGCAATACCGGCCACCGCCGTCGGCAAGGCGAACGGCAGGTCGACCAGGGCGTCCACCACTCGCCGGCCGGGAAACGTGTAGCGGACCAGCACCCAGGCGACCAGCAAGCCGAAGATGGCGTTGATGAGCGCGGCGATCAGCGAGGCGCCGAAGGACAGCCGGTATGCCGCCAGCACCCGCGGGGCGGTGACCGTGGACCAGAAGCTTTCCCAACTCATGCCAGCGGTGTTGATGAACGCCGCCGACAGGGGAATCAGCACAATGAGCCCCAGGTACACCACCGTGTAGCCCAGTGACAGCCCGAACCCGGGCAATACACTGTGACGCCGTCGCAGTATGCCGCTCATGGCTTACTGGCCGCTGTAGATCTGATCGAAGCTGCCACCGTCGGCGAAGTGCTCAGCCTGCGCCTTGCCCCAGCCGCCGAAGCGCTCGTTCACGGTGAACAGTTCCAGGGGTGCGAACAGCGCCTGATTGGCCTTCAGAATCGCCTCGTCATGGGGGCGGAAATAGTGCGCCACCGCCAGCTCCTGACCGGCCGGGCTGTATAGATAGTCCAGATAGGCCTTGGCCAGTTCGCGGCTGCCCTGGCGTTCCACGACCGGCTCTATCACCGCGACCGGTGCGTCCGCGACGATGCTCAGCGAGGGCACGACCACCTCGAAATCCTCTGGGTTGAAGACCTTGGTGATCAGCAGCACCTCCGCCTCGAAAGTCAGCAGCACGTCGCCGATGCCACGCTGGATGAATGTCGTCGTGGCGCCGCGGCCACCGGTTTCCAGTACCGGGACGTTGGCCATCATGCGTTTGACGAACTCGCGGGATGCCGCGTCGTCGCCGTCCTGGCCGGCATATGCCCAGGCGGCCAGATAGCTGAAGCGCCCGTTGCCGGCGGTCTTGGGGTTGGGCAAGATGACCTGCACGTCATCGCGTACCAGATCGTCCCAGTCCTCAATATTCTTTGGATTACCCTTGCGCACCAGGAATACGATGGTGGAGGTATACGGTGCCGCATCGTTGGGGAAGGCCTCGCGCCAGTCCTCGCGCACCAGTCCCCGGCTGGCGAGCTGGTCGATATCCGATTGCTGGTTCATGGTGACCACATCGGCTTCCAGTCCATCGATCACCGAGCGGGTCTGCTTGCTCGAAGCTCCGTGGGACTGGTCGATGATGACCGGGTTGCCGGTGGTGGACTGCCAGTGTTCGGCGAACAGGGGGTTGTAGTCGCTGTAAAACTCGCGTGCGATGTCGTAGGAGACATTCAACAGCCGGTCTTCGGCGTTCGCGGTGAGCGCGAAACCCGCCAGGGCGAGGGTGAGCAAAGTACGATGCATGACGGTGCTCCAGGTCCGGTCTTTCGGAGGCGCACTGTAGCGCTGTGGTGTTTGATAACCAAAATAATTTAAAATCATAGTTTTTATTCCATTTAGTGAGGGCCGGCATGGCGATCGGAGCCGTATTGCGGCGAATGTGGGCGGCCATTCCGCTCGGGCAGGGGCTGCGTTCGACGTTCGCAGCGGGGTATTCCAGACGCGATCTGCGCGCCGACCTGATCGCCGGTGTCACGGTGGGTGTGGTCGCGGTCCCACTGGCGATGGCCTTGGCCATCGCCAGTGGCGCACCGCCACAATTCGGTTTGTATACAGCGGTGGTTGCCGGGTTCCTCATTGCCTTGAGCGGCGGCTCGCGTTTCAGCGTCTCGGGTCCGACGGCGGCGTTTGTGGTGATTCTCCATCCCATTGCGGTCGGTTACGGCTTCGGTGGGCTGGTCCTCGCCTCGCTGATGGCCGGCGTGATCCTCGTCCTTATGGGCGTGGCGCGAATGGGGCGGTTCATCCAGTTCGTGCCGCATCCGGTGACCACCGGCTTCACCACGGGTATCGCCCTGGTCATCGCCACCTTGCAGTTCAAGGACTTCCTCGGCCTCGAGTTGCTCGAGCAGCCCGAGTCGTTCTTCGAACGAATGATGGTATTGGGGGGTGCCGTCAGCGGTGTGGACTGGGCCGATTTCGGTATCGGAGTGCTGACGCTGGCGGTCCTGCTGGCCTGGCCGAAGCTGCGCACCGGCTTTCCGCCGCATCTTATCGCCTTGGCCGTCGGGGCCTTGGCCGCCTGGTTGGTGAATCGCCACTGGCCCGATGCGCCGGTCGCCACCGTGGCGAACAAGTTCAGCTATGTGATTGATGGCGTCGTCCATGGCGGCATCCCCCCACTGCCCCCGGTGCTTGTCCTGCCCTGGAGCCTGCCGGGGCCCGATGGCGAGCCCCTGGTGATCTCGCTCGACTTGATTCGTAACCTGCTCGGTCCGGCATTTGCCATCGCGGTGCTGGGGGCGATCGAGTCGCTGCTGTGCGCGGTGGTCGCCGATGGCATGGGTGGCTCGCGCCACGATCCGGATGCAGAACTGGTGGGCCAGGGTATCGGCAATCTGGTTGCGCCATTCTTCGGCGGCTTTGCGGCCACCGGCGCCCTGGCCCGCACGGCCACGAACATCCGCTCGGGTGCTCGCTCACCCATCGCCGCGATCGTCCATGCCGGGTTTATTCTGGCGGTATTGGTAATCCTGGCCCCGGTGCTCGGTTACATGCCCATGGCCTCACTGGCGGCCTTGCTGCTGCTCACCGCCTGGAACATGAGCGAGTTGCGTCACTTCCGCCATGTCCTCAAGGTGGCACCGCGCAGCGACATCGCCGTGCTGCTGGTGTGCTTCGGGCTCACCGTCGTATTCGACATGGTCGTGGCCGTGGGCGTCGGTGTGGTGCTGGCCGCCTTCCTGTTCATGGGGCGGATGGCGAGCTTCACTGAAAGTGAGATCGTCGAAGGCCATCATCCGGTACTGGATGAAGAGCTGCCGCCGGGGGTGGTGGTCTATGCCGTTGCCGGGCCCTTGTTCTTCGGCGCCGCGGAGAAGGCCATGTCCGCATTGCATCGCATCGGTGACCGCGCCCGGGCTGTGATCATCGACCTGACCGACGTGCCGGTCATGGACGTCACCGGGCTGGTAGCCTTGGAGTCGACACTGGCACGCTTGGCCAGGGACGGTTGTTTCGTAGCGCTGGCGGGGGTTCAGGGGCCCGTCGCGCGGGTGGTGCTCAAGGCAGGATTGCGCGACCAACCCGACCGACTGGTGCTGGCCATCAGCCGGGAGCACGCTCTCAAACGTGTTCGCCAGCACATGGGGCTGGAGCCGACGCCGCGGTTGCTGACCGAACCGATCACCTGATCGGTGTGCCAAAACGACCGAGACGTGCGTTAAGGAGCGACTCATATGAGCGATCGAAAGGCCGATACGAATGCCCTGGCCGAGCAGGTTGCGCAACCCGGCCGGCCGCCGCTGCACCGCTGGCACCCACCGCTGTCCGGTGACATGGACCTGGTCATCCGCGCCGATGGCCAGTGGATCCACGAAGGCGAACCGATTTTGCGCGAGGCCCTGGTGAGGCTTTTCGCTTCCATCCTGCGGCGCGAGGACGATGGCGACTACTACTTGGTCACTCCGGTGGAGAAATGGCGTATCCGCGTCGAAGAGGCCCCCCTGCTGGCGGTGCTTGTGGAGCGCCATGCGGACGATGCGGGGCCGGATCTGACATTCACCCTCAACACGGGGGAGACGGTAGTGGCCGACAAGGACCACTCGTTGAACATGGCCGCCCGCCCTGGCGGCGACGAGGCGCCGTTTCTGAGTCTCGATCATGGCTTGTCCGCACGCGTCTGCCGCGCGCCCTATCACGATCTGGTCGCCTGGGCGGAACCGCGCACCATCGGCGGGCGCGAGGTATTGGGGATACGCAGTCGCGGCGAGTTCTTCGTCCTGGGGGCGCTAGGCTGAGCGGGCCTACATCTGGCCTATCGAACAGTTTGGGGCAGGGTATGGACAGCCTTCTTATGGAAACGGTGATCGACGCACTCCCCCGGGAGGTGATCACCAAGGACAACGCCATGTTGACATCCTCCCTCGCCTGAAGCCGGAGGGATTCCTACGGCGCCCAAGTGCGGCATTAAGCCGCCACTGAGTCGCTTCGGTGGGTTCCTGCTGCTGGCGGCCTTACCGCACCGCTCACTTCACAGGCTAGCCGGGCGTGCCCCGCCCTTAAGACATTGATCGCGCCAACCACATCGGCGTTTTCTTCAAACCCGCATTGCACACACTCGAAGCGAGTTTGCGTCTGCCGATTATCCGCCGACACACGGCCACAGCACGGACAGGTGCGGCTGGTGTTCCGCGCAGGCACCGCGATCAGATACCCGCCATTCCACGCCAGCTTGTAGTCCAATTGACGACGAAACTCGAACCACCCCTGATCGAGGATCGACTTGTTCAGGCCGGACTTGGCCCGGACCTGCGTTCCCGGCTGCTCGATGCTGCCCTTGGCGGACTTGGACATGTTCCGCACTTGTAAGTCCTCGATACACACCATCGCGTGGTTCTTGCTGATCGTGGTCGAACACTTATGCAGGTAGTCGCGGCGGGCGTTGCCGATGCGGGAATGGATTTTCTGGACGCGGGCTTTCGACTTTTTCCAGTTGTTGCTGAACTTGTCCTTTCGGCTCATCGCCTGCTGTGCTTTGCACAATGCGCGCTGGTGCCGCTTGAAACTGCTTAGTGGGGCGTAGTAGGTGCCGTCGCTCAAGGTAGCGAAACGGGCGATGCCCATGTCGATGCCAGTCGCGCCGCCCCGTGGTAGCGGCTGCTCGACTTGGCGCTCGGTCTGGATCGACACAAACCACTTGCCGCAGGACTGGCTGACGGTGACATTCTTTACTGTCCCCAATACTTCCCGACTATTGCGATAACGCAGCCAACCCAGCTTGGGTAGGAAGATGCGACTGTTACCCTGATCGAGCTTGATCTGCTTCGGGTCGGGATAGCGAAAGCTGTCGGACTGGCCCTTCTTCTTGAAGTGCGGGAAGCCGGAGCGTTTGGCGAAAAAATTGGAGTAGGCGCGTTCGAGATCTTTGAGCGCTTGTTGCAAGGGATGAGTCGGTGCGTCCCTGAGCCACGGCGTCTCTATGCCACTGCGCCATTCGGTGAGTAGCTTGCACAACCCGGCGTAGCCGAGCTTCTTCTCGCCCTTCTCATGGCGCTCGATCTGCAGCGTCAGCGCCTTGTTGAAGACGAACCGGCACGACCCTGCAAAGCCGCGCATGTCTCGCTGCTGCTGGCCGGTTGGTATCAGTTCGTATTTGAAAGCTTGGAGGCGCTGCATGGACGGAGTGTAGTTTGAACTATGAGTAGCAGCAACGATATTAGATGCGGCATATATTGCATTCCTCTTATGCGCGGTCGATTGGGCTTTGTTACCCAATGCTGATGTGTCGTCATGCATAAGGCATATGGTCAGTAGTACGGCCCACCCGTGCCCGATATCTCTATCTCGTTACGCATCACATTATTCGGAGGGCGCGATACTCCCCGCTTTCCGGTACTTGTGCCATGCCTTGGAGTTGGACGAGCGGATTTGATTCATGTGGCCACAGGTGGGGCACCAGTGGCCTTTGAGGACGTTCATCGGCAGCGTCCACCACGTGTGCCCCAGATGGCATTGCCACTGAAGCTTGCTGGCGGTGTTCTGGTACTGGTCCGACAGGCAACGCCCGCCCCGGGCCGCCGCCAGCTCATGCATGCGCTCGATCCCGAGCCGACGGTCGATGTGGCCGCACTCGAAGCACCAAACGCCACGCAGGATGCGGTTGGCCGTGCTCTCCCATTCATGACCGCGCGCGCAGCGGAAACGGTATTTCGTCTTGCTCTCGACATAGTGCTCGGCCAGGCACTCACCACCCTTGGCCGCCGCTGCCGCCCGTAGGCGCTTCAAGCCGTCGGCCAGGCGATAGCGCCGGCTTTTCTCCGCGTTGGCGCACTGCCGGCACCAGCCGCCCCGCATCACCGTGCTGCCCTGTGTCTCCCACTGATGCCCGTGGGCGCACTGAAAGCGGTAACGCTCGTTGACGCTGGTGTAGCAATCACTCAGGCACCGCCCGCCGTGCTGCTGGGCGATCTGTTGCAGTTGCTGCAAACCGTCCTCCAGCCGCATGCGGGCACTGTGTTCAATGCTGGAGCACTGGCGGCACCATGACCCTTCGAGCACTTTCGAGGGGTGCGTGCTCCACACATGGCCTCGGGCACAGATGAAGCGGTGTGGCTTCTGGCCCAGGCTGGTCGTCTCCAGGCAGTCGCCGCCCCGGGTCTGCGCTGCCTGCCGGATCTGCGCCAAGCGTTCGGCCTTGCGGCATTCAAGGCAGACGACGCCGGTGTAGTGGAGCACGTTGGCTGCCGTGCGGGTCCATTCATGGTTGTTGGGGCAGCGGAAGCGATAGTGCTCGTGCCAGCCCTGCCACCGCAGCGACAGCAGGGTTGTGCCGTTTTCGGCGGCCAACTGCCGCAGGCGTTCCATGTGCTCGTTCATAGGTGTGCTTTCATCGATCAGGCCGCTTCGCTGGGCGGCCCTGGTCGTCGGACCCAAACGCCTTTGATGCCGCTGTGGAACGAGGGCTGGAAGATCACCTCCACCTCGCGCCCGTCATCAAGCACGTAGCGCACCGTGTCGGGATTGTCCCCATCGCTGGCGCATGGCGACACACCGAACCTGTGTGCGGCACTGTCGGGGGTTTCCTTGGCCGGGTCCAGACCAAAGGGCAAGGCGCACATGGCCGGATGCTCCCGTGCCGATTGGCCACCGAACACCGCCGCCTCCAGGACGATATGGTTGAGCCGGAACGGTTGGGGCAGCGCTATGAAGGTCGGTAACGGGCGCAGCCGCAGCGCCAGCCCGCGTGGGCGTCCATCGATGTTCTGGGGCGTCTCCGCAGGGTATTGCGGTAACCAGGTGCGGCCCTCGTAGCCCAGCCAGACACCGACATCGAGCAACCAGGGGCCGATACCGAAGGTGTTGACGCGGGCGGCGATGGCATCGGCCCAGCCGGCCGGTGTGGTGGGCAGCGGGTCGGGCTCGGTGGCGATGACAGGGGTGAACATGGGGACGG
>CBFGWV010000200.1:0-9280 GCA_965652545.1 uncultured Candidatus Competibacteraceae bacterium | reverse complement strand
GCGCATCGGCACTGATCACCAGTTTGACGCCGCGGTCATAGAACTCATCCACCAGAGTGACGAGGCGCCTGGCGGCATCATCGTCGAGCTTGCCCATCACCGGTACGCCGGAAATCATCACCGTGTGAAAGCAGCGGGCCAGTTCGATGTAATCGGCGGCACTGCGCGGCGAACGGCACAAGGCATCGAAATCGAACCACACCACATCGCCTGAGAGGCGGCGAGTCTGCAACCGCCGGCCATGGATGACGAAGTGAGTCGCCTGATCGGGCAACTCCGGCACCAACTCGTCGAAACGGCTGGCGAGCTCCGCGTCGGCCTCGGCTCCAGAGGGCACGCGATACGTGGGCGCCTGCTCCAGAAGACGTAGACGATAGTCGACGCCGGCGTCGACCTCCAACACATCGATGTGGTCGTGGAGCAGCGCGATGGTCGGCACGAAACGGGCGCGTTGCAAACCGTCCTTGTACAGATTGTCGGGTGAGACGTTCGAGGTCGTCACCAGCGTCACGCCACGTTCGAACAACCCCTTGAGCAGGCCGTGCATGATCATCGCGTCGGTGATGTCGATCACGACGAATTCATCCAGGCACAGCACCCGGGTTGCCTTGGCGATGCCTTCGGCCACTTGCTTGAGTGGGTCCACAGTATCGGGCGTGTTCTTGAGGTCGTGATGCACCCGTTGCATGAAGCGGTGAAAATGCAGGCGCAGCTTGTCGGGAAATGGCAACGCCTCGAAGAAGCGGTCCATGATCATGGTCTTGCCGCGGCCGACGCCGCCCCAGAGATATACGCCGCGCACCGGTGCGCTGGTGACGGGCTCGCGACTCAGCCAGCGGCTGAGCAGACCGCGCTTTTCGACCTTCCCGTACTCGTCGGTTTCGACCAGCTTGCGCGTCAGCCGGTCCAAGGCCTCGATGGCGCGCTGCTGGGCAGCGTCTGGCTTGAACTCGCTGTGATGGCGAACGGCGTCGGGGCGGGTTTGTGGCATCAATTGAACCGGGGTTTGCGGCGGGGCAGGTACAGCGACCAATCCTGCCGCTCATCGCCGAAGGCGAAAAAGTCGGGGTTGATGAGTGTCGGGCGCGCATTGTAGCGCAGCGGGTGCATAAAGGTGTCGGTGAGGCCGCCACCGGCCTGTTCAAGTATGACCTGCGCCGCGGCTGTGTCCCATTCGGCGGTCGGCCCGAATCTCGGGTAGAGATCCGCCTTGCCCTCAGCGACCAGGCAGGACTTCAGCGCGCTGCCGACCGCCAGGTATTGGTGGCGGCCGATGTACTCCAAATAACGCTGTACTGCGCGGTCGCCGTAGGCGGCCAAGCTCCCGGCGATCATCACCGGACCCTCGCTCAGCGGGCGGGTGTAGATGGGGCGGGGGTCGGACTCCGGGTCGCAGCGGCGGGCGCCGGCATTGCGATAACCCCAATAGGCCACACCGGTGGCGGGGATGAGGATCAGCCCGAACACCGGCTCGTGATCGACGATCAAGGCGATATTGACCGAGAACTCCGGATTGCGCCGGATGAACTCCCGTGTTCCGTCCAGGGGATCGACCAGCCACAAAGCGGTCCACTCCCGGCGCTCGGCGGTGGGGATGGCGGCCGCTTCCTCGGACAGGACGGGGATATCGGGCGTCAGCGCGGACAGGCCGGGGACCAGGATGGCGTGCGCGGCGAGGTCGGCATCGGTCACCGGAGACTGGTCGGCTTTCTGCTGGATACTGTAGCCGCGCCGATAGATGGCCATGATCGCGACCCCGGCTTCGCGCGCCAGGGCCAGGACCGGTTCTACCAGACTGTCCAGCGGTGGTGTCATGCGCCGTATCGAATCACGATCATGCCTACGGTACCAGGGACGAGAGGTCCTCCGGCCCCCCGTCCCAGGCGAGCATCTCGCCCGACAGCGGGGTGTCGGCCGGCAGCCACACCCAATGGCCCGCCGGCAGCGGATGGCGGCCGCTCAGGGCGTTTCTCAGCCAGGCCGGGTTGTGCAGTGCCAGCATGTCGCCGGGTACGCCCAGGCGTGCAGATAATGACACGACCGACTCCGGCTCCAGCAACTGCACCCCTTGCCGACGCTCGGGCGGGTGCATCGCTACGGGTGCGCCGAAGTACTGCTCGGGATTCTTCGCAATCGAGCGGGCAGCGAGGAACTCGGCATAGAAGTTGCGCGAGGCGAAGCCGAAGTACGGGCCGGTGTAGTTCCAGGCGATGGCGCCCATGTCGTCGCCGAACTCGCTCCTGGCCTTGCCCATGCCGCCGATGCCGTGATTGTAGCTGGTGACTGCCAGCGGCCAGCTGCCCAGGCGGCCGTAGGCGTCCTCGAGGTAGCGCGATGCACCCACGGCGGAGGCCAGCGGGTCCAGGCGCTCGTCCACCGCGGGAGTCAGGTTCATGTAGGTCCGGGCGGCGGGCTTGGTGAATTGCCACATGCCGACGGCACCGGCGGAGGAGCTCACCAGCGGCCGGAACGACGATTCCACATGCGGCAGGTAGACGAGGTCTTCGGGCAGGCCGCGTTCACGGAACACACGGCGGAAGTCGTCCAGGTAGGCGCCGCTGCGCGCGACACCGGCCATGAAGCGGCTGCGCTGTCCACGCTGGGTGCGTACCCGCTCGCCAGCGCCGATCAGCGCAGCCGGCCCGCCGGCCTGGACCAGTTGGGCGATGATCGCGGCGTCGTCGGGATCCTGCGCCAAACCGTGCATGTGGCGGTCGGATATCGCCTGCAACCGAGCCTGCCATGCCTCGTTGGTGGCCGCGAGGAAGGCGCGCTGATACGTGCTATAGCCTTCGTCGGCCGGGCCGGGAATGGTTTCGACGGCGTACACGACATCCAGATAGCGGTTGTCGTGGACGGCGGTCTGGTTGAGATCCCAACGGCTGTAGACGTTTTGCCAGAAGGCGACCGCGGGCTCCAGCTCCGGGTACAGCGGGAATCTCGGGTCGTGGGCCTCCTCGACGCGGGCGTCCACCTGTACCGGTTCGGGCGGCGGGGTGGTGCTGCAAGCGGTCAGCCACACGGCCAGCCCAACGCTGACGAGCCCCCCGATTCTCCAGTCCATGATGTCTAACCCCCGCTCTGCAAAATACCCGAAAAGTCAAAGGACCAGCGCCCGTCCGCGGCGCGCGGTCCCAGCAGTGAGAACGTCTGTTCGAGTTGCTTGTCCGCACCCTCGCGTAAGCCCAGACGCCCACTTGCGCGATAGCGCCCGTCCTGCGCCAGTTCGAAACGCCCGTCCAGCTCCACCGGCCCGCCTTCATCGCGCAGCAAGGCCTGGATGGCCAAGGGGCCGGGTTCCAGCGTTGCGGTGAAATCACCCAGCGCCAGCTGGCCGCCCAGTGTGGTCTGCACACTCTCGAATCGTATAGCACCGACGGCACTGGAGAGCAGCCCATCGTCACCAATGTTCACAGGATCCAGGGCGAACTGTGCCAGCCCGGCCAGCAACGGTGGCAGTGCGAGCGCCGCGGCTGCCTGTTCGAGATCCCAGTGCCCGTTGAGTTGCCGCAGGCTGGTATCGCTGCCACCCCAGCGGACATCGCCGGTGACATCGAGCCCTTCGCCGCGTAGCGCCACCCGCGCACCGAGCTTGCCACCCAGCAGCGCCGCCGGTTGCAGATGCCAGCTCAGGTGGCTGAGCGGCGGCCCGCCCTCGAAGACCGGGTTGATCAACTCACCCGACAAGGCCCGCCCGCGCACCGCGTCGGCACGTATCGGCAACTGGCCGTCCAACTGCGCCCACACCCAGGATGCCGGCGCGTACCACACCGTGAACAGGGCGAAGGCGAGTATGGCGGCTATGGTCAGCAACAGGACTCGCTTCACGGTGTCTGCGCCTTGAGCACCAGGCGCGCATCCACCCGCCCACTGGCGACCGGCTCCAGGGTGGCGGATTCGGTGACCAGCCCCTGGTCGTCGCGCAGTCGGCCAAGCCAGCGGGTGAGCTCGTCGAAGGCTACGGCTTTGAGCTGAATGCGCACGCGATCGTCGCCCTGTGGGTCGACCCGCTCGATGCGCGGCTCGAGACCGGCGTCCCTTGTCGTTTGCACCACGCGGGGGATCAAGGCGCCGGTGGGTACCTGGCGCTGGCCACCGCCGACGCGGCGTACCTGTTCGGCGGCCTGCTGCATCCAGACCAGGTCCGCACGCAAGCGCTCCGTGGTCGATGCCAGTTCACGTTCGCGTGCCTTCAAGGGTGACCAGGCGAACAGGTACAGGCCCACGACCAGAACGGCCACCAGCCCGCCGATCGCCAGTGCACGCTCACGCGCGGCCAGACCCTGCCACCAGGCGTTCATGAGCGTGTCTCCTGGACGATCAACTGGCTTTCCACCTCGTTGTCGCGAACGCTGGAGCGCACATCGACGGCAAGGGGAAGAGGGTCCTCCGGGTGGGCGGCACGCAGTCCTTCCAGCGCATCCAGAGCACCGCCCTGCAGGATGAGCTCCAGACGGTTGCCGGCAAAGCGCAGGCCGGTGACCGTGGGTTTCGGCTCGGCCAGGCCTTGCACCCGTCGCGCGGCACCGGCGAGTAGATCGAGGAAGCCGCCTTGCTCGCCGTTACCCAGCTCGCGCAGCTTGCCTTCCATCTGGGCGCGTGCGTCGACCACGCGCGCACCGGGGAAGGCATCCTCGTAGACGCGGTTGATCGCCCCCTGGAGGCGTACCCGCTCAGCCGCGAGACTGTTGACGTGCAGCACTGTGCCCACCGTCTGTGCGGTGATCCACAAACCGGCGATCACCGCCGCGGCTATCCAGGGGCGGACCCAGCGGCCGACACTGGCACTGCGGGCAAAGCCGCCTTGCTGCAGCTCCAGCGGCGGGCGCGGCAGGGCGCGGATCTGCTCGATCCAGTCGATGACATCGCCTTCATGGCTCAGTGTCGGTGCCGGCAGCGGGGGTACGGGGTCGCCCCAAAGGCGCAGCCCGGTCGGTGGGTGCTCCTCGGCGTCCATGGCAAGGCCCAGCCACTCAGGCAGCTCAGCGGTGGTGGAAACGAAGGTCCGCCACGGCCCCGCCCGGACCACCACGCGCTCGTGATCGCACAGCGCCGTCCAGTCGCTGTCCGTCTCGGGCAGCAGCAGCGGCTCCGGGACGATGGCCTGCACGGCGATGCCGGCGTTGCGGCAGCCGTCGATCCAGGCGGTGAGCAAATCGCGGCGCACCGCCACCGCCGCAACGCGGCCATCGTCCAGCGGGGTGGGGCGGAAGGCAAAATGCAGGCTGTCCACGTCTTCGGCGAGCTGGTCCTCCACCGCATAGGGCAGCGCCTTCTGCCAACTGCCGCGGCCGCCTGGAATCTTGGCGGCCACCAGCGTGAGGTGTTCGGCGGGGACCACCAGCCAGACCCGCTGGCCACGCAGATAGGGGGCCAGATCATCGAAGGTGGCCGGCGTCGGATCGGCGCCCAGCAGGCGTGCGTGGGTGTTGTCCAGGGCCAGTAACAGCTGCAAACGGCTCATCCGGATTCCTGTGGGTCGGTTCCAGCGTCAGTGATCGGCCGCATACGCGCGGTTCAAGGTACGTACCCCGCCGCCGGTGTTGCGCGACAAGGTGCTCACCAGCCGTGTACGGGCATCGCCCACCTCGGCGGTGGCGCGCAGTTCGAAGTAATTGCTGGCCACCCCGAGATTGTCGGTAAGCGCGACGAGCTCTTCAAGGCCGCTGGCCTCGATAAATGCCTGCACGTCCTCGTAGCCGCGCCGCTCGCGATCCTCCAGGCGCAGGCTCAGCGCCTCTTCGGTCAGCGTCTCGTTGTCGGTGAGCGCGAGCAGCACGGCCACCGGTGCGGTATTGACGTTCAAGGTGGTGCGCTCGGGCAGGGCGGTGACGTACGGGGCGAGCCTGTCGAAGTGTTCGGCATCCATCCCGCGAATCAACCGCAGCTCGCTGATGTCGACCATGGCCCGGTTGGCGGCCAGGTACGGGGGGTCGCCAGAGAGGTAGCTGGCATCCTCCGCGCCGGCGGCGCCGATGGCGTCGGTGTCCGCGTCGATCCAGTCCGCAACCGCTTCGGCCACTGACGGTTCGATATCCAGCCGGGTCAGCAGGCGGCGGAAAACCTCAAGCCAGGCGTCGTCGACCCGGCCGTCGCTCAGCAGCAGGTTGTTGAGATTGAACCGGCCCTGGAGGTCGCTGAGCTCGCCGGCGATGAAGCCGCCGTCCACGGGCAGGGCGGGCGGTGTCTGCGCCCAGGACTCGCCGAAATCGTCGATTTCACTGTCCTCGGCATCGCGCGAGAGAATGGCCGAGGCCCAGGACTCCGCACCCAGGGCATAGAGCTGGGCTTGTTCGTTCTGCAACACCAGCGTGCTGCGGCGAATCGCCAACTGCTGGGTCTGCATCAGGGTGGCCGCCACCGTGGTGGCCAGGAACACCACCAGCAGTACCGTGATCAATGCCACGCCGCGGCAGTTCATGGTGTGCCTGTGAGCAGGTACAGACGGGGAATCTCGCCCCAGTCCTTGAGCGTCAAGGTGACCTCGATCCCCGCCGGCAGGACATCCAGCAACGGCGCCCCGTCGGATTCGGGTGGCCAGCTCTCTTCCCAGGCACCGCCGCCGGTCAGCACCCGGAACTGCACGTCGTCGACGCCTTCGATCAGGGCGGTGAGTTCCGGCTCTTGATACAGGCCGGGATCGAGGCTCGCGAATACGCCGCGGTAGAGGACGTCCTCGCGCAGGAAATACGCCACCCGCTGCATCGACGAGCGGGGCCGGTCCAGCGGGTTGGGGCGCCCGCCGCGGGTAAAGCGGATGAGGGCATCGTCCAATGCAGTCAGCCGCAGCGCCGGTTGCGACTGGCCGCTGTCGTCGCGAACCGGGCGGGCGACGATCTGCCCGATGTCCTGAGCCAGCCAGTATTCGGCACTTTGCACCTCGGCCAGGCGGCGGGTCTGGGCGCTGACCGCCTCGTTGGTGTTGAGAACGGTGTCCAGTGCCGAGTACGAGGCCAGGCCGATGACCGAGAACACCGCAATGGCCACCAGCAGCTCCAGCAACGTAAACCCGCGTGCGTTCATCCGCTCACCCGGCGGAAGGCGGCGAGCTTGGCCAGCGGCGCAGCGCCTTCCTCAGGGCTCACTTCGATGTCCAACCGCATCAGGTTGTCATCGTCCGTGGTGGTGACCGTCAGTCGCCAGGCCCAGTCGCGTCCGGCCATGGGCGTTTCGCCGCTGGCGGTTTCGTTCTCGGCCGGCAGCGGTTGGACCAGATACTGGTTGATGATGTTGCGGCCGGCCCAGACGGCGAGGGTGCGCTCGCGCAGATAGAACGCATTGTCGCCGGCGGTGATCGCCACACGGATCAATGCCCCGAAGGCGATGGCGAAAACCGCCAGGGCGACCAGCACCTCGAGCAGAGTGAACCCCCGCTGCCGGCTCATTCCACACGCTCCAGCGCCAAGCGCCCGAGGATGTCCGCGCGCAGCTCCCAGCCGCGCAGGTATTCGCCTTCGATGACCGCCGAGAACGCCGTGGTCTCGCCGCCGGGGAGCATCAGTACCTGGGGCTGGTCGGGGACCTTTTCATCCAGCTTGGTGATCTCGCCTTCCACGGTCAGCATGAAGGTCATCCCTGCCGGCAGTTCGCGTGGCTTAAGCAGGTCATCGGCGGGCGCGGCCCATTCGTCGTTCTCCAGGATGCGGAAGTCATAGCCGCTTTCGGTGAACGCAATGCCGCGGGTCTCGCTGCGCATCAGCCCCGCTTGCTGGTTGAGCTCGATCAAGGCGAGCAGGCGTTCGGCTTCGCGGTCCAGTTGCTCCTGGATGCTGGCACCGCGCAGGCCGATGACGGTCATGGTGATCAGGATGCCGATGATGACCACCACCAGCAGCATCTCGATCAGCGTGAACCCGCGTGCCGGTCGCCTCACCGCGGCCGCCATGACCCGCTCAGCTGTCGAGGTTCCAGTTGCCGATGTCCGCGTTGATGCCCTCACCGCCGGGCAAGCCGTCGGCTCCGAGGGAGTAGATGTCCACCGTGCCCTTCTGCCCGGGCTTGAGGTACTGATAGGGCCGACCCCACGGGTCCACCGGCAGGCGGTCCAGATAGCCGCCGTCCTTCCACTTGGCCGTGGCCGGCAGGTCGGCGGGCCGCTTGACCAGGGCCTCGAGGCCCTGGTCGGTGCTCGGGTAGTCGAAGTTGTCCAACCGGTAGAGATTCAGCGTGCTTTCCAGCGCACGCACGTCCTGCTTGGCCGCGGCGATGCGGGCGCGGTCGGGGCTGTCCATGATCTTGGGCACCACCAGTGCGGCGAGGATGCCGAGGATGACCACGACGATCATGATCTCGATCAGGGTGAAGCCCGCGTTGCGGCGGGTACGACGGCTAGCCATGTTGACGATCCGGGTCGTTGAGGGACGGCGATGGATCATAGCATCGGCATCCGCCCGGCAGGATGACGATCGCACGGCCATCTGCACGGCATTCACGGCGAATTCAGCATCGGCGAGTAGGCTTGAACCCCATCCGCACATTCCCAACGAACAATAAACTGTCCTTATGTGGAGGCTTACCATGAAAACGACCGTCCTTCGACTTGGCGTATTGAGCGTCGCGCTGAGCCTGGCCGCCTGTGCCAACAACCCGTATCCGCGGACGACCGTGGGTGCCGGCGTCGGCGCGGTCGCCGGCGGCGTACTCGGCCATCAGCTCGATGATGATAAAGGCCGCTACGCCGGCGCCGCTGTCGGCGCGCTGGTCGGCGGGGCCATCGGCAACTACATGGACCGCCAGCAGCAGGACTTCAACCAGGCCCTGGCCTCGGAGCGTCAGCGTGGGCTTGAGATCCAGCGCCAGCAGGATGGCTCCATCCGGCTGGAGATTCCGGCGGAGATTTCCTTCGACGTTGATCGCGCGGAGGTCAAGCCGGCGTTCTATAGCTCGCTTGATAAGGTCGCCGGTATCCTGCGTGAGTATCCGCAGACCACCGTCGATATCATCGGTCACACCGACAACACGGGCTCGGAGGCCTACAACCTCGACCTGTCCCACCGCCGCGCCCAGTCCGTGGCCGGTTACCTGTCCACGCGCGGTGTCGACTATGGACGCCTGCGCACCGACGGCCGCGGCGAGTCCCAACCCCGCGCCGACAACAGCACCGCCAGCGGGCGGGCACTCAACCGTCGCGTCGAGATGATCGTCCGCCCGGTGACCACGGCCGAGAGTGGGTACAACAACCCGCAGTATCCGCAGGGCGGCGATCCGTACAACCCCCAGGGTCTTCCCCAGGGTGGTTACAACCAGCCGCAGCCGTACCCGTATAACCAAGGCTACAGCC
>CBFGWV010000199.1:0-9310 GCA_965652545.1 uncultured Candidatus Competibacteraceae bacterium | reverse complement strand
TAGGACAGTCTCAAGTCCGACAGACTCCTAGCAGTCTGCGGCAGTCCATGACGATCTCATCGACCGCCTGTGGCGCGGCCAGCCGGCGCAAGGCGGCGACCCGTGTCCGCCATTGGTCGGGGTCCATCAATCCGGTATGCAGCACGGCAGCCAGCGCGATGGGATCCCAGTCGGCCTCACGGACCATCCAGGCCGCGCCACGACGCTCCATCCAGCGTGCATTGGCGCTCTGGTGGTCGTCCGCCGCACGCGCCAGCGGTACCAGCAGGGCGGGCAGGCCGGTCATGGCCAGCTCCGCCAGGGTACCGGCCCCGGCGCAGGCGACGGCCAGGTCGGCCCGCCGGTATGCCGCCGCCATGTCTTCGATGAAGGTCTCGACCCGGGCTGGGATCCCCACCGAGTCATAGGCCGCCTGGACCGGTTCGGGCGGATCGTCCCCCACCTGATGGTGTACCTGCACACCGACACCGCGTTGCGCCAGGGCCGCGACCAGCTCCGGTGCACGGGCGTTGAGAAACGGCGAGCCGTTGGAGCCGCCGGTAACCAGGATGTGCAGACAGCGGGGATCCGGCGCCACACGCGAGGCGGTAGAGGCCGACAAGGCGGCAATACCCTGGCGCACCGGTTGACCGGTCACCGCGGTCCTCGCCGGCGGAAACGCGTGCGCGGTGTCGGGAAAGGACAGGTGGACACGGTCGGCGACCCTCGCCAGCAAGCGATTGGCCCGGCCCGGCACCCGGTTGGCCTCATGGATGACTGTGGGGATACGCAGGCTGCGTGCCGCCAGCACGACACTCGCCGAGACGAAGCCACCGAAGCCGAGCACGAGCGCGACCTTGTGCTGGCGCAGCAACGCGCGGGCCTGCAAGAAACCGCGGCCCAGCGACACCAGAGCCTGCGCACGACCGCCAAAACTGGCGCGCATGAACGGGGCGGCGCAAATCAACGCCAGTTCGAACCCGCCATCAGGGACCAGTCGCTCCTCGAAACCGCCGCGCGAGCCCACGAACAGCAACCGCAGACCGGTGTCCTCGCGCAAGGCATCGGCAACGGCCAGTGCCGGGTACACGTGACCGGCGGTGCTGGCGCCGACCACGGCGATGCAACGCACATCGGCCGCGGCATCGGGTGTGGACAGGTTGCCGTCCTCGCGCGCCGGGTGCTGACGAGCGGACGCCGGTAATGCGTTCACGGCCTGCCATCCTTGAGCAAGTCGCCTGTAGTGGCCCGGTTTCGCGACATCGTAGCGTCCTTCACGGATTGAGCCCCAGACCGGCGGCACGCGCCAGGGCCGGATCAGCCGCCATAAGATCGGCGAAATTACCACACTGGACGACGCGGCCGTACTCCAGGCGAATGAGCTGGTCGCAATCGCGCACGGTGGATAGCCTGTGGGCGACCACGATGACGCTGACCCGGCCGTGAAGCGAGCGCACCGCCTGGGTCACGGCCAGTTCGGTGGCCGAGTCCAGCGCCGAGGTCGCCTCATCGAGAATGAGCAGACCGGGCCTGTGGTACAAAGCGCGGGCGATCGCCACCCGCTGGCGCTGCCCGCCAGACAGTCGCAGGCCGCGCTCGGCGACCACGGTGTCCAGTCCGTTGGGAAGCGCGGCGATGAAGTCCTCCAACTGCGCCAGGCGCACCGCTTCGACCAGCCGCGGCTCGTCGATCTCGGCATCATCGAGCCCCAGCGCGATATTCCGTCGCAGGGTATCGTCGATGAGGCTGATTTCCTGGGGTACATAGCCGATGGACGCCGACCAGCCCGGCAGGTCGGCGGCGATATCGCGCCCATCGGCGAGTATCCGCCCCCGGGTCGGTGAGCGCAGGCCCAGCAGGACATCGAGCAAGGTGCTCTTGCCCGCCCCTGTGGCGCCGATGATGCCCAACGCCTCGCCCCGCCGCAGGGTGAAGCTCACCCCGGTCAATGCATCGCTATCGGCTGCGGGATAGCGATAGCCCAGGTCGATGACTTGCAAGCTGTCCTTCAACCCCCGCGGAGTCGGTGGCTGTGCCGGCAATGCGGCGTCCTCGCCCGCGGCCAAGCGGGCAAGGTCGCCGCGCAGCGCTTCCACGGCACCGACGCCGTGGCGCAACAACGACAGTTGCTCCACGATTCGGTTGAATGCCGGGATCACCCGAAACCCCACATAGGCATACAAGCCGAGCATCGCCAGGGCGCTGGGGCCGGAACGTCCGCCGCCGGTGAGCACAGCCAACACGATGAGCATGCCGCACACGAAGATCGTCTCGACCAAGTAGCGTGGGGCCACCGACCAGTTCAGGGCATGCCGACGCAAGGCCCCAAGCGCGTGCTGTTGCTGCCCGAAGCGATCGGCGAAGTAACGGGTGCGCCCGAGGACACGCACTTCCTTGAGCACACCGAAACCTTGCTGTGCCGACTTCAGAACCTCGCCTTTGAGGCGCTGGTCGCGCCGGCCCCAACGGCCGAATCGGCTCTGGGTGAAGCGCATCAGCATGAACAAGGCCAGAATCAACCCGGCGAGCACCGCCAGCGACTGCACCGGACCGGCGAGGATGAGCAAAATCGTAAGCCCCAGCGCCACGCCGATCTCGATACCCGCGGACACGCAGGAGCCCAGCACCTGGCGGTAGGCGGTCTCGACCGAGTCCACGAGGTTGCGCGTCAGCTCGGCGGAGTTGCGCTCCAGCACCCGGTCGTACGGTGTGCTCAGGTACAAGGTGAACAAACGGCTGGCGCACAAGCTGGCCGAGCGCGTGGTCAAGGCGTTGCGCATATCCAGCACGAACAGCGCCAGGGCGTTCTTGGCGAGATAAAACCCGGCAAGCCCGATAGCCAGGACCGGGATCAGAGCATCACCCTGGGGCAGGTAGTCGCCCGGCGTGATCCCCCAGAACGTCCGGCCGAGAATCTCCGGCTCGCTCATCAGGCGGATCAGGCCGAACACCAGCATGGCGCCGATGCTCTCCATCACCGCCACCCCGAACGCCAGCGGCGTGATGGCCAGCCAGCCCAGGCGCAGCCGGCGCGGCAAGACGGCAAGCAGGGCATGTACCGCGGCCTTCAGGCGCACACGCCCTCCTCCATCGCAGTCTCCAGTACCGCCAGCAGGCGGCCGCTGGCCGCAACGCGGCCATGTGCCGCCGCGGCCAGGCGCCCGGCCGCGCCCATCTGTGCCGCCAGGGCGGGGTCGGCGAGCACCCGGGCCAGGGCGCCGGCGAAGCCGCCCTCGCCGGCCCGCGCGTGAAAACCGGTCACACCGTGCTCCACCGTCGTGCGCGGGCCACCGCTGTCATCCACCACCACCGGCCGCCCGGCCGCCATGGCTTCGACGGGCACCAGGCCGAAGTGCTCGTTGCTGGGGGTGTAGACCACGACGCGGGCCTGTTCGAGCAGCGCCAGCCGCGTGGCGTCGTCGGGTGAGGCGATGCGCGTGACCCGTTCGCCCAGTCCGGCGGCCTGCGCCCGCTCGCCCAGGCGCTCGTAAACCTCGACCATGTCGGCCCGGCGGCGATCGAGGCCGCCGGCGAAGGTCAACGTCAGGCGCGAGGCGAGGGAATCGGGCAACAAGGTGTGCAATTGAATGAAGGCCTCCAAGGCGCGATCGAGGCGTTTGCCCGGATCGAAGCGGTTGACGCTCAGCACGGAAATGGGGCCGCTCCCCGGGTCGGCGGGCAAAGGCGACAATGCTGCATAGGCGTCGGTGTCGATACCCGGGGTGACTACCCGTGCGTCCAGCCATTCACCGGCAAGCGTATCGCGCAGGCGGGACAGGGTATAGGCACTGTTGACCATCAGCCGGTCCGCCGCACGCAGCCCGCGTCGCTCCAGCGCGTCCAGGGGCTGACGATAACACCGGTACCAGCGGCCACCCGGGGGGGCGAGCAGGCGGTCGGGAAAGTGGCAATAAAAGGCTACCGGCCTGCCGATGATGCGCCGGGCCAAAGGCACGATATGCGCGACCAGATCGCACAGCACCCAGTCGGCCTGCCGGTGACGCGCACAGGCCCGTGCCACGGCCCGCATGCGCATCACACTCAAGGGCGCGCGCAGGTGTCCGGCCAATTCGAACGGCACGCCGGTGTCCACCACCTGGACCGGGACACGGCCGTCCAGGGTCTCGGGGAAACACGCCTCGCGCGGGTGGTTGGCCGTATACACGGTGACCGCATGCCCCAGCGCACGCAGCCCCAGCGCGGTGTCCACCACCCAGCGTTCGGCGCCGCCCAGGCCCAGGTCGGGGTGCAGCATCGCGATATGCATGGCTCAGCCGGCATCCATCAGAACGGACCGCCACTCATCGGCCCAGGTCGGCCGCGACGGCGCACGCGCCTGCCGTTGCACGGCGAACAAGGGTGCCTGCGGGCCGGGAAAGCCGTCCAGGTAGTGTTCAAGCATGGCGGCCAGGGACGCGGCATCGGCGAACACGTCGCCGTCCACACCCGCGGAGAGCATCTCGCCGAGGCAAGGGCCATAGTCCAGCGCCAGCACCGGCAGGCCGGCGCCTTGCATGTCGGCCACTTTCATCGGCAGGTCCAACCCGGAGCTCGAGCGGTGCAGGCTTAGCCCTAAGTCGGCCGCACCCAGCAATGCCGCATAGCCGGCCTCCGACAACCAGCCGGTGCTGACCCGGACATGACGCCAGGCACGGCCGGCCAGGGTCGCCTCAAAGGCCGACCGCCCCGCGCCGGTCCCGGTGATCACCATCCACAGGCGCAGACCGTCGGCACCCTTGGCTGCCCAAGCCCGCTCCAGACTATCCAGCGCCTCCAGGAGCAGGCCGAAGTCCTCATCGCGGGTCCAACTGGTCGCGGTCACCACCAGTGCCGCGCGGGTGGGCGCCTCGCTCACCTCGCCGGTCGCCGCCGCGCGGGTAAAATACGACTGGCCATCGACCGACAGACCCAAGACCGCACCCTCGCCGACAAAGAAGCGGTGGCGGGCCGGCAAGTCCAGCCGCCGAAAGCGGGCATCACCGCGATCGCGCAACACCGTTACCGGCGACAGGCCGCTTTGGCGCAGGTGCTCGGCCATCGCCGCGGAAACGGCCAAATGCGTATCCGCCCGACGCCCCCAGCGCTGCTCATAGCGCCGGGCCCAGCCCACCAGCGGGTGCGTCGCGCCCAGACGCAAGGCCAGCAGGCTGTAGCCGAAATTATGCCAATCGATCGTCCACGGCACCCCTCGCCAACGCGCGATGCGGCCGACGATCCCCAGCACCGGCTGCGCCGGCGGCGTCTGCACCAGGATCAGGTCCATGTGCGGCAGGCGCAACAGATGCCAGAGCAACCAAAGACCCTGGCGGGCGGCACGCCAGGCCGCGTACAGTAAAAACGCAAACCCCGCCCGCGCCCGCCCGTCCGCGGCAGGCCGCAAGAAAAGCCGTACCGCCGGATGGGCACGCAGATCGTCCGCGACAGGCGATCCATCCAGGGCCAGTACAGTGACCCGGGCACCGGCGGCGGCAAAGCAGCGGGTGTGGTATTGCATGCGCGGACTGCGACTGAAATCGCCCATCACGACGATGGCCACATGGCGGCCATCCCATTGACTCATTAGATACGCGAGGCGGCTCTTGAAAGAAGCGGCGACTATACCAGCGCCATCGGCACGCTCACAGCCGACGGCCGTGATCACCGGCGCCAGCCGCGGGCTGGGTGAGGCCATGGCCCGTGCCCTGGCAGCCGAAGGGTACCGGCTCGGCCTGCTGGCGCGGACCGCGCCGTGGGCCCTGGCGCAGGAATTGGGCGCAGTCGCCGCCGCGGCCGATGTGTGCGACCGCAGCGCCGTCGCCGCCGCCCTCGATGGCCTCATCGGTGAACTCGGCGGCCTCGACGTGCTGGTCAACAACGCCGGTGTCATGGGCGGCGAGACATCCCTGGATGCACTGGCAGACAAGGACTGGCAGCGGATCATCGACACCAATGTCAACGGCCCCTGGTGGTGCACCCGCACCGCCCTGCCGGCGCTGCGCCGCTCACGAGGCGTCATCGTCAACATCACTTCAGGCGCGGCGGTGAAGACCGGCTTCCTCAACCTGGCCTACGGTGTCTCGAAAGCGGCACTGGATCGCATGACCGCCGGCCTGGCCGCCGAATTGACGGACACGGGGGTGGCCTGCATCGGTCTCTCGCCCCCGGTATCGGCCACCGACACGGTGCGCGCGATCTATCCCGACCGTGACGTCGATGCCTTCGCCGCCCCCCCGGCGGAGACCGCCGCTGCCCTCTGCCGCCTGCTGGCGGCGGACCCGCGCCCTTTGTCCGGCCGCGTGTTCGGCGTGCGCGAGGTGCAGTCGTGGACGTGAGACGCACAGCGGCCCTGGCACTGACGCCGCTCCTCGACTGGCTGGCCGCCTTGGAGCGCCTGCCCGGAGGGCCGCGTATCACCGACCTGGTCTGGGCCGGGCTCGGTCTGGTGGCGGGCTGGTTCATGTACGTGCCCATCCACGAACTGCTGCACGCGGCCGGTTGTAGCCTCAGTGGCTGCACGGTCGAAACCCTGGAGATCGCCCCGCAATACGGCGCCGCCTGGCTCCAACAGTGGTTTGGGTTCATCCAGGTCGGCTCGGACTACGCCGGCCGGCTGTCCGGCTTCGACACCCACGGCAGCGACCTGCGCTACCTGGCCACGGTCGCCCTGCCGTTCGCGCTTACACTATGGCCGGGCATTCCCTTGCTGCGCCTGTGCGGCCGTCGGCAAATCGGGCCCCGCGCCGTGCACGCGCTGGTGTGCGGCGCCGCCATTCCCATGGCCTTCGCACCGCTGGTGTCGATTCCCGGCGACTACTACGAAATGGGCTCCATCATCGTCTCCCGTCTGGCCGCCGCCCTCGGCTACGCCGATGGCATTGCGCTGTGGCGCAGCGACGACTTGCCGCTGCTCATCGGGCAGCGCCTGGGGTCCGGTGGCATCATCGATGCGATCGGCATCGGCACCAGCCTGCTGGTGGCGTTGATACTCGTGGCGGCCACCTACGCGCTGGGTGTCTGGATCGCCGAATGGCGTCGACGGCCGCCGGCCCATGTACCCGGAGAAACCCACTGAACCGCCGGTCGGTACTTGCTACGCATTCAGCGGAAAACTTGCGTACAGTGACCCGGCCACGGCCCGCGCGAACCTTATGAGCGACGACCACCTGCACGACATGAACCCCGAACAGCGCCAGGCGGTCCGCCATGTGGATGGCCCGCTGCTGGTACTGGCCGGGGCCGGCAGCGGCAAGACGCGCGTCATCACCCGCAAGATCGCCTACCTGATCCGCGACTGCGGGATGAAACCCCGCCATATCGCCGCGGTGACCTTCACCAACAAGGCCGCGCGCGAAATGCGCGAACGCGTGGGTGCCCTGCTGGGCAAAGACGAGGCCCGCGGGCTGAAGATCAGCACCTTTCATACCCTGGGGCTGGACCTCATCCGCCGCGACCCCGCCGTGGCCGGGCGGCGCAAGGGTTTTTCCATCTATGACGCGCGCGACAGCCTGCGCCTGATCCAGCACACCGCCGGCGATGTCGACGCCGACGTCGCCGGCCGGCTGCAGCAACGCATCAGCCGCTGGAAAAACGCCGGCCTGCCCGCCGCCCGCGCTGTTGCCGAGGCCGAAGACGAACTCGAGATGCGCACCGCGCAGGCCTATGTCGCCTACGAGCGGCAGCTGTCCGCCTACAACGCCGTGGACTTCGACGACCTCATCGCCCTGCCGCTGGCCGCACTGGAGCGCGACGAGGCGCTGCGCGAGCGCTGGCAGAACCGTATCCACCACCTGATGGTGGACGAATACCAGGACACCAACGCCTGCCAATACCGCCTCGTGCGCCAGCTCATCGGCGTACGCGCCGCACTCACCGCCGTGGGCGACGACGACCAGTCCATCTACGCCTGGCGAGGCGCCCAGCCCGACAACCTGCGCCTGCTGGCCGAGGACTTCCCGCGGCTGAAAGTGATCAAATTGGAGCGCAACTACCGCTCCAGCCAGCGCATCCTCACCGCCGCCAACCGGCTGATCGCCAACAATCCCCATCTGTTCGAGAAAAAACTCTGGAGCGGTCACGGCCCCGGCGACTTCATCCGCGTCGTGGCCTGCAACACCTCCGACCACGAAACCGAACGCCTGGTCGGCGACCTGCTGCACCACCGCTTCAGCCACGCCGCACGCTGGGGCGACTACGCCATCCTGTTTCGTAGCAACCACCAATCGCGCGGCATCGAAAAAGCCCTGCGCGAGCACCGCATCCCCTACCGCCTGGCCGGCGGCAACTCCTTCTTCGACTTCGCCGAAGTCAAAGACCTGCTCGCCTACCTGCGGCTGATGACCAACCCCACCGACGACGCGGCCTTCCTGCGTGTCGTCAACACCCCCAAGCGCGAAATCGGCGCCGCCACCCTGGAAAAACTCGCCGGCTACTGCGCCGAACGGCAGATCCCCCTGTTGCAGGGCTGTACCGAAATGGGCCTGGCCGCGGTCATGGACACCCGCCACCGCGACAAGCTGCACATGTTCGCCGACTGGATCACCCGCACCGCCGAAGAGGCCAGCGGCGAAGACGACCCCATGCCCGTCATCCGCGGCCTCGCCGACCGCCTGCGCGGCGAAGACTGGCTGGGCGAAGTCAGCGGCGAGGCCAAAGCCGCCGAACGCCGCGTCGCCAACCTCACCGAACTGCTCGACTGGCTCACCCGCATGGGCGCCGACGAACCCCTGCCCCTGAGCGAACGGGTCGCCCGCATCACCTTGCAGACCTTCCTCGACCCCGCCCAGGACGAAACCGAAGCCGACGCCGTCCACCTGCTCACCTTGCACGCCTCCAAAGGCCTGGAGTGGCCCCACGTCTTCCTCATCGGCCTGGAGGATGACGTACTGCCGCACAAGAACAGCGTCGACGAAGGCCAGCTCGAAGAAGAACGCCGGCTGCTCTATGTCGGCATCACCCGCGCCCAGCGCTCCCTGACCCTGAGCTACGCCAAGCGGCGGCGGCGTTTCGGCGAATGGGAAAGCTGCACCCCCAGCCGCTTCCTGGCCGAACTGCCCGACGATGTCCTGGAGTGGCACGGGGTGGATCACAAAGTGCCGGAAGGCGAGCGTAAAGACCGCGGGCGAGCGCAGTTGGCCAATCTCAAAGCCATGCTGGGGACTTGAGCGGTCTACGTCGCGGGATGGGGCGATGCCATCGCCCGTGTCGCGGTGCCTCCGGCGGGCGCCCCCTCTCCCCCGGCCCCTCCCCCGCGAGGGGGGAGGGGAGTCCACAGCGCCACGGCAGCGAGTGATCGGCTGGGGGCGCTACCGGCCGCGCCACCGCAGTGAGCCCGTCGGGCACCGGGGTGTCTGGC
>CBFGWV010000198.1:0-9326 GCA_965652545.1 uncultured Candidatus Competibacteraceae bacterium | reverse complement strand
GGTCGTGTTCCGACGCGCTGTAGATACCTCCCTGTACGCTCGTCGGCCCACGACCCACCGGCTCGGCGCGGGCTCACCGCAGTGGCTGATCAAAGCGAGCTTGGCGGATCGCGCTGTATTAGACAGCGCTTTCCTCAACCCTTCCTAGCTCCGTGATTGCCTCTACCAAATGATTAACATTCGTTGATGGATCCGGTGATAGTTCTATTTCAAAAAGTCGCCTAGGCTCAAGGGTCGATTTTTTGAGTGTGATAATTGGATTTAGATCATTCAAAACGGAAGGGCGTTCTTCTGCCTCGAGTTTATAGTACAGAGATTCAGGAGGGCGTATTTGATGACGCACGACAACCCAGCTACCATCCAGAATGCTGATCTGTGTGTAAATTGACTTCTTTGAACTCTGATTTTTCAGTGCGTACCCGACGGTATTCTCAACCGCCATCAGCCCTTGCTCCGATAACGCCTCAAGCAGCTTTTTCAGCATTACTCTCAGTTCAGGGGCAAGCCGTGCTTCACGACGCTTCATCCTGTCAATTCCCGCCGATGTATCCCTAAGTGATCTTGCAACCAATGGAACCTGAGGGAGAGCGGCGTACCTTCTCCATATAATTTTTGTCACAAACTCCCCGCGCTCCTCCCGCAAATCCATCAGAATGATGTCGTATCGTGATGCCGAATACTCAGAAAACGACATCAACTGCATCAAATTTCGTACGGCGCGATAATTGAACGCATTGTTTGGCGCGGGAGCACAAAGCAACACCACACGACATACTCCTGACTTGACGTTGTACTCAAACCTCTCCAAGAACTGGCGCTGCCATTCGTCGATGTCCTTTCCTTCAAGGATAGGATCCCCAGCCAACGCGGCGACCACATCCGCGAAACAGCGGTATCCACCTCCCCGGGCTGATGCTATCAACGAACCAAATTCTTGGCGGAATTGCTCTCCATTATAGTGTATTAAGCGATTCTGGATATCGGATGCGTAATTTACCGCCTGCGGATACACCTCGCGCTTGAGTCGAGCATCACTATAGCGCTTGCACTCCACAAACGTCAGCACCGCATTTATATCAACAAATAAATTGTCCACAGATCCACTTGATAGCGGTATCTCTCGACCCAGCGACACCAGCCCGGGAGCATCCGGGCAGATCTGAGGATTTATCTCAGGAATTCCTGACAGCACAATTTCGGGCCGATCATGAATGGCTGCTTGCAACTCATCTTCAGTACTAAACATGCGCCCCCCGCATTAATGCACTACCTCATCTCGTCCGCCCTCGCTCCAATCCCACCTGTAATCCAAGAAAAACAGGCACTTTACACCCATCGGCCACCGGCCTGCCCCAGATCGCGGCGTCAGCCGCAGAATCAGTCCCCTGGTGAGCGATTCGGTCAGCCGAGTGGGCAGGCGAGGACCTCGCCAAGCCATGGGCCGAGCTTCGCTCGGCTACCGGCTGCAAGCCGGAGATCCCAGGGGGTGGCCCCCACCACGTGCAGTGCCTGTTTGGAGTGACGAGCACCCGCGACGCACCCACTCGGACAAACGACCTGGACCCGACAGCCCCTCAAGGCGCCCTGCGCAAATCGATCTGCGTGGAACCCGCCTCCAGCGCGCTGTCGAGCAGGTCTTCGAAGTCGCCGATCCGGCCCGCCTCATAGGTCCCGGCACGGTGCTGATAACGCAGGCTGACCAGCAGATCCCGCCCCTCTTGCTCGAACGACTGCGTCCAGCCGCCGAACGCCGTCTCCGTCGACTTGCGCTGCGGAACCGCCACCGCCAAACCCGGCGGCGGCACCACACGGGTCACCGACTCCAGCAGCATCGGGTAATCGATGTGCAACGGCGATACACGACGCGAACTGGCAGCGATATCCAGATAATTCGGCTCCGCGATACCCCGCAGATAAAGCGACATCCCATCTCCCGTCACAATCGGCTTCTGCCCGACCACCTCATAATCCACCTCGATCACCAGCGGCTGCTTTGGGTCATCCAGGTTGCGTACCGCGTGATGGCGCAGGCGGACCCTGCCCAGGTTGCGCGTCACCCAGTTCTGTAACGCATCGGCCATGCCAGCCGGCTCGATATCCGTCAGGCTCGAGCGCATCGAGGCCGCCGGGTAGCCGGAGAACGTAATCGCCTCGCTCAAACGAATGGTCGCCGACTCGCCGATCGTCAATGTGCGATCCGAACGGATGGCACTGTGCTCGGCCGCGTACTCGCCAAGCTGTACCAGCCGTGGATCTTCCCGATCCAGCAAGAGGGCATGCCGCCCGGCCAGCCCCGCCGGCGGGCTGATCGTCGGGTCCAGGTACTTGTCGGTCGGGTCGATGAAACGCTGCTCTCCGGGCAAGTAAACGATCATGTGATCGAACTGGTTCAAACTGGGCAGCGTCGGCACCACCGACTCGTCAATGTTGATCAGCGCCAGCACCGCCGGCACACCGGCGGCCTCCAAGGCCGTTTGCAGCAGCACCGCATGGTCCTTGCAGTCCCCGTAGCGACGAGCCAGGCTTTCCGCCGGGGTCTGCGGAATCAGCCCGCGGCTGCCGAACTCGATCGCCTTGTACGTGAGTTCGCCCCGTATCGCATGCACCAGCGCGTCGGTGACCGCGCCCGGCGGCGCCTCCGCGAGCCCGGCCAGCAGGCCCTGGACCTCGTCGCGCCGCCCCAGCTTGTCATCGACCATCGCCAGGTAATCGTGCGCGACACTCGCCCAGTCGGCGTCCGTGCTGCCGAACATCACCCAGGGCAGGTACCGGTCGTAGACCTGCTGATACGGCTCATCGTCGATCACTGGCGGATCGAACAGATCCCAGACCAGGGCATCGCCATCCTCACGCACACCGACACCGAAGGCATTGTGGTCCAGTGCCGCGAGGTCCCCGGCCAGAGTCACGGCGGAATAGCCCACCGGCTCGCCGAGGCTCAGATAGGCCCGCTTGATGGGAAAGTGGCTGCCATCGCCGAGGGTCTCCATGGTGACCACGAACTCCAGCTCCCGGCCGGGCTTCAGACCGGGAACGGGGATATAGAGCGTACGCAGGAAGTCGGCCTGGTCACCGTTCGTACTGTCGGCGTAGTACGCGTCCTGAAGCTGGCCACGGGCGACGATGCGGCCGCCGTCCCATACCTCGATGCGGTTCACAAAGGCCCGGTAGAGTGTCGGATCATAGGCAAACTCCAGCGTGCCGTACTGCCTGAGGCCGCCGAGGCTCAGCACACGCACCCGGCCATGCTCGCTGTAGCGCCGATAGCGGCCAGGCTGGTAGTCATGGCTGATGATCCGGTAGACGAACACCGCATCGGCGCCCTCGGCCGGCACCTCGTCAACCTGGGCCGCCGCCTTGAGCACCGTGGCCGGCGGCTGCACGAACGGGATATGGTCCCGATAGCTCAACTGCCCGCCGGTACCCAGTTCACCAGCCAGATAGCGCTGGTAGTCCAGAAGCTCCTCGTCGGCCGGGTCGAAGCGCAGGGCCGCCTCGATGGCCTCCTGGGCCGCTTGGTAGCGCCGCAGCTTGGTCAAGCCGACACCCAGCCAGTAGTACGTGCCCGAACCGGCGTGTCCGGCGTCGATGAGTGCCTGCGCCCCAGCCACCAGCCGTTCGTGTTCGCTCAGCCGGTCAAGGGCCCGCAGACGCACGAGTGCGCGACCCACGTTGAACGGCGCGGCATCCACGTACGCGTCGGCCGCCGCCAGTGCAGCGGGCACATCGCCTTGCTGGATGTAGACATCCAGCGCCGCCTGGCGCAGCTCGTCCGAGGGCGGGTTAGAACCGTAGGCCGCATAGGCCGCATGCGCTTCGTCGAATTGGCCCAGGGCCGCCAGCGCACGCAGATAGGCGGTCAAGTCCTCGTCATTGCGGTAGCCGTCGATATTGAAGAGGATTTCGTAGGTCTCCACCGCAGCGTCCCGTGCGCCGCGGTGGTAGTCGATCCAGGCGCTCCAGCTCAGCAGCTCGGTGTCATCACTCTCGATGCTCTGACGGTCAAGCAGTACGCGGGCGCGGGCGTACTGATCACTGAAATTGAGGGCACTCAGGGCGTTGGTCAGGACCTCGCGGTCCGGCTTCAGTTCGTTCGCGGCGACGAACAGGTCAGCCGCAGGCGCGTAACGCTTTTCCGCAAACAGGAACAAGCCCGCTTCATTGATGAAGAAGGCTTGCGTTGCGGGGTCGAGGGCATCGGGGCGTATCGCCGCTTCATCCACACGCAAGCCGAGCGTGACATCCGCCATCCGCTCCCGGACGGCCGCGCGTGTGCCGCCCCAGACATCGACAAGCCAGGCACAGCGGTCACCGGTGACGAGATGGACCCGGCCGTAGACATCGACGCCATCGAGACCGGTGAGGGAGTAGGCGGCATCCAGAGTGTCGTCCCCCCGCTCGATACCCGTCATGTCGGGCGAATCTGGCTCGAGCCGAATACCGGCCAGCAGCGCTGCCTCCAAGGCCGCCGGCGCCACGCCTTCGGGCGCGCAGAACGCATACACCGCCAAGCGAGCACCCGAGCTGTGCACGGTCTGGAACAACGCCCGCTCATCGCGCTCGCCATTGCCGAGGCCCGCCCACCAGCGCTCACCCAGCGCCAGTTCGAAACCCGCGACGGCATCGACATGGCGGCGGACGGGTTCAGGGGCCTGTTCCCCCACCGCAGGCGGGTCCGCCGCCAGGTCTGCCAGTTGAAAGCCCAGCGCGGCGTTCTCCAGCAAGCGCAGGGCGCGCTCTTTGTCAGCGTGGGAGACGATGACGTGCACCTTGTAGACGCCCTGGCCGTGCAGCAACACGTACACCCAGTGGCGGACCCAGTCGCGCCCGGCGCGTTGCCGGCCGGTGACCAAGCGCCCAGGCAGCCCGGCTACCGTCGCCGACTCGACCGCGCGGATCGAGAACGGGTCGTCCAGCTCCTGTCGGATACGGTCGAGAGCATCGTCATAGGTGAGTTCCGGCCATTGGTCGGCGGTGATGTAGATCCGCTCGCTGCCGGTGATGTTGCTCAGATCGAGAACGATGCCCTCGTCCCGAGTCGGGCGCGGCACCCAGCCCTCCGGTGCGTCGAACCGGATGTTGTGCTCGATGCGTTCGTAGGTGTCCGCATGCACCGGCGCGACCGCACAAAGCAAAGCCAGCATCCACACCGAGAGCCAAGCCAGACCACTGCCACATTCAAACGCCCGCATCGGACCCGGACGCTCCCCGTTGTCATAGCGCCTTGTGCGGACGCCGCCTTGTCGTTCTTGCGCGGGTATGCCATCGCCCGCCCCCCATGCAGTGGGAATCTGCCGGATACCCGCGGCGCAGGCAAGCGGCGGGGTGGCAGCGATCGCGGCATTATATCCAGGCCAAAAAAAACCCGGCTAAAAAGCCGGGTTTTTCAAGCACTTGGCGGAGAGGGTGGGATTCGAACCCACGGACCTACGAAGTAGGTCAACGGATTTCGAGTCCGCCCCATTCGACCACTCTGGCACCTCTCCAAACTCGCTTAGGGTTGCGAGGCCGCGAAGTGTAACCGACCTGCAATGGGCAAATAAAGAGCCTACCCTCTGCGTTGGCGGAAAAAGGCGCGCAACTGCTCCGCACAGGTTTCGGCCAGCACACCGCCGGTGGTCTCGACCATGTGGTTGAACGCCGGCTGCTGAAGCACGTTCAACACCGAACCGGCAGCCCCGTTGCGCGAGTCCCCGGCACCGTAGACCAGGCGCCGGATTCGCGCGTGCACCATGGCACCGGCGCACATCGGGCAGGGCTCCAGCGTGGCGTAGACGGTGGCCCCGGGCAGGCGGTAGTTGCCCACATGCTCGCAGGCCTGGCGCAGGGCGAGAATCTCGGCATGGGCCGTGGGGTCGCAGCGGCCGATCGGCTGGTTGTAGGCGCGCCCGACCTCCTGGCCGTTGTAGATGACCACCGCACCGATGGGTACCTCGCCTCGGGCCTCGCCCTCGGCCGCCAATGCCAGGGCCCGCTCCATCCAGTAGCGGTCGTCCGCCGTCATGCCTACCCACCTGTGCGCAAAAAATCCGGCACAGTATACGCGACCGATTTGCGGAGCATTCATGGACCCTTTGACCCATGCCGCGCTGGGTGCCGTGGCCGGCGTCGCCGTCACGCGGGCGCCGACCCGGCACATCTTGGCGGTGGGCGCGCTGGCGGCGCTCGCCCCCGATCTGGATGTGCTGGTGCGCTCGGCGGCGGACCCGTTGCTGGTGCTGACCGTGCACCGGCAGTTCACCCACGCCGTGGCGGCGGCCCCCCTGGGCGCGGCGATCATCGCCCTGCTCTATCGCCGGCTGTTGGCGCGCGGACAGTCCTGGCGGCCCTTGTTCTCGGCCGCACTTGCCGGCTGGGTCAGCGCCTGCCTGCTGGATGCGTGCACCAGCTACGGCACGCGGCTGGGCTGGCCGTTCAGTGACGAATCCATCGCCCTGAGCATCGTGGCCGTGGTGGACCCGCTGGCGACGGTCATCGTGCTGGCAACGGTAGCGTTATTGTGGCGCCGACCGCACCCATCGCCGGCGTGGCCGGGTTTAGTGTTGATGGTCGCCTACTTGGGCCTGGGCGCCTGGCAGCACCAACGCGCCGAACACTGGGTGGCGGATGCGATCCGAAGCCGAGGACACGAAGCTGACGCCGTGACGGTCAAGCCCACACTCGGCAATCTGCTGCTGTGGCGGACAGTCTACCGGGCACAAGATCACTGGTGGGTGGACGCGGTGTATTTGGGGCCGATGGGTGGTCACCGCGGTTATGAAGGTGGGCGCACGGCGGTGATCGAGCCGGGGGCAATGGCTCCGGATGGCCGCCAAGGTGCGGACATGCGGCGTTTCGCCCAGGTGTCCCAAGGTTATCTGGCCGCGCATCCGCAGGATGCAACGGTGATCGGGGACATCCGCTATGCCATGCAACCCGATGGCCTCGCGCCGCTGTGGGGGGTTCGGCTGTATCCGGAACAACCTGATCGTCCTGTGGGTTTCGAGACGTTTCGCGATCGGCAACCCGGAGACGGGCGACGCTTCCTGCGCATGATGCGGGGTCAGGCCGTCGAAACGCCTGGGCCCATGGAGTAGGTCCCGCCTCAGTCATGGAACCGGCGCGAATCCTCCGGCGCCTGTGCCCTCTCATGCAGGCCGTAGTCGCGAACCACCGCCGCAACCCGCAGGCGATAGTCCTCGAACGCCGTCTCCCGCCCCAGCCGCTGCGTGTGGCGGTGCACCTCGAGGTTGCGCCATTGCTGTATCGCCGTCTCATCGCGCCAGAACGACAGTGACAACAGCTTTCCCGGCTGGCTCAGGCTTTGAAAGCGCTCTATGGAAACAAACCCGTCGATCGCCTCCAGATGGGGGCGCAATGCCGCCGCTGCGTCCAGATAGGTCTGGGTATGCCCCTCGCGGGGGATGACTTCGAAAATGACCGCCATCATCGCCCTCTACTCCTGTGGGTACGGCAAACCGTTGAAGGTGCCGGGCACCAGCTCAGTGAATGTGCGCTCTTCACGCAGGATAAAGCGTTCACGCTGGGCGAAGGCGAAGTTCTCGCGGCCCTCGGCATCGGCCCGCAAGCGGGTGCGGTAGCTTTCATACGCGGCCAGGCTGTCGAAGGCGATCAACCCCCAGGCGATATCGTTCGTCCCCTCATGCGGCAGAAAATACCCCAGCAGATGGCCGCCGCAGCGCGGAATGATGCGGCCCCAGTTCTCCGCATAGGTCTTGAAGGCCGCGCGCTGGAAGGGATCGATCCGGTACTTGATGAAGCAGGTGACAGTCATTGAAGCTCTCCTGGTCAAGGGCGTTGAGAGGCATGTGGATAACGGTCTGACGTAAAGCCCGCCGACGGACGTCAGCAGGGCTTGCGCCGACCGGCGAGCATGCAAGCGATGGCCGTCACCTGGATCAGTGCGGCAGCAAGAAAGTACACATCGGTACCGGCGCCGATCTGCGGGGTATGGCCGCCACCGAGGGCAAGCAACACCCCGAAAACGGCCGGGGCAAACGCATAGGCGGCCTGCGCGATTGCGACGATCAGCGCGACGACACGGCCGACGTCCTCGCGGGCGAAGTCGGTCTGCGCCACCAAAGGGGGTAACGAGGTAGCGTTGCCGATACCCGCACCGAACAACAGGATGCCCAGCAGGATCAACACCGGTGCCCCGCCCGAGAACAGCAGCACCAGTGAGCCGCACACCTGCACCGCATAGCTGGCGCAGACCACCACCCGTCGGTCCGCGTCCACCGGCATCACCCGCACAACCAATGTCCGCCCGCCGATTGCGCAAGCCGTGGCCAGCGCCATGCCAAACCCCGCCACTTGGGCGCCCAGCACCGGAACCAGCAGGACGTACAAATGGGCGATCAGGCCGATCTGGGCGAACAGGCTCAACGCCATCGCCGCTGCCAAGGTGAGAAAGCGGCGATCCGTCCACAAGCGACGACCGGGTAACGGCGCCACGCTCAGGCCGACGATGGCCGCAGTCGCCGCGCCCGGTGCATCGCCATCGGCCACCTGGCCCAGCCGTTGTGGTGTCTGCCCCAGCACAGACACCGCCAGGGCGCCCACCACGGTGACAGCCACCGCACCGACCACCCCTGCGGCAGCGACGAACCCCAGATGGGCAATCAACGCCACCAGGAGCGGCGAAAAAATGACCCCGCCGATGCTGGCGCCGTTATACGCCTTGGCCAACGCCGCCGGCCGCGTGCGGACAAACCACGGCGAGAGGATGGCATTGATCGCCGCCGCCCCCATCGTCACCCAACCACCCCCGCTCAACAGCGCTGCGAGGTAAAGCTGCACCGGATCGGCGGCAACTGCCCACCCCAGCACCCCGAACGCCATCGCAGCCACGCCCACCACCGTCGTGCGGACCACCCCGAACGCGGCATGAATCCGTGGCAGAGCGGCAACCACCAGCGCACCGAAGAGGAAATGCACCGTGACTGCACCCGAAACCAGCGGCAACGACCAGCCGGTACGCTCAAGCACCGCGTGGAGGAAAATCGGCGGCCCGTAGAAACCGACACCCCAGCCGACAATAGCCAGCACGAACGCGGCACGAACCACGGCGTGGCCAAAGAACGGGCGGGGGCACAGCGGGGGTGACACGGCGGCGACGGGCATGACGGGCCTTTATGAGGTGGTGTTGCCGCTCACAATGCCCGTCGGCAGCACGACACGCTTCGGTCCGGGCCGAAGTGTTTTTTCAGTTCATTCGAGGCACCACCAGACGCAGTGAATACGTGGGCCCAAGGGAGGGAGAGAGGGAGGGAGGCCTTAGATAGTTCACTCGCCGACGACACAGGCTTGGTGGTTTCGATCCGGCG
>CBFGWV010000197.1:0-9399 GCA_965652545.1 uncultured Candidatus Competibacteraceae bacterium | reverse complement strand
CTGGGGCTTTTGCTGTTCACCGGCTACCCGGTGGCCTTCGTGCTGGGGGGGATCGGGCTTGCGTTTGCCGTGATCGGCGATGCGCTGGGGGTGTTCCGGCTTCAGCAATTGACGCTGATCGCGTTGCGTATCTTCGGCGGCACGATGGAAAGCCCGGTGCTCGTGGCCATTCCCATGTTCATCTTCATGGGCACCATGCTGGAGAAGTCGGGTGCGGCGCGCGACCTGCTGCAAACGTTGCAGATCCTGCTGCGCAGGGTTCCCGGTGGCTTGGCGCTGTCGGTGACACTGATGGGAACCATCATGGCCGCCACCACCGGCATCATCGGGGCATCGGTGGTCATGATGACCCTCATGGCCTTGCCGATCATGCTGGAGCGGCGCTACAGCATTCCGCTGGCCACCGGCACCATCGCCTCGTCGGGAACCCTGGGCATTCTCATTCCGCCGTCGATCATGCTGGTGATAATGTCCGATTTGTTGTCGGTGCCCGTGGGTACGGTCTTCATCGCGGCGATTCTGCCGGGCCTGCTGCTGTCGCTGCTGTACCTGATCTATATCTGGGCGCTGTGCCATGCCAAACCGGAGCTGGCACCGCCGCTGCCCGATGATATTGGCCCCGAAACACGCGGCGAGTTCTGGTGGATGATTGTCCGCAGCTTCATTCCGCCCATCCTGCTGATCACACTGGTGCTGGGGTCCATTTTCGCCGGTTGGGCAACACCCACCGAGGCGGCCGGGGTGGGCGCCGGCGGCGCGGTATTGCTGGCATTGTTCAATCGCCAGCTCAATTGGGAGGTCTTCAAGGACGTCTGCCAGCGTTCGGCGCTTACCGGTGCCATGCTGTTTGGGATATTCGTCGGTGCGACGTGTTATTCCTATATTTTCAGGGCGCTGGGTGGCGAGCACTTGATCGTCGATTTCATCCGTGGAGTCGGCATCGGGCCATGGAGCATCCTCTTGGTGCTGATGCTGATGATTTTCCTGCTCGGGTTTTTCTTCGATTGGATCGAGATCACCCTCATCGTGCTGCCGGTGTTCGCGCCGATCGTCGGCTTGCTGGATTTCCACGGGCATGTGGGCGAATGGAGCGGCATTGCCCAGGCGAACATCATCTGGTTCCTGATTCTGGCGGCGGTCAATCTGCAGACCTCGTTTTTGACGCCGCCATTTGGGTTCGCGCTGTTCTATCTCAAGGGCGTCGCACCGCCGGAAGTCCGTATTCAGGACATCTATCGGGGCATCGTCCCCTTCGTGGCGCTGCAATTGTTCGGACTCGGTCTGTGTATCGCCTTTCCGCAGATCATCCTGTGGCTGCCCAGCGTCTTGCTGGGGCACTGACGGCCTGAAGGCCGCCAGGCGCAGTCGGTGTATCGCCATGACGATGCTGGCATGGCGATACACCGACTGTGTTCGCGGGTAGACTTGCGCAACCTGCAGCCACCGCCAACGGGCCTTTCAAACACGCCATGAATATCGGAATCACCGTCACCCAGTTCATCATCGAACAGCAGCGCGCGCTACCCCAGGCCACGGGGGACTTCACCTCACTGATCAACGATATCGTGATCGCCTGCAAGGCCATCACCGATGCCGTCAGCCGTGGCCAACTCGCCGGCGTGCTGGGGAATGCCGGTTGCGCCAATATTCAGGGCGAGCAGCAGAAGAAGCTCGATGTCATCGCCAACAACCTGTTTCTGCACTGCAACCGCTGGCGTGGCCATGTCGGGGCGATGGCCTCAGAGGAAATGGACGGGGTTTACACCATTCCCGCCGAGTACCCCAAGGGCAAGTACCTGTTGATGTTCGACCCGCTGGACGGCTCCAGCAACGTGGACGTCAATGGCTGCATCGGCACTATTTTTTCCGTGCTGCGATGCCCTGAAGGCGTCAATCCGGATTCCCCGCAGGCCTTTCTCCAGCCCGGGCGCAATCAAGTGGCGGCCGGCTACGTGCTGTACGGGCCATCGACACTGCTGGTACTTACAACGGGCAACGGCGCACACGGCTTCACGCTGGATCGGGCACTGGGGGAGTTCATCCTGTCCCAGCCCAATATCCGCATCCCCGAGACCACCAGCGAGTTCGCGATCAACATGTCGTATCGCCGCCATTGGGATGCCCCGATCCGGCGCTATATCGAAGAGTGCGAAGCGGGCAAGAACGGGCCGCGGGGCAAGGACTTCAACATGCGTTGGGCCGGTGCGATGGTGGCCGATGTACACCGGGTGCTCACCCGCGGCGGCATTTTCATGTATCCGTGCGATGCCAAGTTGCGCAGCAAGGGGCAGCAGGGCAAGCTGCGGTTGATGTATGAGGCCAATCCCATCGGCTTCATCGTCGAACAGGCCGGCGGGCGTGCCAGCACAGGGTCCTCACCCATCCTCGAGCTGCAACCTCAGGGCCTGCACGACCGCTGTGCGGTCATCCTGGGGTCCAAGGAAGAGGTGGATCGTCTGGACGACTATCACCGCGCCGATTGAGACCGTAAGTCGACGGGGGCCGCTTATGGCTGTTACGGATGCCGAACTGGACGATGCGCTGCTCAGCCGTCTGAGACTGCTGGATGAGATGCGCGGCAAGCTGCTCTATGTGCGCTGGGGGCGGGAGTCCATGGTGCTGCTCAGCCGGGTCGTCCACGATATCGCGCAAATGGCAGCGGCCACGGCCGGTCGAGACGATCTGGCGGACTCCGCCCGCAAGCTCGAGGAGATCGCGCGCCAGTCGGTCACCGAGGGCGGTATTCCGCGCGGCGCCACCCGCGAACACCTCCTGCAGCGAATTCGCGAGGTGGTCGCGCATTTGCCCGCAGGCGCGGGCGAGGCTACACCGGCCAGAACTGACACCACGGTGGCCGGCCCGGCAAGCCCGGTCGCGATGCTCGCCGGGCCTTGGACCGACCTCCTGGGACGTCGTCTCGAACTGCTCGGGCTGGATGTCGTCCGGCATAAAGATATCGAAGGCCTGCGAACCTGGGCACGTCATCAGTCGGCCTCGGCCCTGCTGGTCGATCTGGACCTTGCACCGGGCGACCCGGCCGAGTGGCTGGCCGAGGTGCGACGAGTGGCCGGCAGCAAGGCCAAGGTGTTCTGCCTTGCCGAGCGGGGCGACCTCGACTCCCGTCTCGCCGCCGTGCACAACGGGGCCGATGGGTACTTCGTCAAACCCGTGCACGTGCCGCGGGTGCTCGAGTCCATCACCACCGCGCTCAATGCCGGCGCCGGCCGTGGCGGGCGTGTCCTCATCGTCCCATCCAAGGCCGAGGAGGGACGGGCCATAGCTCGGGTGCTCGATGCCCGTGGCTTCATGACCCACACGGTCTCGCCGGCGAATCAGGTGCTGCAATCGGTGCACCGGTTGCAGCCGCAGGTGGTGTTGGTGGACCTGGACCTGGCCGACCCCGATGGCGCCGAACTGGCACGGGTGCTACGTCAACACGAATACAGCGACAGTATGAATCTGGTGCTGCTGGCCAGCAGCGAGACCCTGGACAAACACCGCGACCTGGTGCTGGCCAACGGCTTCGATGTCATTGCCAAACCCTGGCAGGACACCGCGCTGGCGGCCGCGGTCAACCACCGTTTCCGCCGTTTGCAGCAGGTGCAGCAGCGGTTGACCCACCTCGTCCGGCACGACACCGCCAGCGGCCTGCTCAGCCGGCGCTACTTCCTGGAGCGTCTGGGCGAGGCACTGAGCGCCGCCCAGGGTCGGGCGGACAAGCAAGGCATGTCTCCCGTGGCCTTGTTGCTGGTGCGTCTGGAGCGGTTGCGTGAACTGGACGGGGTGGATGTGAACCTCACCGACCAGATCGTCGCCGAGGCGGCACGCCGCCTTCAGTTTGCCCTCGGGCCGGGCTACCAGTCCGCACGCCTGGCCGACGATGTATTCGCCGTCATCATCCCCAATGCCTACAAGGAAGCTGTGCTGGCCACCGCGCGCGCGGTGCGCACGGCAATGGTAAGCGAAGCCTACGCCCAGGACGGCGAGTCGGTGATGATGCAGGTGAACATCGGTGTGTCCATGACCGGCGATGATCTGAAAGACGTGAACACGTTGATTCAGCGCGCGGATCTGGCCTCCAGCAGCGCGCGCGGCGCCGAGGATGGCATCCACCTGCACGAAACCGGCAAGAGCGGCGAGGACGAGTCGCAATACCATATCCAGCGGCTGCTGGAAGAGGTCGGCAACACCGTCAGGCAACAGCGCTTGTCCCTGGTGTTCCAGCCCATCGTCAGTTTGACCGGGGATACCGGCGCGCGCTACGAAGCCTTGCTGCGGTTGAAGAACCACGAAGGTCGGGACCTGTTGCCGGAGACGGTGTTCTCCATCGCCCAGCATCACCGCGTCGGCATGGTGCTCGATCGCTGGGTCATCACGCAGGCCATGCGGTTGCTGCGCGATCACGACCAGAACGGGCAGGCGGTGACCTTGTTCATCAACGTCTCCACGGCCTTGTTCGGCGATACCCAAATGCTCGATTGGCTGGGTACCGGGCTGGAGCGGGCCGGGTTCCGGCCGGAGCAGTTGGTGTTCGAACTGAGCGAAGCGAGCCTCGCCAGTGCGCCTGAGGCGGCTGAGTCCTTCATCCGCCACGTGCGGGCTCTGGGTTGTGGCGTGTCGATCGAGCGCTTCTCCGGCTCTCCTGAGGGGATCGCGCGGGCCGCGGGGCTCGGCGTGACCTACGTCAAGACCGATATGGGGCTGGTCGATGGGTTGGCCAACGATCCGGACCGTCAGCGGCAGTTGGCCGATATGACGCGCAACCTGCGCGCTTATCAAGTCGAGCTTGTCGCCGCGTGGGTGGAGGACTCCACGCAGTTGAGCACCTTGTGGCAGTGCGGTGTGCGTCTGGCCCAAGGGTATTTCCTGCAGCGCCCGGGGCCGGACATGGACTATGACTTCGCCGACACACCCGACTGACGTATCGGCGACAACATACGACCCCACGACGGGTCGTTTGCACCCGGCCCGTTTCGTCGAGTCGCCGAATGCCGATGAACGCCCCGCCGGCTGTGTGGTCGACCTGATCGTCATCCACGGAATCAGCCTGCCACCGGGGCAATTCGGCGGTCCGTGGATAGAGCGCCTGTTTCTCAACACCTTGCCGGCGGAGTACGACCCGTTCTTTGCCCAGATCCAGGGTCTGACGGTGTCCAGCCACCTGCTGATTCGGCGCGACGGTGAGATGGTTCAGTTTGTGCCGTTACATCGACGTGCCTGGCATGCGGGGGTGTCGGAATTCCGCGGCCGCAGTCGCTGCAATGACTTCAGTATCGGGATCGAGCTGGAGGGTACCGATGAGACGGCCTACACCGACGCCCAATACCGCATGCTGGATAATGTCCTTCCGCCCCTTCGCGCTGCCTTCCCGGCCATAACCGCCGACCGGATCGTCGGCCACTGCCATATCGCACCGGGTCGCAAAACCGACCCGGGCCCACACTTCGATTGGCAACGTTACGGCCTGCACCCGCAATCAAGCAATGATCCGAAAACCGAAAACCGAAAACCGAAAACTTAAACCGAGACTACTTCCCCGCCCCAGGCCGAAGCTGGCGCCAGGCTTCCTCGGTCCAAGCGGTGATCAGCGCCGCGGCCGGACCGCCCTGGCAGCGCCCGCAACCTTGCCCGGCCCACAACGCAACACCGTCGATATTGTTGGCGCGCGTGGCGGCATCCACCAGCGGTGCACACTGGCGCGCTTGCAATGGGTGGGGCAGAGCGGCGTAGCCATCGGCCTCCAGTAGGCGGATAAGGCCGGTATCCAGAGCGCGTCCCAGCCGTCCGGACAATTGCCGGGTCATGACGGTGGCGCTTTCGTTGCCGCGCTCGGCCAAGAGGCGACGTTGGGCCGGCCGCAGGCCGCTCTCATCGCAACCGAGGAACGCCGTACCCATCTGAACCGCCGACGCCCCCAGGCTCAGTGCCGCTGCGATACCGCGGCCGTCGCTGATACCCCCGGCGGCGACGATGGGGATGGCCAGATGGTCGGCGAGGGCTTGCACCAGTGGCAGGGTACCGATCATCGCGTCATCCGGGCTGCCGAGGAATGTGCCCCGCTCGCCACCGGCTTCGGCCCCTTGCGCTACGACGGCGTCCACGCCGGCCTCTTCCAGGACGATGCCCTCGAGTACGTTGGTGGCCGTGCCGATGACCACGCCACCGGCTTCGTGCACCTTGGCCAGCAGCCCTGCGGCGGGTATGCCGAAACTCACACTGATGGTGGTGATGCCCGCATCCATCGCGGCGCTCAGCTGGGCCATCGGGTCCCAGCTTTCGTTGGCCGCTGGCGGAGCTGCCGTCATGTCGAGTTCGACCCCGAGACGACGGGCAATAGCCGGGATGCGTTCAGTGGCAGGCCGGATCCTGGCGTCGGACAGGTCCGCCGGTGGATCCAAGTGGAGATGGACGGCCAATGCACCGTCGGTCAGTGACTGTACCGCACGGATTCGGGTCGCCAAGCGGTCGGCGGACAGGGCGCCGGCGTTGATCACGCCCAGACAGCCGCTGGCGGCCACCGCGGCGACCAGTGCCGGCGTGGCTGCCCCGCCCGAGAGGGGCGCAAGCATCAGCGGACGTGTCATCCCCAGGTGCTGACGCAGCAGCTGGTGGGCGCGGGTGTGGCGATCGGCTGGGGGTGTCGTCATGCGCCGGATTATGCCCGATTCACTGGCCCGCTGGCATCGGCCAGTGGCCGAGACTGGGGCAGGTTGAACAATGCAATGGCCGCGGCCGTCGTATGAGCCGCCAGGGACGCGAGGGGCTCGCCGCGTAGCGCGGCGGCTTCCACGGCCACCCGCGGCAGATTGGCCGGCTCGTTGCGCATGCCGCGATGGTCGCAATCGGGTTGGTCCGGGGCATCGGTTTCCAGAAGAAACCCTCCGGCGGGCAGCGTGGCCACCACGGTCCGCAGCCGGTTGGCCCGAGCGTAGGTCAATGGGCCGCCGACACCGATCACGAAGCCGAGCTTGCGCAGTCGGTCGGCCTGATCGCGGCTGCCGGCAAAACTGTGGACCACGCCACGCAAGTCACCGACCTGACGGATGCATTTCATCACCTGGTCCACGGCCCGGCGAGCGTGAACGACGACGGGCAGATCGAGGTCGCGGGCAATCTTCAACTGATCAATGAAGATGCGGGTCTGACGCTCGACATCGAGTGTGTCGTCGTAGAGATCCAGCCCGCATTCGCCGACGGCGACGGTGTCGTGGCCGGCAAGCCAGCCGCGTAGCGCCTCGGTGTCCTCGTCGGCGTGCCGATCAAGGTAGCAGGGGTGCAGGCCATAGGCCGGGTACAAGCCGGGATGGGCCGCGCACACATCGGCAAGGCGCTGCCAGCTTGCACGCTCGATCGCCGGGACGATCTGCGCCTCGACGCCGACAGCCCTGGCGCGCGCCAGGGCATCGGCCCGGTCCGCGTCGAAGGCCTCGACATCGAAATGGCTGTGCGAGTCGATGAACATGCGTCCTAGCGGACCGTCTCGCCCCTGGCCTGCAGATCCGCATGATAAGACGAGCGCACCATCGGCCCGGAGGCCACGTGAGTGAAGCCCATGTCGCGGGCATCCTTCCCTAACTGCTCGAATTCATCCGGATGGACGTAGCGCGCGACCGGCAGGTGGTGGGCACTGGGCTGCAGGTATTGCCCCAGGGTGAGCATGTTGATGTCGTGATCGCGCATATCGCGCATCACCTGGCGGACCTCGTCGAGTTCCTCGCCAAGGCCGAGCATCAGGCCGGACTTGGTCGGCACCCCGGGGTGGCGGGCCTTGAACTGCTTGAGTAGATTCAGCGAGTACTGGTAGTCGGACCCGGGCCGCGCCTGCTTGTACAGCCTGGGGACGGTTTCCAGGTTATGGTTGAATACATCCGGCGGCGCCTGCTCCATCAACGCCAGCGCGACATCCATGCGCCCGCGGAAGTCCGGGGTGAGGATCTCGATCTGCAACGCCGGGCTGGCCGCCCGCGCCGCCTGGATGCACGCCACGAAGTGGGCTGCACCGCCGTCACGCAGATCGTCCCGGTCCACCGAGGTGATGACCACGTACTTCAACCCCATGGCCGCGATGGTCCGCGCCATGTTGGCCGGCTCGTCCGGATCCAGGGGGTTGGGCCGGCCGTGTCCCACATCGCAGAATGGACAGCGGCGGGTGCAGATGTCGCCCATGATCATGAAGGTGGCCGTCCCGTGGCCGAAGCACTCGCCGAGGTTGGGGCAGCTGGCCTCTTCGCACACCGTGTGCAACTGGTTCTCACGCAGAATCCGCTTAAGCCGCTGGACCTCGGGGGATGCGGGCAGGCGGGCGCGGATCCACTCGGGCTTGGGCACGCGGGTCTCGCGTGTGGTCGGCTCGATCTTCACCGGTATGCGGGCCATTTTCTCGGCGCCGCGGAGCTTTTCACCCTGCACCACCGGTTTGCGGACGGGTGCGGGATCAGGCTGGGTGGACGGCATGGGGCTGGGCCTCCGACAGGGCTGGTGGAGCGGCATCGGCGTTCTCGCCGTGCCAGCTCCGCGATTCTAACAGACGATGGACCAGCGCCAGACCGGCTTGCTCTGGCGCGATCGCCAGCCCGCGCTCGCGCGCGCACGTCACGGCCAGTCCGGGATGACCGCAGGGGTTGATGCGCGAGAACGGCTCGAGATCCATCGCGATATTTACCGCAATGCCGTGATAACAACGGCCACGGCTGACTTTCAGGCCCAACGAGGCGATCTTTGCCCCATCGGCGAGATAAACCCCCGGCGCATCCGCCCGCGCGTGGGCGGCCAGCCCGTTGTCGCACAGCCAGCCGGCGACGCAATCTTCCAGCGCGGACACCCACTCACGAATGCCGATGCCGGCGCGTCGTAGATCGATGAGGGTGTAGATCACCACCTGCCCGGGGCCGTGGTAGGTCACTTGGCCCCCGCGATTGCTGGCGACGACGGGGATCGGCCCGGGATCGAGGATGTGTTCGGCCTTGCCGGCCAGCCCCTGCGTGAACACCGGATGGTGCTCAGTCAGCCAGAGCTCGTCGGCGGACTCATCGGTGCGGGTGTCGGTGAATGCCTGCATGGCTCGCCACACCGGGGCATAGCTCGTCAGCCCCAGCCGGCGTATGCGTACGGGGGTGCTCAAAGCGCCATGACCACGCGCTCGTGGGCCGTCAGGTCCTGGTAGATCGCATCCAGCTGTGCCCGGCTTTGGGCCTCGATGGTGATGGTCACGGCCAGGAATCGGCCCTGCCGGCTTTCATTCACCGCCATCGCCTCCGGCGCGAGGGCCTCGACATGTCGGGCGACCAGCGCGAAGGCCAGTTCGGCGAAATCGTCCGCCGCATGCCCCATGATTTTGATGGGAAAGTGGCAGGGGAATGCAATGATGGGGGTATCGTCGGTCATCTTGAAACCTAAAAC
>CBFGWV010000196.1:0-9458 GCA_965652545.1 uncultured Candidatus Competibacteraceae bacterium | reverse complement strand
TGATGGGTATCGCTTCCGCTCAACCCATCCTACATATCATTGCCCTCGGCGGTCCGAGGCGTAGCCTCTATGGGAGTCTGACGCAATGAAGGCAAAATGGCTGATTGGCGCGGTGTTTGCCGCGGCGCTGGGTACGGCTCAGGCAGTCGAGGTCGGTGGCATCAGCCTGCCGGACGCGGCCGAGGTCGACGGACAGGCGCTGGTGCTCAACGGCGCCGGCTTGCGTACCCGGTTCTTCGTCAAGGTCTACGCCGGCGCCTTGTACCTGCCGGCCAAGGCCACCACGCTGGACGGTGTCCTGGCCCAGGCCGGTCCCAAGCGCGTGCTGATGAAGTTCATCTACGACGAAGTGGAGGCGGACAAGCTCACCGATGCCTGGAGCGATGGGTTCGAGGGCAATACGTCGGATGCCGAACTGGCCGCACTGCAACAGCGTATCGAGACCTTCAACGGTTGGTTCGAGACCGTTGCCAAGGGCGACGAAATCATCCTCGATCTGCTGGCGGACGGCACGACGCAGGTGTCCATCAAGGGGCAGACCAAGGGCAGCATCGACGGCAAGGACTTCCAGACCGCGTTGCTGAAGATCTGGCTGGGCGAGAAGCCGGCCGACAGCGGCCTCAAGGACGGCATGCTTGGCGGCTGAGCGGTGAGCGGCTTCGACGCCGACCAGGTGGTCGTCGGTTCCGGCTTCGGCGGGGCTGCGAGCGCCCTGCGACTGTCCGAGAAAGGTTACCGGGTGCTGGTGATCGAGCAAGGGCGTCGCTGGGCCGATGCGGATTTTCCGCGCACCAACTGGAACCTGCGCCGATACCTGTGGGCGCCGCTGCTGGGGTGTTTCGGGCCCTGGAAATTCACCTTCACCCGCAAGGTTCTGGCCTTGCACGGTGTGGGCGTAGGCGGTGGCTCGCTCATTTATGCCAACACCCATCTCATTCCCGCCGAGTCGATCTTCGCCAGCGATAACTGGCGGCGTCTGCACGCCGATTGGTATCGTCGCCTGCAACCGTTCTATGGGCTTGCGCAGCGCATGCTGGGGGTTACCCGCAGCACCTACCTCAACCGCGCCGATGAGGTGTTGCGCGAGGTGGCCGAGGACATGGGCCGGGGGCAGACCTTCCACACGGTCAATTCCGGCGTGTACTTCGGTGCCAAGGGTGACATCCCGGCGCCCGATCCCTATTTTGCCGGCGACGGTCCGCCACGCCAGCCGTGCACGTTGTGCGGTGCGTGTATGGTCGGTTGTCGCCACAACGCCAAGAACACGCTGGTCAAGAACTACCTGTTTTTTGCCGAACGCAACGGCGTGACGATTCGTCCACGCAGCCGGGTGGTCGGCATCGCACCGCTGGCGGATGACGACGGGGCGGCCGACGGCAGCGCCGGCTGGCAGCTTACGGTGGTGGACGGTACCCGCTGGTGGCGCCGGCGCTACACCGTGCGCTGCAAGGGTGTGGTGCTCGCCGGCGGTGTCTTCGGCACGGTGCCGCTGCTGCTCAAGGCGCGCGATCGCGACGGCAGCCTGCCGCGCTTGTCACCCCGGCTGGGCGAGCGGGTGCGGACCAATTCGGAGACGCTGCTGACCCTGAGCCTGCGCGATGCCGCGGGCAAGCCGCAGGATATCTGGCAGGGGACATCGATCACCTCGGTGTTCTCGCCCGATGACGACACCCATGTCGAGGTCACCCGCTTCAACAAGGGCTCGGATGCCAGCTTCGCCATTGGGCTGATGGTGCCGCTGACCGACGGAGGCGGCTCGATACCGCGCAGCCTGCGTATGGCCTTGACCGTGCTCCGCCACCCCTGGAAGAGCCTGAAGCTGCTCAACCCCGTGGGCAAGGCGCGCCACACCATCGTCCTGTTGGTGATGCAGTCGACCGAGTCCTTCATACATCTGCGGTTGGTGCGCAACTGGCTCGCGCCCTGGCGACGGCGGGTCACGGTCGAGCAACGCCCCGGCGACCGGCCGCTGGAGACGTACTTCCCGATTGCCCACGAGGTGGCGCGGCGCTACGTGGCGCGCAGCGGCGGCGAGGCGGCCAACAGCGTGTACGAGGTGGTGCTGGGCATGCCGGCGACCGCGCACATCATGGGCGGCTGCGCCATGGGGCCCGACGCCGACAGCGGCGTGGTGGACGCCCAGGGCCGGGTGCACGGCTACCGCAACCTGCGCGTGCTCGATGGCTCGATCATCCCCGGCAATCTTGGCGTGAACCCCTCGTTGACCATTCTCGCCCTGGCCGAGCATGCGCTCGCCAGCGTCCCGGTGGGCGATGCCGTGCGTGCCGCAGGCATCGCGCCGGTGCGGTTTTCGCCACCGCTTCCCGGGTCGGTCAGTCGTCTTGACGGCCAGGGCAATCTCTACCAATCAACTCTTTCGTATGTTCCAGAGGCCAGACCATGCGCACGCTGAAAGACAAGACCTTGTTCATCTCCGGGGCAAGCCGGGGTATCGGCCATGCCATCGCGCTGCGTGCCGCCCGCGAGGGCGCCAACATCGTGGTGGCGGCCAAGACCACCGAACCGCACCCATCGCTGCCGGGGACGATCTACACCGCCGCGGAGGAGATCGAGGCGGCGGGTGGTCGGGCCTTGCCGGTGGTCGTGGACATCCGTGACGAAACCCAGGTGTACGACGCGGTAGAGCAGGCGGTGGCCTGTTTCGGTGGCATCGATATCCTGGTCAACAACGCCAGCGCAATCAATCTGAGCGGGACGTTGGATACCCCGATGAAGCGCTTCGACCTGATGTTCGGGGTGAACGTGCGCGGTACCTACCTGTGCTCTCAGGCGTGTATTCCACACCTGCTCAAGCGCGAGAACCCGCACATCCTCAATCTCTCGCCGCCGTTGAACCTCAACCCGCGCTGGTTCAAGGACCACGTGGCCTACACCATGGCCAAGTACGGCATGAGCCTCTGCGTGCTGGGTATGGCTGAGGAGTTTCGCCAGCAGGGCCTGGCCGTGAACGCCTTGTGGCCGCGGACGGTCATCGCTACGGCGGCCATCCGCATGATCCCCGGTGTGCGCCCGGAGAACTGCCGAACCGAACAGATCCTCGCCGATGCGGCGCATGCCATCCTGACCCGCGACAGTCGGACCACCAGCGGCAATTTCTTCATCGATGAAGAGGTGTTGGCGGAGGAGGGCATCACTAACTTCGACGCCTACGCCGTCAAGCCGGGTGAGCCCTTGCTGCCGGATATTTTCCTCGACTGAACGCCGCGGCGGCGCCTATGGTCGTATGACGTATCTCGAATGCCCATATGGGCTCTTGGGCGGTGCGTCATGCGATTGCTGATTCTACTGATTGGCCTGGGCCTGCCGGTGGCGGGCCTGGCGGATGTCTTTCAATGGCAGGACGCCGACGGTCAGACCCACTACGGTGACAACCCGCCGGCCGATGCACTCGGTGTGCGGCAAGTCGATGCCGGCGCCGGGCGGCTGTCCACCGTGGGCGGCAGCGGCCTGCGCGAGGGCGAGCAGGCCTGGATCGACCGTCTGGATGAGGAGGCCCGCGAACGTGCCAGCCGCCCGCAGGTGGTCAACCCGCCACCCACTATCGTCAACGTCCAACCCCCGCCGCGCGATGAGGGCAGTGGCGATCGCGTCGTCGTCTATCGCGACCGCAGCCCCTATTATTACCGGCCGCGCGAGCCCTGGCTGACGTTCCAATGGGGGCAACGCCCACCGCGCCACCCGACCCGTCCGATCCGCCCGCCGATCAACAACGACGATCGCCCGCTGCCCTGGCCGACCCGTCCACCGACCGCCCGGCCCGAGATGCCGAAACCACGGGCGATCGGGTTGAGCGATTAGGTGTTCTGTATCGACCTGAACCCGGGCACCCGTAGGAGCGCACCCCTGTGCGCGATCGGCCTGGTTAGTGCTAAACCCTGGGGAATGGTGGCGTCATCGGGCAATCGCCCTGAGGGCAGGGCTCCTACGGGTGCCGCAATCCGGTGTTGTGCAATGGCTCGTTCGGGGAAGCGTACGCTTACGGTGGCCAGACCCAGAGAATCGTCGGTACCGCGGTCAGGATGACGAGAATGTCCAGAGGCAGCCCCATTCGCCAATAATCGCCGAAGCTATACCCCCCCGGCCCCATCACCAGCGTGTTGGATTGGTGCCCGACGGGGGTGAGGAACGTACACGAGGCGGCCACGGCGACGGCCATTAGCATGGTGTCGGGGTTGACGTTCAACTGGTTGGCCACTGTCGCGGCAATGGGGGCCATGATTACGGCGGTCGCGGCGTTGTTGATGACATCGGACAGCAGCATCGTCACCAGCATGAACAGGCCGAGGATAATCGGCAGTGGCGCACCCTGGGTGATCTCCACCAGTTGCAGGCCGATGACTGTTGCCGTGCCAGTGGTCTCCAGCGCCTGGCCGACGGGGATCATGGCCGCCAGCAGGACGATCACCGGGCCCTCGATGGCCCCGTAGGCGTCGCGCAGCGACAGCCGCTGGGTGATCACCAGTGCGGCCACCGCCAAGGCGAAGCTGATGTGCGCCGGGGCCAGCCCCAGCGTCGTCACCACGATGGCAGCACCGAAGATGGCCAGGACCGAGCGCATCATGCGCGGCCCGCCAAGGCGTATGTCGCGCTCGGCCAGGGGCAGGCAACCGAGGGTGGCGAGGCTGTCGGACATGTGTTTCTGATCGCCCTGGACCAGCAGGACATCGCCGGGGCGGAAGTGAATGCGGCTGAGCCGTTGACGCATCGCCTCGCCCTGGCGGGCGATCGCCAGCAGGTTGAGCCCGTAGCGATCGTGCAACTGCATGTCGCGGGCGCTGCGGCCTTCCAGACGCGAGCCTGGCGTGACCACGACCTCCACCAAGCCCACGCGCTCCGAGGAGAGGTTTTCGGCACGGATGTCGTGCCCACCCTCGATGGACAGCTCGGCGCGGCTGATAACGGACTTCAGCGCGTCCGGATGGCCTTCGAGGATGAGGATGTCGTCGGCTTTGAGCGGCTCGAACGGGCCGGGTGCCAGCAGGCGCCGGTCGTTACGCAGCAACGCGACCACTGCGACTTCGTTGTCCGCCAGTTGCTCGACCGCCCGCACGGTACGCCCCTCCAGTCGGGTACCGGCCGCCAGGCGGGCTTCGGTGATGTAAGCGTCGATCTCGAACAGGCGGGCGGGGGCGGCCGTCGCCTGATTGCGCGGCAGCAGGCGCCAGCCGATCAGGGCGATGTACAGACCGCCGACCGTGGCCACCACCAGCCCCACCGGGGCGAAATCGAACATCGAGAACGGTGAGCCCATCTCGCGTACCCGATAGGCGGAGATGATCAGGTTCGGTGGGGTGCCGATGAGCGTTATCAAGCCGCCCAGCAGCGAACCGAACGCCAGCGGCATGAGCACTTGGGAGGGCGGGCGGTGGCCACGGGCACACAGTTGCAGCGCCAGCGGCATGGTCAGGGCCAGGGCGCCGACGTTGTTCATGAACGCCGACAAGCCGGTCACCAGGGCCACCAGGGCACCGACCTGCATCGCCGGCTTGCCCTGGGTGCGTGCAAACGTGCCGGCAAGAACCGACACCACGCCGGATTCGGTCAGGGCGCGCGAGAGGACCAGTACCGCCGCCACGGTGATCACCGCTGGGTGGCCGAAGCCGCTGAACGCGCGCGATTCGGGTACGATGCCTAGCACCACCATCATCAGCAGTGCCGCCAGCGCGACCACGTCATAGCGCCAGCGGCCCCAGACGAAAAACACCAAGGTGGCGGCCAAAACCGCCAGAACGAGTATCTGATCGATTGTCACGTAGTCGTTATCGTTGGGGGGAGGAGATACGGGCGCTGCCCAAGAATAGCGACCGCCGACGGCCCGGGGCAACGAAACAAGTGTTGTATGGTTATGCCGATGCGACGCCAGGGACTGCCCGTACACCGGATCTGCTTGATCGGGTGGGGTGCCAGAGGCGACACTTAGCGGCCCTGAACGGCATTCAGGAGCCGCCCGTGGAACCCATGACCACGGTCAACCCGGAAGAACCCACATCCCGCTACACGCTGCGCGAGTTGCTTCGCCGGCCCGGTCCGCCGATCCTCATCGGCGTGGCCGGCGACAGCGGTAGCGGCAAGACGACATACACCAACGGCCTGCGGCGCATGCTGGGACGTGACATCGTGGGCACGATCGCCATGGACGGCTATCACAAGGAGAACCGCGAGCAGCGCCGGATATCCGGCCAGCTGCCGCTGGACCCGGAAGCCAATCGCCTGGACAGCCTGCGCCGGCACCTGGAGGCGTTGCGCGCCGGCGAGGTGGTGCACATTCCCATCTACAACCACCGCACCGGCATGTTCGACCCGCCGCGGGCCTTCAGTGCACCGCCCATCGTCGTGGTGGAAGGCCTGCATGCCTTGTATCCCGAGTTCCTGCCGCTGTTGGATTACACCGTGTACGTGGATCCGGACCGCGAGATCAAATGGGAGTGGAAGATGGCCCGCGATACCGAGCATCGCGGGCATGAGGTGGCGTACCTCAACGACGAGATGCTCGCCCGCGAGGCCGCCTATCGGCGCTGGATCGAGTTCCAGAAGACCGATGCGCGGGTGACCATCAAAATCCACCGCAGCAAGCTTCCGGAGCTCGCCGGTGGGGAATACTTGGGCGTGCTCCCCGACAACTGCTTCCACATGGAACTGATCTTCCAGCCCATTACGACCGAATTGCCCAGTTTGCGTCTGCCGTTCAACCTGGCCAGAGCCCTGGGCTCGGAGCCCACGCCGTTCACCTTCGGCGTGGTGCCGCGCACGTATTGGGGGCGGCGGGTGAATGCCATCCACATCGACGGCGTCATGACCCGGCGCACGGTATCGGTGATCGAAAAACAAATCGTCCAGTTCACCGGCATTCCGCTCTCCAGCGAGGAGACGCGGATGAAACACGAGCGCATGTCCGCCCTGCGCTTCACCCAGATGGTCGTCACCTGGCCGATCCTCGAACATATCGCCGACATCCTGGAGCAGCGCCCGGAAGTCGCCGCCGCGTGAGCACACCCACGCCGCCGGGGTTCTTCCACTGGCGCGACGCCCTGGTGTTCATGGCCTCGCTGGCCGTGTCCGTTGCACTGGTCTGGGGGTTGGTGGCTTTGCTGCGCCATTACTGGGCAAGCCTACCGTTGGGGTTGGCCCTGGCGGTCTGCATACTGCTGGCCGTCGCGGCCATCGGCATGCCCATCTACAGCCTGTGGCGCTGGTCCGAGCGTTATCTTGCGCGTATCGCGGCCAATCGCCGGCGGATGGACTGACACATGGGCTGGTGGCGGCAATGGCGGCGACGACGGGCGGTGGCTGCTTACCGGCCGGACCCGGCGCGTTTCGACCGCCTCATGGCCGATGTGCCGGCGATCGCCATGCTGCCGGCGGCACGCCGCGGCGAACTCGAACTGATGGCTGTGGGGTTTCTTGCCGGTGTGTCGGTACACACCACCCAGGGGTTGGCATTGTCGGACGAAGACCAGCTCTGGCTGGCCGCGCGGCTGTGCCTGCCGCTGCTGGCCCTGGGGCTGGACTGGGCCGACGGGTGTCGCGACATCGTCGTGTATCCCGATGTGTTCGTGGCGCCGGTGCACGAGGTGGATGATGCCGGCGTCGTCTTCGAGGACATGGAGCCGCGCTCGGGCGAGGCTTGGGAGCAGGGGCCGATGGTGCTCTCATGGTCCGATCTGCGGACGATCGAGCCGGGTTACGACGTGGCCATACACGAGATGGCGCACAAGCTCGATATGCGCGGTGGCGAAGCAAACGGGTTTCCGCCCCTGCATGCGGATATGGACCGGGCTGACTGGACGCGCGTTTTTACGGCGGCCTACGAACGGGCTTGCGCTGCGGCGGACAGCGCCAGCGCCGCCTGTCTGGATGACTACGCGGCCGACAGCCCGGCGGAATTCTTCGCGGTGGCGAGCGAGGCGTTCTTTACCAACGCGATTGCGCTGCGCAATGACGAGCCGGATCTCTACCGGCTGTTGAACGGCTTCTACCGTCTCGACCCGGCGGCCTGGAGCGCACCGCCGTCACGGCCAGGCGATGCGTGGCATGGCATCGTCGGTGCTGACGACGTGGACCGCGCGTAGCGGCGTATCGTGGGTGACGGCCACCACCAGGCACGGCTGACTCAAAACCGCCGTCTGGGGCGAGTCCGGTGCCGGCGCGCGGACCCGCACCGGCAGGGTCAGCCGGCCATCGCTCAAGCGTGCCCCGCGGACGAGCTCCAGTTTGTAACCACCACTGGGTTGCTGGCCAAGGTCGATTCGAAACGCCTGCTCCTGCGCCGGATTCACGCCTGGAACACCGCGGACCGGTACGACGGCCGGCTCGATCGACCCACAGAAGCCGCCGCTGGAAATGGCGCGGACATGGACTTCCGTCACCGGCTGGGGCGCTTCGGTCGTGGTGCAGGCGGTCAGTGCAGCTGCGGCCGTTACCAGGGCCGCCATGTACAAACGGGGCAGGGCAGTTGTCATATGTACTCTCCAAAGCCGGGGCATTGGCGGTCGCATCCGCAGGACCGGACCCTTATCATCCAGGTCAGACCAGGAAATCGACGGAGCGCTCAAATAATGTTGGAGACCCTGACCGACACTGACTGGACCCGCCACATCGGTACCCGTTTCGATGTCGATGCCGGCGAGCAGACGCTGGCATTGCACCTGGACACCGTGGATGTTCTCGGCGGCACGCCAAGTGCCACCCGCAAACAATATTCGCTGGTGTTCACGGGACCGGCGACGCCGATTCTCGATCAGGCGAGTTGGCCGGTGCGGCATGAGGCTCTGGGCGGGATGCATCTGTTCCTGGTGCCGATCGGTCCGGCCGCCGACGGTATGCAGTACGAGGCGGTGTTCACCTGAGGATGGGTTGCCCATGAGCGATACCCATTGGCCGCATGCGTGTTATCGCAACAGGTTGAACAAGGCGGTGTAGACGCCGCTTTGGGTGGCGACCGGTTCAAGCATGAGCTGCTGACGTCCGAGGGTGTCGTGCTCGACCGTGTAGGTGCCCACATCGAGGCTCCGGCTACCCGGCTCCGCCTCGAACATGACCGTGAACTGCTCCACCGTCTCGTTCGAGCCGGCATCCTCGACGCCGGTCAGCGTCATGCGGGTGACGACCACCAGGCCGGAGCCCCCGTACACCGAGAACGATTCGCCGACCAAAGCCGTGTAGCGCTCACGCTGCGACGATGGCGACGTGTCTTTGACAACGGTATCGGCGGCTCGGATCGGTCGAACGACGGCCGCGGCGATCACAGTGGTGGCGGCGAGCGAGAACTGACGGCGGGTCAACATGGCGTGGGGGCGTCCTGTCCGGTAACGGGGTAGAAAATGGTACACGCCATTGCCCTCGACGGGTGTGCCCCGCGCTCTTCGCGTGGTGCCATCAATGACCTCAGGCGCCCGAACCCGCCTGCGGCCGAGCCGGTAGGTCGTGTTCCGACGCGC
>CBFGWV010000195.1:0-9472 GCA_965652545.1 uncultured Candidatus Competibacteraceae bacterium | reverse complement strand
GCCTCGCCGGCCAGCGCACGGCGCAACAGTCGCTCGGTCAATGGTGGCGGGAGCATCGTCCACAACACATCGCCCTTGGCGGCATCCGCAAGCGCCAGCAGCGAACGGGCGCGGTCGTTGAGAAACACCACCCGACCGTCGTCATCCAGGCTGACCAGACCGTCGATGATGCTGCGCAGCACATCCTCCAGTTCGCCGCTGGACTGGCGAACCTGCTGATTCAATATGGCGAGCCGGGCCGCCCGCCGCCGAGAGCGCAATGCCGTGTACAACAGCGCGGAACCCAACGCCGTCACCAGGGCACCCAGCGGCAGTGCGATCCCGGCATCCGATGGCGCCAGCGCATCGCCCGGCCAAACGGTCACCCGCACCGCTTGATCGGGTAGATCCAGCACATGGCTGACCCAGAATCGCCGGCTGCCACCGTCGGGGGAGGCTTCGCGCACATACAGCCGACCGACACGCGACTCGCTCAGCTCGATGCCGAAGGCGGTATCGATGCCGTGCAAGGCACTGCCGATGAGCGTGCCAACATCGAGACGGGCGACCAGAAACCGCGACGCGCCGCCTGCCGCCGTCATCGGCACCACGTAGAACTGGGCATGGCCGCCGGATGCGGTGGCGACCATGTCCGAGAGGTGGCTTTGGCCGTCACCGGCCAAAGCGAGTGTTCGCATCAAGGCAACCTGCCCGCTGGTCGCGGCGTTGTCGGGCACCCCTGCGACGCTGGCGACGCGTCCGTCCGCAACACGCGCGGTGTCATCCATGACCGCGAGCCGATCCACGCCAGGCAGTTCGTTCAGCAAACCGGCAGCATGGGCGGCCCACAGATGTCTGGATTGGCCTCGGCTGCTTAGATCGGCCAGTCGATCAATTGCGGCGGACGCCTTGCGCCAGGCCGCTGCGCTCGTCAGAACCACATCGTCCAGCGTGGTTGCCGTCAACGCCTCGACCTGCCGCTCATCGGCATTGACCCGATGGTGCCAGAGGCCGATGCTCGGCAGCGCAAGCGCGAGGGCCATGAGCGTCGACCAGAGCACCAGCGACGTTGCGGTCGGGTCCTTCTGCCAGCGCTCCACGAGCAGCGACGCACCGCCAGCCAGGACGATCATTCCGACGGTGCCTGCAGCTTGGACATGCCCCCCGCGTGGGTGGTGGAGCCAAGCCTCCAGGAGGCCTGCAAACCCCAGCGCCGCCCCGATCACGACCAAGGCGGCCGCGGCCAGCGTGATGATGAACGTCCGCCAGCTGCGCCAGGCGGGCTTGCGCGTCAATGCGATCAACGCAACCAGGACAACGGCGGCAAACACCATCGCGCCATCCGGCCAGAGGGGCGGCGATGCCAACAGCGCCGCGGCGGCGATGATGGCGGCCACCACTGCGCCGATACGCCAGCGCCACGCCGAGGTGCCGGCAGCGATGTGCAGCAGGCCGGCGACGGCAACGGCGAAACCGGCCAGCACGCTGCCGTACGCCGCGTCCACCCCCCAATGTCGTCCGGCCCACCACAGGCCGAGCGCAATAACCGTCAATTGCAGGGCCGGCGCCAGTGCGGCCGCCGCACCGGCCCACTCAGAGCGTGTGGTGACCATGCTCCTGCCGCACCGGTAAGCGGACCCGGAATGTGGTTCCGCGACCTGGCTCGCTGTCCACCTCGATACGTCCCTGGTGACGCTGGACGATACCCTGCGACAGGGCCAGCCCGAGGCCGGTGCCCTGCCCTTGCGCCTTGGTAGTGAAAAACGGCAGGAAAATGCGCTCGCGGACCTCCGGCGGCATGCCCGGTCCGTCGTCGGTGATCGATATACAGACCTCATCGCCCTCGAGGCGGGTCCGGACGGTGATCGTCCCGGGCCCATCGATGGCCTGGGCGGCATTGACCAACAGATTGAGAAAAACCTGGTTGATCTGCGCCCCCAGGCATTCCACAAGAGGAAGCTCGCCATAGTCCCGCACCACCGTGGTGTGGTACTTCAGCTCGTTCCAGGCGATGTTGATGGAGGATTCGAGATTGCGCTGCATATCCACTGCCGCCCAATCGTCCCCGCTACCGGCATAGGAGAAGTCCTTTAGGTCCTGCACGATGCGGCGCACCCGGCTGATCCCCTCGCGCGACTCATCGACCAGGCCCGGCACGTCGGCCAGAATGTAATCCAGATCGAGCCGGCGACGCAGCGAAGCCAGTTCATCGCGCAGTTCGGGCTTGCTTTCGATTACCGCCTCCAATTGCTCGATGGCACTGGTGAGCCCGCTGAGATAGTCACGCAGGGTGCCGAGGTTGGAGTAGACATAACCGATGGGGTTGTTGATCTCGTGCGCTACGCCTGCGGCCAATTGGCCGATGGATGCGAGCTTCTCCGCCTGAAGCAACTGCTCTTGCAACTGGCGTACGGTGTCGCGATTGCGCACCTCGTCGGCGCTGGCTCCGATCAGGCGCAACAACCAGAGGCGGCCACCGGGCAGGGGTTTGCCAACGATGGCCGTGCCCGGAAGGCTGTAGGCATCGAGATCCAACGTCAACGTCTCGCGCCCGACCACCAGCGCCGGCAAGGACGGGGCATTCGGAAGCAACGCCCGAAACCACTGGCCCAGCGTCTGCGGACGACCGCTGCGGCAACAGCGCAGGGCAGCCGCATTCGCCCGGCGGATGATGCCGGTCTCGTCATGCAGCACGGCCGGCTCGTCCAGCTCATCGAGGATGGCGGCAGCAAGCGCTTCGGAATCGTCGATCTCCAGCCCCCCGGCAGTTTGATCGGCGCGGGTCATACCACTCTCCCCCGGCGGTTCATGCTCGTAGTGTATACGCAAAGGCAGAGCCGGGTTCCGCCTCGTATACTCGGCGAAAGCACAGCGATAAGAAGATCGTCCATGAGCCGCATCCGCATCGAACGAGACCACGACCTGGGCCGCGCCGGCGCACGGCAAGTGGCCGAACAAGTGGCCGCGGACCTCGCCCGGCGTTTCCCGATACGCCATCATTGGGAGGGCGATGTCATGCACGTCAATCACAGCGGCGCGCGCGGAACCATTACCGTGGCCGCCCGCTCCCTGGCGCTGGACGTGCGTCTGGGTCTGCTATTGCTGCCGGTCAGGCGACGGCTGGAGCAGGAGATCGAGCGTCAGTTGGACGAGATACTGGACAACGCCTGAGTGTCACCGGCAAGCAGGCCATCGAGTAACGCCCGTTCGCGCTCGTCGATGGCGCTCATGAACGGCTCCGCACTTCCCATCGCCCGAAATGCAGCGAGACCGCGCTCGAGAAACGCCTGCAGCTCGCCGAAGCCGGCCAACCGCGCCGGGCCGCGCGTCATCGCGACGACGCGGCCGACGAACGGCCTGTGGACGACAGCATCGAGTTCGCGCCCCACCCGCAGGATCAGGTCCACTTGACGCTGCCGGTCCGCCGCCCGCCCCACAGCGGCAAACGCCCGGGTGTAGGCGTCATCGTCGATGGCCACGGTGCCGTTTACCGGAGCGGGAAACAACGCCTCGACCATGGCCGCGTCCAGCTCATGCGACAGCGCATTCAATTCCATAGCATCGGCCACGGTCTCCAGTACGGCCTCCGGCAGGAGGCGCTCCATAGTGGGTACGATGCGGGCCATATCGCGATCGCGAGCCGTGAAGTCGCGCGGCCCGTAGAGGTCCTCCAGAAAAAAGCGCACCGCCGGCTCGAAGCGCGGATCGGCCAGCAGGTCGGCGTACGTCCGCGCAAGCCGCTCGCTCTGCCATTGGGCCAGCGCCGCGAAGCGCGCATCGAGCCCACCGTCGCTGGCGCGCTGCGTATGAAGTGCCTGCACCCGCTCGAGCACTGTCCGCAGACGGGCGACGGGTGCCGAGGGGCTCATTTGTCGCGTAATTCCCGACGCAGAATCTTGCCCACGTTGGACTTGGGCAGTTCGGTGCGGAACTCCACGAACTTGGGCACCTTGTAGCCGGTCAGGTTGGCCTTGCAGTAGTCGCGCACCTGGGCTTCGGTGAGGGAAGCGCCCTCCTTTGCGACCACGAACACCTTTACCGCCTCGCCCGACTTATCGTCCGGTACGCCGATGCAGGCCACCTCGAGCACACCGGGGCAGGTCGCCACGACATTCTCGATCTCGTTTGGATACACGTTGAAACCGGACACGAGGATCATGTCTTTCTTGCGATCGACGATGTACAGCATCCCCTGCTCGTCGATACGCGCGATATCGCCGGTCAGCAACCATCCGTCCTCGGTGATGGTCTTGGCGGTGTCCTCCGGCCGCTGCCAATAGCCTTTCATGATCTGCGGGCCGCGTGCGCACAACTCGCCGGGCTCGCCTATCGCGACCTCCTCGCCATTGTCGTTGCGCAGTTGGACCTCCGTCGAGGGTGCGGGCAACCCGATGCTGCCCGAGTAACCCTTGATATCCAGAGGATTCATGGTCACCACCGGCGACGACTCGGTGAGGCCGTAGCCCTCGACGATGTGAATACCGGTGATTTCGTGCCAGCGCTTGGCGACGACCTCTTGAATCGCCATGCCGCCACCGATGGACAGGTGCAGTGAGGAGAAGTCGAGGTTGCTGAAGTCCTGCCTGTTGGCCAGGGCGTTGAACAAAGTATTCACCCCTGTAATGACGCTGAACCGCCATTTTTTCAGCTCAGCGATGAAGGCCGGCATATCGCGAGGGTTGGTGATCAGCACGTTCAGGCCACCGTGCTTCATGAACGCCAGGCAGTTCACCGTCAGGCAGAAGATGTGATAGAGCGGCAAGGCGGTGATAACGACCTCCTCGCCTTCTTTGATCTCGTTGCCGACCCAGGCGGAGATCTGCTCCATGTTCGCCACCATGTTCCGGTGGGTCAGCATGGCGCCCTTGGCGACGCCGGTCGTCCCGCCGGTGTACTGAAGGAACGCCAGGTCCTCGCCACCCAGGCGGACATGATCGAACGAGGCTTTTTTGCCCTGGGCCAATGCCGTGTTGAAGCCGACCGCGTTGGGAAGCCGGTAGTCGGGCACCATTTTCTTGACCCGGCGGATCACGAAGTTGACCAGGTGCTTTTTCAAACCCGGAAGCATGTCGCCGATCTGGGTGACGACGACGTGCTCCACCGGCGTCTCGTCCACGACTTTGTCCAGCACGTGCGCGAAATTGGCCACGATGACGATGGCCTTCGCACCGCTGTCCTTGAGTTGATGTTTCAGTTCACGGGCGGTGTACAACGGGTTGACGTTCACCACCGTCAGGCCGGCGCGCATGATGCCGAACAAGGCCACCGGATACTGAAGCAGGTTGGGCATCATCACCGCCACCCGGTCCCCGCGCGAGAGCTTGAGGACATTCTGCAGGTAGGCCGCCATGTCGCGACTGCGGGCGTTCAGATCGCCGTAGGTCAGGGTATGACCCAGATTGGTGAATGCCGGCCGGTCGCGGAAGCGAGCGCAGCTTTGCTCGAAAATATCCAACAGCGAGGGGTATACATCGGGGTTGATATCGGCAGGCACACCGGGGGGATAACGCTTGAGCCAGATCTTGTCCAACGGGGTCTCTCCAATCGTCTTCAGGCGCCGGTGGTCCGGCTCTCGTCGTCGTTACAGGCGCATTACGAACGCACCCAAGCCTGCATCGCGCTGTTTCTAGGGCACCAATCGGCCAGATGTCGGGTCGAATCAGCGCTTGACCGGGTCCAATAAGCTTTCGGGATTAAGCTTGGCCAAGCCGCCAGCCCCCCGCAAGGCCACGATCACGAGGTCGCATATGTTGCACCTTACTTGTGTAGGACATGCACCGTGCGGTACCCGTTCATGGACCGATGGCCTTGGTATCCCCCGACGGGCTGCTATGACTGTCATGGTAGCCGTGCGCCGGGCAAGGTCTGCACTACCCGAAGGGGTGGTGCGGCACCCACCCCTGCGGCGGTCTGCTTGCAACCACTGGCGACGATCAAAGGTGTGACGATGGCGAAGAAGACAAAGAAGCCGGCCGATCCGGTCGATGAGAAGCAGATGCTCAGCGGCATCATGGAATCGGCGCAGCAGATCTGGCTGGCCGGACTGGCCATGTTTGCCAAGGCGCAGTCCGAGGGCGGCAAGATGTTCGAGTCCCTGGTCAAGGAGGGGCAGGCCATCGAGGCCAAGACCCGCAAGCACGCGGAAGAAACCGGCGAGGAGGTCCGCGACCGCGTGGCCGACGCCCGCGGCAAGGCCACCGCCGCCTGGGACAACCTGGAGAAAGTATTCGAGGCGCGCGTCTCGCGCTCGCTCTCCCGCCTGGGCGTCCCCGCGCAGGCCGATGTCGAACAACTGGCGCAACGGGTGGCCGAGTTGGAGGCCCGCCTGGGCGCCCTGGCGGACTCCGCCAAACCGGCGGCATCCAAACCGGCGGCAACGCCCAAACCCGCGGCGGCAAAGCGCAAGCCCGCTGCCAAGCCCGCCAAACCGGCCGCCGCCGCAAGCCCTGAGGCGGCATCGGCTCCAGCCGATGGGCCCAAAGCCGATTCCCCGGCCGCTGCCGACAAACCCAAGCCGGTGCGCAAACGCCCCAGCCGCGCTGCCAAGAAGAGCCCTGAGGCGTGAACCCCCCGTCGGCATTCGCGCCCCGTCCACGGGTCGGCCTTGCGCTGGCCGGTGGCGGCCCGTTGGGCATGATCTACGAGATCGGCACCTTGCGGGCACTGGAAGAGGCCGTGGACGGTCTTCACCTGACCGACCTGGATGTCTATGTGGGCGTGAGTGCCGGCGCGGTCGTCGCGGCGAGTCTGGCCAATGGCATCGGTACCGAAGCCATGGGCCGCATTCTCGTCCGCAACGACTCGCCCGAACATGCGATCAACCCGGAGCGCTTCATGCTGCCGGCGTTTGGCGAATACGCCCGCCGTCTGGCAACGCTGCCGCGGCTGACGCTCGAGGCCATGGCCCGTTGGCTGCGCGACCCGCTGGATCGGGGCTTGATGGAAGCCATCGCCCATCTGGGCAAGGCCTTGCCCACGGGCTTGTTCGACAGCGAGGCGGTCCACCAATCGCTCAGCGAGCTGTTCGACCGGCCAGGCCGCAGCAATGATTTTCGCCAATTGGCACACAAGCTCTTCGTGGTGGCCGTCGATCTGGACACCGGCCGGTCGGTCCGCTTCGGCGAGCCGGGTTTCGACCATGTGCCCATCTCGCGCGCGGTACAGGCGAGTGCCGCCCTGCCCGGCTTTTACCCCCCGGTGCGCATCGACGGACGCCATTATGTCGATGGCGCCCTGCAGCGCACGCTGCACGCCTCCCTGGGCCTGGACCAGGGGGTGGATGTCATGCTTTGCGTCAACCCGATCGTCCCCCTGGACCGCGAACGGGCGGCGAGCCGCGGGGAGTTTCACGGCTCGCTGATCAACGGCGGCTTGCCGGCGGTGATCAGCCAAAGCCTGCGTGCGTTGATCCATTCCCGTCTCAAAGTGGGCATGGCCAAGTACGAAGGCCTGTACGACAGCGATGTGCTGTTGTTCGAGCCCGACAGCGGCGACACCGCGCTGTTCTTCAGCAACCCGTTCAGCTTCGCCAACCGCCGCCGCCTGTGCGAGCACGCCTATCAGGCCACCCGCCGCGACCTGCTGGCGCGTTTCGACACCCTGGCGCCGCTGCTGGCGCGCCATGGGCTGACGCTGCGCAAGCCCGTCCTCGTGGACCGGGAGCGCACGTTCGATCAAGGGCTGGAACAGCGCCGCCGCCCGCGCCACTCGGTCGTCGCGCAATTGGACGAGACACTCGATGCCCTCACCCGGGCGCTGCCGCGCACCCGGCCATGAGCGCAACAGGCACCAAGCAGCGCATCCTCGATACCAGCCTTGCGCTGTTCAACCGCTACGGCGAACCGAACGTCAGCACCAACCACATCGCCGACGAGATGGATATCAGTCCGGGAAACCTGTACTACCACTACCGCAACAAGGACGAGATCATCTTTCAGCTCTTCAAGGGCTTCGAGAGCGACATCAACGCCCTGCTGGAGCCGCCCACCGGCCGCATGGCCGACATGGAAGACATGTGGCTGTACCTGCACCTGGTGTTCGAGGCGATCTGGCGCTATCGCTTCCTGTACCGCGACCTGCATACGCTGGTCCAGCGCAACAAGATTCTGCACAAACACATGCGCCGCATCATCGCGCGCAAGATCCGTACGGCAGTGGTCATCTTCGAGGGGCTGGCCGACGCCGGCCTGATGCACGCCGACCGCGAGGACATGGAGGCCCTGGCGCGCAATCTGGCCGTCGTCGCCACGTATTGGCTGAACTTCGCCACCATCAGCGACGAGGCCACCGAGGACGAGGCACAGCACCTGGCGATGGGCGCCTATCAGGTGCTGTCGATGGTGACGCCCTACCTGGCCGGCGACGCCCGCGCGCTGCTGCACAAGCTGCGTGGGGTTTATTTGGCCGGTTGAGACGGCTCGCAGCTGTCGAAATCCAGATGCAGACCTGTTGCCCCCAGCGTCACCGGGAGCTCCGGATCCAGCCCGTGGATGAACGCCGGGAATCGGACGAGTGGATACGACTCATGTCGCCGCTTGCCGGAAGAGTTGTGCCGTTCTCGGCGGCAAGTTGTCGCAGGCGCTCCAGATGATCGTTCATGGACTCTCCATCCAAAATGGGGCCGTGGCCCCATCGTTATCCTATCCGGACGGCGCGGTTGCCCAGTCAGGTGTCGCTTATGGAGCAAGCTACTGCACCCATCAACCGCTCGCCGTCGGCTCGCCCTGCCGCGCAACCCAAACCCCTTGAACACCTCGCAACCGCGGCCCGAAGACGATCTCCACCAATCGTCCATCGGCGAGGGAGTAGGCCTTCGATGCGGCGTTGTCCGTCGGTAGTACGTGCTGCTCGCCGACGGCCAGTTTGCGTCGCGCACTCTCCGGCGTCTCGCTGGCAGGGTCCAGACCGAACGGCAAGGCGGCCTCGTCCGGCCTATCGAGTGCCATGCGGCCGTTGAAGAACACGCTTTGCAGAACGATATGGTTGAGCCGAAACGGCTCGGGCAGGTTGTCGAAGGTCTTCAGCGGGTAAACGCGCAGTTGAAGACCTCGTACGGGGACAGGTATATCGGCGGCACCATCGTCCACGGACTGGGGCAGCCAAGGGTGTTCATTCAGCTTGATCCAGGTCGCCAGGTCTTTTAGCCAGAGCCCGATGCCATACGTGTTGACGCGTGAGGCGATGTCCGAAGCCCAGTCGGCCGGTGTGGCCGGTTGCTCGGTAGTGGCGGGTTTCATCCTTGCAGGGTTCATGGTTCTATCCGTGTAGGTTAGGCGAGCGGAAGAATACTCGGCGGACGCCGGGTTCTCCAGCGTGCATTGCCAGATGCTCGTGCACGCTGCAAAAAGCACGCTTGGGTCTGTCCAAGCTTTGGAGGTGTCAAGGTCTAGCACGTTGAGTGAAAAAGCCCCCCAACACGTTCCCCCTTCCTTGGCCAGTTTGTTGTAAACCCTAACGGCTGCGGTCGTTTCCTCAACGCAGGCCGTAATCGACT
>CBFGWV010000194.1:0-9496 GCA_965652545.1 uncultured Candidatus Competibacteraceae bacterium | reverse complement strand
CTGCTGGCCGGGCTGCTCTCGCATATCGGTCGGCGACAGGAGGATGGCAGTTACCTTGGTGCGCGTCAGCGGCGCTTTCATGTGTTCCCTGGCTCTGGGCTTGCGCGCAAGTCGCCACCTTGGCTGATGGCCGCTGAAATCGTCGAGACCGCGCGGGTTTTCGGGCGTATCAACGCGCGTATCGACCCGAGTTGGGCGGAGCAGTTGGGTGGACACCTGATCCGCCGCAGCTACACCAATGTTCGCTGGGAGGCAAAGCCGGCCCAGGTGGCCGCCGATGAAACCGTCACACTGTACGGTTTGACATTGACCAGTGGCCGACGGGTGCACTACGGGCCGATCGACCCGGCCGTCAGCCGCATGGTGCTTATCCGCGACGGCCTGGTCGAAGGCGGGTACCGGTCCAATGCACCGTTCCTCAAGCATAACCGCGCCCTTGTCGCTGAGGTCGAAGAGCTGGAAACCCGCGCACGTCGTCGCGATCTGCTGGTGGATCCGCAGACGTTGGTGGCGTTCTATGATGAACGGATCCCGGCGGACATCTACAGCGGGTCGGGGTTCGAAGGCTGGCGGCGCAAGGCCGAAAAAGCCCAACCCAGGCTGTTGTTCTTTGAACCTGACGATGTGGCCATGGGCGATACCGGCGAGGTCACCGACCGCCGTTACCCGCCGCGGCTTCGCATCAGCGATCTGTCACTGCCCTTGAGCTATCGCTTCGAGCCGGGTGCCGCGGACGATGGTGTGACGCTGGAGGTGCCGCTGGCGGCCTTGAACCTGCTGCGGCCCGAGCCGCTGGAGTGGCTGATTCCCGGCCTACTCGCCGAGCGTATCGCGGCGCTTGTCAAAGCCCTGCCCAAAGGCCTGCGCAAGCCGCTGGTGCCGGTGCCGGACAGCGTCGCCGCCTTGATTGCCGATCTGGAGACCCGTCCGCCCGAGCCCGATGCCGGTCTGTTGGAGACCCTCAGCGCGCGTATCGCCCAGCGTTTCGGTCTTCACATCGAGACCGATGATTGGCAGCCCGGGGCCATCCCCGACCATCTGCGCTTGAACATCCGCGTGCGCGATGCCGAGGGCCGCATTGTCGATGAGGCGCGCGATCTCGATGCCCTGCAGCTACGCTTGCGCCAGGCGGCGGGACGCGCCTTTGCCGACCTGGCGAAGGTCCCCGTACGCAAGGCGCGGCCGGCCGCAGCCGCCAATCAGGGCCGCGCCGAACCCGCGGCCGATTGGGACCGCCCGGTCGTGCGCTGGGATGTCGACGCCCTGCCCGAGGCGGTGACTTTCCAGCGCCAGGGGACGACACTCAAGGGCTACCCGGCGCTGGTCGTCGAGGGTGAGGGCCTGCGTCTGGCGTTGCGCGATGACCCGTACAAGGCGGCGTCCGATCACCGCGCCGGCGTGCGTACGCTCATACTGCGCGAGCATCGCGACAAGGTCGCCTATCTGCGACGGCACATCCCCGGCCTCAATGCCATGGCGCTGCATTTCGTCCGCATCGGCAGTCAACAAGCGCTGGTGGACGATTTGATCCAGGCGGCGGTGGAGCGTGCCTACTTCGACGACGGCGTCCCGCGCGATCAGGCAGCATACCGTGCGGCGCTGGAGCGGGGCGGGCCGCGACTGGTGCCGGCGGCCACCGAGCTTGCGGCCCTGGTGGCGGACATCCTGGCCCGCCACCACGAGGCCGGTCGTCGCCTGCCGACACAACCGCCCGCGCCATGGGGCCCTGCGCTGGAGGATATCCGCCAGCAGCTGGCCGATCTGGTGTACCCGGGGTTCATCACCGCCACCCCGGCCGAGTGGCTGGTGCACCTGCCCCGTTACCTGCAGGCGGTGGGCATGCGTCTGGACAAACTGGCCCGCGAGCCGGAGCGCGATCGGCGCCTGCGGCCGCAGATCGAGGATCTCATCGAGCGTTACCGCAAGACCCGCCAGACGCACCGGCACAACGGTTGGTTCGACCCGGCGTTGATCGCCTTCGGCTGGTGGCTCGAAGAGTACCGTGTATCGCTCTTCGCCCAGGGGCTCAAGACTGCAGGGCCGGTGTCGGCCAAGCGTCTGGAGGCCTTGTGGGCGCAGGTGCGCAAGCGCTGAGCGGCCGGTTCACTCCCGGTTCAGGCGCCCAGCTCAATCAGAATAGTCGGCCGTCCAGTCGAAGCCGGTTCGGTCGGCTAAGGCTTCCGGCTCGATGACCTCCTGTATCCGCTGGCCGTCGATGATCCAGGTCGGGTAGCCCTGGATGCGCGCACCGATGCACACATCGGCCATCGGGCCGTTGCGTCCGCTGGGCGTGCATTCAACGTAGGGGAGCCGGTCGGCGGATGTGCCGAAGAGCTTTTTCTGTGCCTGACAATGCGGGCACCAGAACGCGCCGTAGAACTTGGCGTCCGACTGCTCCAGGTGAATCGCCAGGGCCTTCAGGCGCGGGTTTTCCGGTGGTGAGAATATGCCGCTGGCGTAGACGTGCAGCGTGACTACCAGAGCGGCGGCGATCAGCCCGCTGTTCAGTGCCCAGTAGCGCCACGGCAACCCCGGTGCCGAGTCGGGCCGGCGCAGGGCGACGCTTACGAAAATGGCGCTGATGGTCGCCAGCGACAACAGACACCAGCCGCACACGGCATCGAGCATGATCACGCCCACCGCCGTGAGGTAGAGGCTCACCGCGACCCCGGCCACGGCCAGGTACCACAACCGTTGCCAGCGTTTGAGCCGTGCCGGCATGCGCAGCGCAAAGCCGGCGATCAGTGCGTAGACGGCAAAGCCCCACAGAGCGATGGGCAACCCCAGGAACCGCGACCATTGGCTTTGCTGAATGACATCGCAGCCGGCGCCGGTGGTGCAGAACGCCGCGGTGGTGCCGTTGAGGGCGACTGTCGTGAGGTACCCGGTGACCAGCATGCCGAACAACGCCAGACCGCCGACCAGCCAGTCCGGTGAACGATCAAGGCGCTGTGCCCGCGATGCGGGCGGTTTTCCACCGGTAGTGCGGCTTTTGCCGCGTCGAACCTTCGCCATGGACTGGACTCGTCTGGAAGCACCGCGGGGATGCTATCCCGCCACCGGCCGACGGGCAATCGGTCAGCATCGATGCGTGCCGGCCCGGTGATGTCCCGCTTTCCTCGCGTGTGCTACCGTCCCACGACTCGATTTGTTTCCTGCAAGAGGCCCTGAGCGGCTCATCAAGGCTGTTATGGAGACTATACGCCGCGCCTTGTGCCGACTTCTCTGTTTGGTTGCCGTTCTATGGCCGGTGGCGGCTCCCGCGCACGAACCGGCCGGGCCATTGGCGGTAATCTACCCCCAGCCTGAATCCGAGGCGGACACCCGCGACAATGATCTGGTCGAGCTCATCCGCCTGGCGCTGGAGGCGACTGTAGACCTGGATGGGCCGTTCAGCATGCGGCCGTCGGCCACCCCCATGCGCGAGAGTCGCTACCGCTTCGAGCTCAAGGAGGGTGCAAACGTCAACATCGTCTGGTCGACCGTGACCGAAGAGCTCGAACAAGAGTTCCTGCCGATTCGGTTCCCCGTGCGCAAGGGGATTCTCGGTTACAGAATCTTCCTGATCGACGAGAAGAATCAGGATCTGTTCGCAAACATCGACTCGCTGGATGCCTTGAAAGCTTTGCGTGTGGGGCAGGGCGAGGATTGGAACGATGTGGATGTGTTCAAGGCCAACGGGTTCCGCGTGGTGACAGGGACGGACTACGAAGGCTTGTTCAAAATGTTGATGGCGGGGCGGTTCGACTACTTCTCCCGCGGAATCAACGAGGCGCCGGATGAGTTGGCCGCGCGGGCCGCCCAGTACCCCGACATGAGGGTTGAAACGAACATTCTGCTTTACTATCCGTGGCCAAAATACTTCTTCGTCGGCAAGTCGAATGAGCGTCTGGCGGGGCGGATAGAGACCGGCTTGAGGCGTTTGATGCAAAACGGTTCGTACGATCGCTGGTTCTACACCTACCATCAGGCCGCTATCGAGGTGGCCAATCTCAAAGACCGACGGCTTTTCCGCATCGACAATCCGCTGCTGCCCGACAGTGTGCCGTTGGATCAGGCCGAGCTGTGGTACGCCCCGTTCTCGGACTGACCAGCCCCCGCTCAGAACACCCAGCCGTATATCCACAACGACGTGATGGCCAACGCCAGGACCGTGGGCACGTAAGCTGCGTTCCAGCGTTGGAAGGCCATGCCGTCGATGCCGTAGCGCCCTTGCATGGCCAGATGGATACCCGATAGCGGATTGGCAATTACGCCCACGCCCCAGGCTTGTACGAAAACCATAGCCAGCAGTGTGGGGTCGGGTTGTATCGGTGCCAGCGTCGGGCCGATCGTGGCGATGGCGATTACCGGATGCATGCCTACGGCGGACAAGCCGACCATGGCCAACAGGGTGAGAGTGGCTTCCAACGGTCCGAACCGCTGCCAGGGCAGCCAACCCGGCAATGTGCTCAATAGCGCCACCAGGCCTGCGGCAAGAACGCCGGCGGCGAGGAACAAGGCCACCTCGTTGCTGCCATCGGCCAGGCGGCGGGTGATGTGCTGGCGCCATGCGATCAGGCCTTCGCGCGGTTTACGCACCATCAGCCAGGTGAGCGCGAGTAGTGGACAGACCAGGGCGATGACCACCGGAATGGTGATGTCCGGGGCCAGGATGTGCAGCGTGGCGACCAGCACGAACAGGGTCATCGGGACGAACAGACCGCGGATGGTGAACGGATAGCCGACCATGGGGGCGGCACGCATGGGGCCTTCCGGGTCCAGGTCGCGCCCGGCCAGGATGAGCGCGATGGCTGCTAGCGGCAGACCGAACAGCATGATGCGATTGACTTGGGCGCCGGGTGCGTAGATCAAGGCGGTGGCCATCGAGGCGAAGAACGGCGACCAGAACGCCGCGGTCGCGAAGCCACGGGTGAGTGCCAGCGCCCGCCGTTTGCCCAGGCGGCCGTGGCTTGCGATGCGATCGCCCATGATGAACACGGACGAAATATTGATGAATGCGCCGAACAGGTGCACGCCGACCAGGGTTTGCCACACGGCACTGCGGCCGCGGGGGAGGTTCTGGTTGCTGTCGGTCGAGGGGCGGGCGATCAGGCGCAGGAAGCTCACCGCTGCGAGCATGGCGATGATGGCGAGGTTGCCCCCGGCGAGCCGGTCGATGTCCAGCGTCGCACCGCGCCATAGCCCGATGGCCAGCGTCACAAGTCCTATGCCGCCCAGTGCCAGGGTCTGACGGTGTTGGCGCGGGCCGATACGCGGCCACAGGAGGATCAGGGCGATCCACGCCGGTAAGGCGGCGACTGCGGCGGGAAAGGGCGCACCAAGCCCCCGCGCCACCGCCAGGACGACGGTGATGCTGATGAGGGTGCCGGCCCAAGCGGCCCGGGAGCGGGGGATGTATGGCATGGGAATCGATTAAGCATGGATTAACGAGCGTACGTTATACTCCGGCATGCTTTTGTACAGCCGTCGGCTGTTGGTTCCACCTCTATCTTTCGGTTCGACCTCATGTCCAATTCCCGTTTCATCAACGTCAGCCGCGCCGCGGTGCTGGGGATCTGTGCGACCGTATTCGTCGCCGGCTGTGCGGAGAGCATGTCCGGCTCTGCGTATACCCGATCCCAGGCACGGCAGGCTCAGCAGGTTCAATACGGCACCGTGGAGAGCGTTCGGGAGGTGCTGATCGAGGGCACCAAGTCGAATGTCGGCACGGTCAGCGGTGCGGCGCTCGGTGGTTTGGCCGGCAGTAATGTCGGTGGCGGCAGCGGCCGGATAGCCGGTGCCATCGGTGGTGCGGTGCTCGGTGGCGTGGCCGGCAGTTATGCGGAAGAGGCCATTACCCGGCAGACGGGGTTGGAAATCACCGTTCGGCTGGAGAACGGCCGCATCATCGCCGTGACCCAGGCGGCCGACGAGCCCTTCTATCCGGGCGAGCGGGTTCGTCTTCTGACGGGGTCAGACGGTACGGCGCGCGTCAGTCACTAGTCTTCTGATCTGCACAGGAAGGTCCGGGCCGCTCGGTTTTTGGAGGCGGCTGGGATCTTGGCAGTCCTTGCCCCGCCATTTGGGTCGGGCAGGCCATGGGCAGACTCGCTGTGAACACATCCGTGCGCGTTCGACCGCGCCTCGGTCCGTCAAGGGCAACGCTATGTAGGATGGGTTGAGCGTAGCGATACCCATCAGTCGCTCTAGAGAGCGATATCGGCGGGAGCGTCTGCATAGCCTGCCGCGATGAGAATGGTCGCGGCGTGGATATCCACGATGTCCTCCACGTCGCGGGCATAGCCACCGGCCATGGCGATGGCCACCGGTAGGCCGGCACCGCGGCAGCGCTCGAGAACCAGGGCATCTCGTGCGGCCAGCCCCTGTTTGCTCACTGCCATGCGGCCGAGGCGGTCGCCCTCGTAGGGGTCGGCGCCGGCCAAGTAGATGATGAGGTCGGGCGAGAAGCGCTGGAAGGCCTGGTGTATCGCCTTTTCGACGGCGCTCAGGTAGGCATCGTCGCCGGTTCCATCCGGTAGTCCCATATCCAGATCGCCATCCACTTTGCGGAACGGGTAGTTGCGTTCTCCGTGCACGGACAAGGTGAATACCGAGTCGTCGTGGGCGAGGGCGGCGGCGGTGCCGTTGCCTTGGTGAACGTCCAAGTCGATGATCATGACGTGCCGTACCCCGGGGGCCTCGCGTTGCAGGGTGCGGGCGGCGACGGCCGCGTCATTGAACACGCAGAAGCCGTTTGCCGCCGCCGGCATGGCGTGGTGGGTGCCACCGGCGAGGTTGGCGGCGACGCCGTCAGCCACGGCGGCGCGGCAAGCGGCGATGGTCGCACCGGTGGAGCGCCGTGATCGTTCGACCAGGGCCGGGGACCACGGGAAGCCCAGGGTGCGCTGTTCCGCGGCCGTCATGGCGCCGCTGACGATACGGTGCAGGTAACGCCGGTCGTGTACCAGCCCCAATTGCGCATCGGTGGCTGCCGGTGGCTCGACGAAGCGCAGACGCGGGTCGTCGGCATCGATCAGCCGTTGGCGCAGGCGAGCGTACTTGGCCATTGGGAAGCGATGGCCATCCGGTAGTGGCAGCACGAAGTGGTCGCAGTAGAACAGTTGCATCAATGGCTCGACCCCTCGGGCAGGGCCAAGCGGGGCGGGTTGCCGTCGAGCAGCACCGGACCGCGTGCCTGCACGCCGGCACTGACATCGGCGACGGCCGATGGGGTCAACGGGTAGCGGTGTTCCACCGCCGGTGCTGGTGTGTCCACGCGCCGGCTGGCGGCGATGACGCCGACATCGTCGTCCAGGTGTAGGTAATCGGACACCGCGCTGGTGGTCTGCCCCAGTAGCCGCTCGATCAGGACTGAGCCTTCCAGGCGCTGCTCGCCCTGGCTGGCGATGGCGAGGCTGACGGGGACTTCATGGGCCTCGAGGGCGGCGAAGGCGCGCCGGTAGGCGGTCAACCACTGACGGTAGCCAGCGAGGACGGCTTTGGGGTCGGCTGCCGGTTGGCGCTGGCCCCAGGCGTCGAGGGTCAGGAAATGGAGTTGGGCCTCGTCCATGGTCCAATCGACGGTCAATCCCGAATCGTTCTCGAACCGCTCTGGCTGTCCGGCTCGGTACAAGGCTTGTACCAGGACGGACCAGACCGGCTCGAGGTCGAGCGCGTCGAAGCTGTTCTTCAGCAGGGCCATCAGATCGGTGAGCGTTGCGTATGAGGCGTTTTCCGCGGGCAGGCCGAAGTGGTCGCCGACCGCCTTGCGCACATCTGTGGATACCGTCGCCATGCGCATCAGGCGCGTCTCGGCCTCGGCCCGCGCCAGATCCAGAGCGGCGCTTGGGCCGGCGATGATCATCGGTACGACATACAGCGGCCCCGCCAGTGCCCGTCGCGTCGGGTTGAGTGCGGCGATCGGGTAGCGGCCGTCGTCGCTGCCCAGGGCGACGAGACCGGGCTGGAACGGCGCCTCCCGGCGCGTGCCCTGGACGAGGCTGAAGAGGGCTTGATGCACCGGTAGTCCCGGGCGAAGCAGGTCAGCCGGATCGAACACGCTGCCCAGCCCCAGCAGTTGAAGCGCTTCGAGTCCACCGAGAGCTGGGCCCAGATCATCGGCAATCGCTGCCAGCAGTGCTTGCGCCTCGGTCTTGTCCAGTCGCCGAGGTGGCGGGCCGGGCGGGGCTTCGAGCAGCAACACCAGATCGATGCGCTCCAAGTCGGAGGGTGGGAAAGGGCTGTGGTGGGTGCCTTCGGATTGTTGCACTGCAATAAATCTCCGTGTTATGCTGCGTCGCAACATAGTCGTTGAAACCCTGCTAGGAGGGATACCCCATGACGAAGCCCGTGTTCAAACCGTTTGACGCCGTTCAGGCCGAAATCCTCGAATCCGTGCAGACGTTTGCCCGCCTGTCCGTGACCAGCCTCGAGAAGGTCGCCGAATTGCAGGTGTCGGCATTTCAGACCTATGCCGATCTGGTTCTCGGCCGTTACAAGGATCTGCTCGAGGTCAAGGACGCCAAGACCCTCGAGCACTACGTTGCCGCCCAGAGCGATGTGCTCAAGACCGCCGGTGACATGCTGGTCAAGGACACCAAGTCGCTGACCAAGATCGGCCTGGATTACCACACCCAGGTGCAGCAGTTGGCCGAGCAGAGCTTCAAGAGCGTCGCCGCCAAGGCAGCCTGAGCACAACGCTGTATCGTTCAAAACGCCGGCCCTTGGTCGGCGTTTTTCATTGCACGACGGACAGCGACTCCAGCCACAGCAGTTCGCACGCCCCTTGGCCGGTATCGTCACGGGTCAGTGAACTGCGCCAGTTGAAGCCATCGTCGCCTTGTGCGGCAACCAGTACACCGTCGAAGCGCACCAGTTCGCCCTCGCGCAAGCCTGCGAGGCGGCGGGTGATGAAATCGTCGGCTGGAATCACGTGCACGTTGGTCATGCTTCGGGCTAACTCCTGCGCCGGAATCGGTGGGCCGCGCTCATCCCAGCTCCAGTGCAGAAAGCGGCCGGACTGGCTCAGGCGGACGGCCTCGAGATTACGGCTGTCCGACATGGCGCCCCAGGCCAGCGCCAGGTCATACGGCGCGAGGTCCGACTCGCGGTCCAGGCGATAGCGACTAAGACCGATCACGCGGGCCTGCCCTTCGAAGCGTGCCAGGGGTGTGAGGGTGTAGCCCTCCAGTTGGATGGCCACGCCACCGCCATCAGTCTGCCGCGGCGGGTCGGGGACCAGAATCCCTGGGGGCTGGTGTACAGGCCTGTTATTTGCCCATTGCCATGCGCCGGCGACCACCAGCAGGGCGCAGACGGTCAGTACCGCGGGGCGGTTCATGGCCGACTACGGGCGATGAGGGCAGGCCAGGTAGTCATGCGATTGCATCTCGGTCAATCGGCTGGCTGTGCGTTGGAATTCGAAACTCAGCCGTTCTCCTTGGTATAGCGCATCCGGTGGCGCATCGGCACTGATCACCAGTTTGACGCCGCGGTCATAGAACTCATCCACCAG
>CBFGWV010000193.1:0-9502 GCA_965652545.1 uncultured Candidatus Competibacteraceae bacterium | reverse complement strand
GACCGTCGGCCGCAGGGATGCGGCCGTCGAGCTCACACGGATGTGTTCACAGCGCGTCTATGACCCACCCGGCCCGGACGGCGGGGGTCCGGCACCACCCCCGATGCCCGGCTGCGCGCACTTCGTTGCCCTGACGCAGGCATAGGCATCAATCACGAAAACCTCGCACACCATGCCGCGCCAGCGTCAATCGAAGCCACCGACAACGACATGCAATCGCCGCGGAAACTGTGTCTCGGCCAGAGCGGCGGCCGCAGCATCGTCCAGGGCACGCTGGCGGATCATCAACAACCGCCCATCCCGCGCCACGTCGTACCCACGAACCGGCCACGACAACTGGTCGGACGCCCCCACCGCCAGGCGCTCCGGCCGTGCCAGGAGCGGCTCGCCCTCGGCGAAGGCCACCGCCACCCGCATCAACGCATAACGGGGTTGCTCGGCCGGCCCCTCCTCACGCACGCGGTAATAGATGGCCGACCCATCCGGCGCCCAGGCCGGCTCATACCCACGCCCCACAGACACTTGGTGCGGCGGTCCATTGCGATCGAACGGACGCAGCCAGACCTCGAACTGCCCCGACTCATCCGAGACATAGGCCAGCCACCGGCCATCGGGCGAGAGCTCCGGATGGCTGGCGCGGAATGGGCGCCCGAGAAACCGCTGCGGCGGCTCACCGGGGCGCAGCATGAACACCTCGCTGGCGCCGTCCGTCGCACGCTGGACGAAAATCAAACGCGGCGGCGTCTCCGCCGTCCACACCGAGGGCGCGACGTTGTGGGCGCCCTCCACACTCAGCCGCTCGACCGCGCCACCGGGGTCGTTCACATTGCGCCGGTAGAGATGTGCCGCGCCCTCGTGCTTGGACGCGTAGGTGATATCGCCCGCCCCCGGGCCCCAAATGGCAAACTCCGGGCTACCCTCGAACGTCACCCGTCGCTTTGAGCCGCGGCGCAGATCGGCCAACTCCACCGGCTGCTCGATACCGCTGTGGGTCAGCAGCAGGCTGGCGCCATCCGGCGACAGACGGGCGGCGCGGTAAGCGCCGGAGACCAGGGTCAAGGCCTGTTCGCGGCCATCGTCATCACGCCAGAACAGTTCATGGTCCGGTGCCGGTGCTGTCGAGCCCGGTCCGTAGACCAGCAACCCGGTCACCGCAACATCGTATTGGGCGGCGGCCGTATCACGCCATTCGTTACCGCTGGCCACGGCATGGGCCACCCCTTCCACCCGCGGTGCCGCGTCGCCGGTCAGCACACCCCGCTTCGGGTCGAAGGGCGCGCTGAACAGCACGCCGCCACGGGCGAAAACCAGACGGCCCGGCGGCATGAAACGCGCATCCGCAGCGTCCTCCAGCAACGGCTCGGACACCGCATCACCCACCCGCTGACGACGCAAGTCGCCACCGCGGCCATTGACGGTGCTCGAGGCGCCGACCGCGGTGAACACGACCTGCCGGCCATCGGGCAACACATGCGGATGCCGATGGGCGATCTCCCCGCCAGCCTCATCCAGCGCGGCCATCGGCTCGGGGTCGCCGCCATCGGCGTCCACACGCAGCAAGGGCCCGTTGCGTTGCCCGATCGCGATCCAGCCCTCGACACTCCAACTCAAGCCGAACCCGCCAGGGCAGTTGCACAAGGTGGTGCGCGGGCCACCGTCGACCGGCATCTTGAACAACTGGCCGCTCGAGCGAGGGCCGGCAACGTGAAAGGCCAGCCAGCGGCCATCCGGCGAGTAGGCCAGATCGGTCGCCCCCTGGGTGTCGGGCAAGGGCCTGAACGTCCAGCCGTCCAGCGCGCGCAATGAGATCTGACGGTCGCTTGCGCGGAACGAAGCCGGCGGCAGCGCCGCCCCGCTGGTGATCACGGCAAGGCTGCGGCCATCCGGCGCCACAGCCAGCGCACGCCGGTAGCGCGCATCCAGCTGCTGTCCCGGTGGGAGGGTGATCTCAAAGCGGCCGCGCAGGGCCGGTGCCGGCGTCGGCCGGTTCAGCAGCAGCGCCAGCAAGCCGGCGGTGAGCAGAAGACACAAGCCGGCGACTGTCCAGGCGACAACGGCCCCGCGCGGTCGCCGCCCGCCCGTGCCCCTGACGCCACCCGCTCCCGACACATCGGCCGAGTGACGGTCGGCGATCATGTCGTCGATCAGATGACGCGCATCGCCAATATCACGCAGGCGCTGTTTGGGCTGCCGTTCCAGGCAGCGCGCCAGCAGCCGGCGCAGGGCTTGCGGGGTCTCCGGCGGCAGCAGCGAGAAGTCGACTTCGGCTTTGAGCACCTCGGCCAGGGTCTCGGGCAGCGAGTCGCGGGCGAACAAACGGCGTCCGCTGAGCATCTCCCAGACCACGACGCCGAACGCCCAGATGTCCGAGCGTTTGTCGGCCAGCTTGCCGATGGCCTGCTCCGGCGACATGTAGGCTACGGTGCCGAGAATCACACCGGTGACGGTGGCGTCGTAGGTGATGGTCGGCGAGCGCTCCAGGTACGGGTCCGACGACAGACCGGCCTCGCTGCCCATGGCCTTGGCCAGGCCGAAGTCCAGCACCTTCACCCGGCCATCCTCGCGCAGTTTGATGTTTGCGGGCTTCAGGTCGCGGTGGACGATGCCCCGCTCGTGGGCGTCCTCCAGGGCCTCAGCCAGTTGCCGCGCGATGACCAAGGCCTCTTTGAGGGGTATCGGCCCTTTCTGCAGACGTTCGCCCAGGGTCGGGCCGTCCACCAGTTCCATCACCAGTGCACGCATGCCGGCCAGGTCTTCCAGCCCGAACAGCGTGGCGATATTGGGGTGGTTCAAGGTGGCCAGCAGGCGGGCTTCGCGCTCGAAGCGGGCCAGACGCTCGGCATCGGTGGCAAAGGCCTCGGGGAGAATCTTGATCGCCACATCGCGCCCCAGGCGGCTGTCGGTCGCCTGGAACACCTCGCCCATGCCGCCTTGGCCGAGCTTGCCGGTGACCTCATAGACACCCAGGACGGACCCCACCGCGAGCGTCATCCCGCCGGCCCCGTGCACATCCGTTCCCCCTCACGTCGGTGGGTGATCGCCACTTGCGCGCCCTCCCAAGACCCGCCCCAACCTGAGTCTATGCCACGGCTCGGACGAGTGCCTGCCCGCCCGACGCATGCTCAGGCGATACACGATGGGGATCACCAGCAAGGTCAACACGGTGGAGAACGCCAGCCCGGAGACGATGCTGGTCGCCACCGGCCCCCAGATGAGCGAATGCCCGGCCAGGCCGGTGGCCAGGGAAAACAGGCCGGCGATGGTCGTCAGTGAGGTGATGAGGATGGGTATGACCCGGCGGCGGGCGGCATACACCGTGGCGTGCAGCACGGACATGCCCAGGGCTAGACGGTCGTTGGCCGCGCTGATCAACACGATGGCCGAATTGACCGCGATTCCGGCCAGGGCGACCACACCGTACAAGGTGAACAGGCTCAGCGGGTTACCGGTCACCAGCAGCCCCAGGACCACGCCGGTGATGGCCAGCGGCACGGTGGCCAGGATCATCAGCGGTTGCAGATAACTGCGGAACTGAGTACCGAGAATCAGGTAGATCAGCCCCAGACCGAACAGGAACAACACACCGATGGCATCCAGGCTCTCCTGGATGTCGTCGAGCTCACCGGAGAAGTCCAGGTCGATGTTCGGGTAGCGCTCGCGCAGCCGGTCCCAGGCGGTGAGGATGGCCGCGTTGGCGGCCACGGTGTCGGTGATCTCGCGCGCGATATCGGCCTCCACGGTGATGGCGCGGCGGAAGTCGTAATGGCGGATGCTGCCCTGCCCGCGCCCGCGCGTCTGTTGCGTCAGCTCCGACAATGCGATGCGGCCGCCGCCCGGCACGGGCAAGGTCACGCGCAGCAACTGGTCCAGGCCGGTCAGGTTTTCCGGCCGTGCGCGCACCCGCACGTCCACGGTCTCGCCGCGGTCCTGGAGGCTGGCGCCGACCAGCCCGTCGACCAGCAAGGCGAGATTGCGCGCGACTTCCTGCGGGTCCACACCGGCCTTGTGCACGGCCGCCAGATCCAGCTCCAGGCGCAGCTCCATGAGCCCATCGACATCGTCGTCGCCTATGTCGCGAACGCCGGGGACCGTCGCCATGACGGCCTTGAGTTCAGCCGCCGCGGCACGCAGTTCGTCGAACGTATCGCCGCGCACCTTGATGCTGATGGGCTTCCCGCTGGGCGGCCCGCCGGCAAGGCGCAATACCGTCACCCGTGCCCCCTGCGTGGCCTCGACATCGGCGCGCAGGCTGTCGATGACCGCATCCACACCGCGCAAGCCCTCGCGCGCCGGGCGCAAGCCCACCATCACTTGGCCGTATTGGTCGCCGAACTGCGGCGCGGTGTCGGTGAACGCCTGACCGGCATAGCTGACCACCGCCCGTGTCTCCTCCAGCGTCAAGTGCGAGCGCACCTTACGCTCCACCGCGAGCGTCTTTTCAAGGGTGGCCGTCAACGGCGTGCCGGTGGGCATCTCGATATTGACGTAGAACAGGCGCAGCGGGTCGCTGGCGAAGAAATCGAATCGGATCATCCCAGCGGCCACCGCCCCACCAGCGGCGGTCATCATCAGCATGCAGCCGAGCAAGGTCGTCTTGGGGTAACGCAACACGCGCAGCAGGATCCGGGTGTAGCCGCGGCGCACCGCGGCCAGAAAGCGAATGCGCCGCCGCCGGCTGCCGCTGGTGCCGCGCACATCCACCCGCGCGGCGCTCACATGGGCCGGCAGCATCCAGAACGCCTCGATCAGGCTGATCACCAAGGCCACCGACACCACCAGCGGCACCACGCGCATGAACTTACCCAGGATGCCAGGCATGAGCATCAACGGCAGAAACGCCGCCACGGTAGTCAGCACCGCGGTCAGCACGGGGGCGGCCACCTCGCGCAAGGCATCCACGGTGGCCGTGACCGCGTCATAGCCGCGCTGCAAACGGTAGAAGACCGCCTCGACCACCACCACGGCATCATCCACCAGCATGCCCAGTGCGATGACCACGCCCAGAAGAACAGTGACATTGAGCGTCTGGTCCATCAGCGAGAGCGTCCAGAAGGTACCGGCCAGAATGAACGGAATACCGATACAGGTGAGCAAGGCGATCGGCCCGCCGAGGAACAGCCAGCTCACTACGAGCACCATCGCCAGCCCGACCACGGCGTTGTTCTGCATCAGCGACAAGGCGTTGCGGGTGATCTCGGTCTGGTCGTCGACCAGCACCAGGCGGACACCGGTGCCGGCGCTGACGGCATTGCGCGTCTGCACATAGGCGGTCACCCGCCCGACCAGTTCGAGCAGGTTGGTGTCGCCTTGCTTGGTGATGCCCAGCAGGATGGCCGGACGGCCATCGAAGTGCACCACGTTGTCGGCTTTCTTGCGGCCGCGGACCACCTCGGCGAGGCTGCCCAACGCCACCTCGCCGCTGGCGGTGGTCACCGGCAGGCGGGCCAGATGGGCCGGGTCGGCATGCGCGCCGCTCAAGCGCACCAGCCAGCTCTCGTCGCGGACCTGGACGGTGCCGGCGGAGACATCGCGGTAGTAGGCGCTGACCGTGTCGGCGAGTTGCGCCGGTGACAGCCCCAGCGTCTCCAGCCGCTGCGGGTCGAACAGCACCTGCAGCTCGGGGTCGCGCAACCCCACCGGCATGACACTGTCCACGCCGGCCATGCGCTCCAGGTCCTTGCGCACCGCATCGGCCTGGCGGCGCAGGTTTTCGTCGTCGGCCGGCCCGGTGATCACCAGGGTGGCGGTGGGAAAGGCGTTGGCCGAGGTGACCTCGAAAATGGCCGGCGTCTCCACAGCCGCCGGTAATTCGCCTTCCTTGTTCTGGATCTCGCGGCGCAGGTCATTGACCCGCTTGTCGAAGGTCGCGCCATCGATATCCTGGAAACGCACCAGGATGCTGGAGACCCCCTCACGGCTGGTGCTGGAGACAAAGCGGACATCCGACAGCTTGGCTACGGCCTCCTCCAGGATGTCGGTAACCTGTTTTTCGACATCCGCCGCGGAGGCGCCGGGAAAGAACGTCGTGATGTCGATCCAATTGAAGTTGATCGTCGGGTCCTGCTGGCGCGGCAGATCCACATAGGCCAGGGTGCCGATCACCAGGACGACGGCAAACGTCAAGTTGGCCAGCACATGGTTGGACAGCAGGCGCTCCAGCATCGCGGCCGTCTCAATCGCCCAGGGTGATGGCATCGCCATCGGACAGACCGAGCCGACCCTCGACGATCACCGGCAGCGTGACATCCAACGCCGCGACCAGAGCCGGCTGCCCCTCCAGCGCACCGGGAATGGGCACGAAGCGGGCATGGCCTTGCATCGCCGCGAGCACGCCGACAGCACCGTCACGACGCACCAGGTAGGCAGCCGGGAGCGCCGGCCCGGCGCTCCACTCCAGCCGCCCGCGGCTGCCGACCGGCGGACGCGCATCACTGAACCCCAGCCGCACCTCGCGGGTACCGGTCACGGCATCCACCACCGGTGGCAGGCTGCGGATGGTCACCGCGTAGACCGGCCCCGTGGTGGCCCGAAAGTACAGCGCACCATCCCTGGCCAGGCTGTCGACATCGGCCTCCAGGACATGCGCGGAAACCTCCGTGCGCCCGGTGTCCAGCAGACGCAGCAGCGGCGTGCCCGGGTTGAGCAGCTCGCCCTCCGAGGCGTAGCGCTCCACGATCACCCCGGCGAACGGCGCCTCGACCACGCAGAGAGCCTCGTCCCTGCGCGCCAGCGCGAGTGCGGCCTGCTGTGCCTCGATCTGGGCGGCGAGGTCTTCGGCCGCGGTCTCGCGCTCGTCGACCACCTCATCGGCCAGGGTGCGCTGGCGCTGCAAGGAACGGGCCCGCTCACGCTGACGCAAGGCGTTGCGATGACGGGCATCGAGGGCGTCCAATTGCGCGGCCAGTTGACGCCGAGTCCAGGCGTAGCGGCTGCAATCCAGACGGGCCAGCACCGTGCCGGCGTCGACGGTCTCGCCGACCCGCACCGGCAGGCTGTCCAGACGGGCGGTCAACTCCACGCTCAAGCGGCTGTCCGCCAGGCTGACGACATTGGCCGGCGCACTCAGCACCAAGGGTTCAGTGAGCGTGCCCAAGGCCTGGGTACGCACCACCACCGCCGGCTCGGCGCGCAATCCCCCCGTCGCGGCGACGAACAACAACACGGCAACCGCCGCGCTTTTCAATCCATTGCTGACCTCGCCCTCGATCGACACCTGTCCACCCCGTCTGGTGCAACGCGCCGACGGAATCTGAGCGAGGATCGGGCGCTTGGCAAGAGACAAAGCGATGGGAGGCACCGCAGGCGGCGGCTACGGTGCCGTAGGCTTCAACTCACCACCAAGCCTCGACCTGGGCGCCGATGGTGTAGCCGCTGGTGGCGTTGTTGGCCAGGTAGTCGCTGCCATCGACGATGTTGCCGCCGGCACGCGTGTTGGCCGCGTCGTTCCAATCCGCCCAGGTGACGAAGAAGCGCAGCTCCGGCCGGGCCCACGGGCCGGTACCGGCGCGCAGCACCAGGGGGGCGAGGGTGACTTTGTTCAACTTGCCCGTCTCACCCACCGCCAGATCGCCGGTGCCGTACTTCACCCGGCTGGTGCTGATTTCCATCTCGCTGCTGATGTACTTGTTCCAATGCACCATCGGTCGTGCCAGCAAGGTGGTCCATTGGTCCTCCTCGCCGCCCACCTCGTTGATCTCATGCACGAAGGCGAAGAACGAGGAGAAGTTCTCGTTGGGGGCGATGACCAGGTGATCGACGATACGGAAGGTCTCGGTGTCGTCGGTAGTGAAGTTGAACTGCCCACCCAGGCCCGAACCGCCGGCCGCGCCACGGCCGTACTGCACGGCGAACTTGTTGAAGCCGCCCCACAAGTCCTTCTGCGTGTGCTGGACGGTGAACTCGAACCCGTCCTCGGCCTGCTCGGGTGTGCTGTCGCTCTGGTCGGCGTCGCGGGCGATGGCGATGAATTCCAACTCGCCGTTGGTATTGACCGGAATGTTGCTCCAGTCCAGCCGCAGGTCGCGACCGGATTCGCTGGAATCGTCGGAATTGTCCTTGTACAACACCGCCGCGCTGAACTTGCCCAGACCCACGTCGATGTCCTGGATACCGAAGCCCTGCACCGCATCGTTGCCGATGTAATACCAGTCCATGGCATGGATGTCCTGGCGCCGGTAGTAGCGCTTACCCATCCACAATTCCGATCCCTCCAGCCAGCCGCCGAAACCGGTCACCGATGCGAAGTTCTGCTTGAAGATCGTACCGGTGGTGTTCGAACCCTCATTGCCACTGGCCGCATCCTTCGCGTTGCGCTGGAACCAGGCCAGCATGACGTCGTAATTGAACTGGATGCCATTGTCGGCCTCGTACACCGGCAGGCCGAAATTCAGCTCCGTGTAGGTGCCGCACTCGTTGCCCAGACGTCCGGTGGCCTTCTCCCGCGTTCCCGCCAGGTCAAAACACACTTGGCCACCACCGCGGTCGTTTTCGGCGAACGCCGGCAAACGGAAATAGCCGGTGAACTCCGGCGTTCCGGCACGGGCCGTGCCCGTACCCGTCAGCGCCATCAGCGCCACGGCCGCCGCCACACAGCCTCTTGTCGTTGCATGTGTCATGCCCTCTCCTCCTTTCTCGATTGGACGAATCGCTGCGCAATCGGTGGTCCGGGCCGCTCACGCATCGTGCATGGCGGCCCTTTTGAGGAGAGGGTGTCGCGGCAGTATTGTCTGGCGATTTCGTCGGTTAGCCCGGCAGATGAACCGCATGTCGCGGTTGACACAGTAGAAAGAATTGCAATATCGCCAAGGCAATCACCGATCCGGCATCATCTGAAAAACCGACACCACGGAGCGTTCCCGATGCCCACATTCACCATCACCGGCGATATCGACCCCTTCCTGCACGCCAGCCTCGATAAGGGCGACAAGATCTTCTGCGAGTCCGGAGCCATGGTGATGATGGAGGACACCCTGGACCTCAAGGGCAAAATGCGTGGCGGGCTGGGCAGCGCGCTCATGCGCCGCCTCACCAGCGGTGAGTCGTTCTTCATGCAACACATCGAAGCGGTACGCGGACGCGGCGACTGCCTGCTGTCCCCGGTCATGCCCGGCTCACTGCAACTGCTGGAGGTCGGCGAGACCCAATACACCCTCAACGACGGTGCATTCGTCGCCGCGACCGAGACCGTCAACATCGCCACCAAAATGCAAAACCTGGGCACGGCATTGTTCGGCGGCAGCGGGGGGTTCTTCGTGCTCAACACCAGCGGCCACGGCCAGCTCGTGGTGTCGGGTTTCGGCTCCTTGTTCGTGCTCGACGTGGAGCCCGGGCGGGACGTGATCATCGACAACGCCCACGTCACCGCCTGGGACAGCCGTCTGCACTACGAACTGTCCGTGGCCACAGCCGGCGGTGGCAGCGGCTTGTTCGGCAACCTGGTCAACAGCGTGACCAGCGGCGAGGGCATCGTGTTGAAGTTCTCCGGCCAGGGGAAAGTCGTCAT